>CANGKR010000029.1 GCA_947454355.1 Comamonadaceae bacterium
CTGGCGATGAATTGAATTTGTCGTGCCATGGAGCTTTGGGTGTGTGCATCACCCAAACGGAAGAAGGCGTGGGGCGCACCGGGGTAGACGTCGAGTTGACCGGCATTGCCGGCCGCCAACCAGCGGGCATGCATGAACAGGCTGTCGTCGAGGAGGGCATCCCGCGTGCCGATGGTGAACAAAGCAGGGCACAGGTGCTGAAGTTCGCCATAGAGTGGCGATATGTCCGGGTCATGCAAATTGTGTGCACCCGGCAAAAACGCATCCCGAAATTGCACCATGTCGATGGTGCGCAAAAACAGCCGCTCGTCACCAAAGGCCCGCGCACTGGGCGTCAAGTTCATGTCGAACAAGCCGAAATTGAAGTTGGCACCTGAAAAGGGGCAATGCCCCAAACGCTGACGCAGTCGCAGCAGGGTGACTGCACTGAGGTGCCCGCCGGCCGATTCGCCGCCAATGATCAATCGATCAGACCCGTAGACGGTCATGCCGTGTTCGACCAACCACAAAGCTGCGGTTTCGCAGTCGTCAGGGGCTGCGGGGTAACGATGCTCAGGTGCAAGTCTGTAATGCACACTGACCACGGCCACTTGCGCATGGTCCGCCAGCGTCAACAGCATGGTGTCTTGCATGTCGGCGCCACCTATGACCCAACCACCACCGTGGATGTGGAGGTAAACGCCGCGGGGTTGGCCGCTGGCGGGCAAAAATTCTCGCAACCGCAAGGGACCGGCATCGGATGTGATGGTCCGTGTAGTGGCACGGTCGCTGAACACCACAGGCGGGAACACGCCGGCCCCCGCACGTTGGTTCTGGCGAAAAGCAGGCGGGCCAATGATCCACCACTCCGGCAAGGCCGCCATGGCCTGGGCAATTTGCGCATTGCGCTGATGAATATCAGGCGCAATGCTGCCGGGGTGCAGCAAGGCCGGATCCGGATAGGTGTTCATGGCCAGACCTTCAACTCAATTGCAAATTGGCCGACTTCACGGCTTCACCCAGCCACTGCAGGTCTTTCTCGATGGTGGCTTTGAACGAGGCGCTGCCGGCAAATTTAGCCATCAGCCCCAGCGGCACGTACTTTTGCACCAAGGCAGGGTTGTTGACGGCCACGCTCATGGCTTTTTCCAGCGTCTCGATGACCGACGCGGGCGTGCCCGCTGGGGCCGCCAGACCGCCCCAGTAATTCACCGTGGGGATGTCCATGCCCTGCTCTTTGGCTGTGGGCAAATCAGGCAAGAAGGGGATGCGTTGTTCCGACAGGGCGATGATCGGTTTGAATTTATCTTTGAACTGGATGATCAGTGGCGCGGCCAATGCCATGGCGTGAATCTCCCCTTGGGCCAAGGCCAAAGCCCCATCGGGACCGCCTTTGAAGGGAATGTTGTTCCCTGTGATGCCGACACGTTGCATGATGCTGACCATGCTCAAGTGCTCCATCGAGCCCGGACCCGTTGAGCCGTAGTTGATCTTTCCGGGGTTGGCCTTGCCCCAAGCAATCATCTCTTGTGTGGTCTTGAACGGCGCATTATTTGAAATGCACAGCATGGTGTCGGTCGAGCCCATGTAGCCGACTGGAATGAATTGCTTGAGCATGTCAAAGCGTTTGAGCGAAGCCTGCACAGCACACATGGTGGCATTGAGGTGAATCAGGGTGTAGCCGTCAGCAGGTGCCGTGGCGACGGCCTGCACACCAATCTGGTATACGCCACCGGGTCGGTTCTCCACCACGATGCTTTGCCCCAGCGGCTGTTGCAGGAACTCACCCAACATGCGCACCGAGACATCGGCCGCGCCACTGGCAGGCAGGGGCACGATGATGCGAACGGGCTTGTTCGGGAAAGCAGCTTGCGCGGCAGCAATCAGGGGCATTGGCAACAGGCTAGCGCCCAGTGCTTGCAGGGTCTTGCGGCGATTCAGTGCATGGGTCATGGTGTGTCTCCTGGTTATGGTGGTGAAAATCGGGGCGAGTTGTTCAGTTGAAAATCAAAGAGCCATCGTCAAGCGGTGCAACTGGAAGATCGTCTTTTTCTTTGCGGTAATCTTGAAGGTGCACCCAAGGCGCACGATCGCCTTGTCGCGGCAACTGGTGCATGCTGCGCGCGAGGTAACCGGGATTGAAGTTGTCTGGCCGCACCCATGGAGCCAAGCTCATGCCCTGGTCTTCGGGACGCAACTGTGGCATCACACTGCGCTTGCCCTGGCTGTCCATGTGCTGCAAGAGCTTGCAGACAAAGTCACCCAGCAAGTCGGTGCGCAGTGTCCAGCTGGCGCGGAAGTAGCCGAACACCCAGACCAAATTGGGCAGCCCGGTGAACATGGCGCCGCGCCAAGTGACGCTGCGCGCAAAGTCCAGTGGCTGGTCATCGACTTGGAAAGCAATGTCGCCGAGCACATTGAGGTTGAAACCTGTGGCAGTGACGATGACATCGGCCGGCACGATGTCCCCATTGCTCAAGCGGATACCTTCAGGCACGAAGCGGTCAATCTGGCCGGTCACCACACTGGCTTGGTCGTTGCGTACGGCTTTGAAGAGGTCGCCATTGGGCACGAAGGCCAAACGCTGCTGCCAAGGTCGGTAGCTCGGCTTGAAGTGCACATCAGCCAGATGGGCGTGCTCAGGGCCCAGCGCCTCCCTGACACCTGCCAGCAATTCTGCCGCCACCGCATCGGGCTCCTGGACACAGCGCTGCTGGATGTGGGCTTGATCGTGCAGGACCTTGCGGCGAACGATTTCGTGGGTCCATTCGTGAGGGATGTCCAAAGCACGCAGGGTGTCGGCCAGTTCATTGGCGTTGCGTCCTGTGGCGAACCAGGTGGGCGAGCGCTGCAGCATGGTGACGTGTTGACAAGTCCCGGCCAGCGAAGGCACCAGTGTCGCGGCCGTGGCGCCCGAGCCGATGACCACCACGCGCCGACCCGTCAGGTCCATGTCCTGCGGCCATTGCTGTGGGTGCACGATACGACCTGCAAAGTCGGACATGCCAGGCCATTCAGGGGTGTAGCCCTCCGCGTGGCGGTAGTAACCTTGACACATCCACAAAAAGTTGCAGCGCACTTGGCAGATGACAGGGTCGCCTTCAGCAGGGGTGTGCTGAATCTCCACATGCCAGCTGGCCTCGGGCGACGACCAGCGGGCCGACAAGACGCGGTGGCTGTAATGGATGCGCTGGCTCAGATGGTGTTCATCGATGACCTCGTCCATGTACTTCAGGATCTGCTCGGCCGTAGCGATCGGGTTGCCTCGCCAAGGCTTGAAGCGGTAACCAAAGGTGAACAGGTCACTGTCCGATCGGGTCCCTGGATAGCGGTGTGTTCGCCATGTGCCGCCAAAACCGGCCTGCGCTTCGACCAGCGCGAAACGCTTATCTGGGCACTGCTGCTGCAAGTGACAGGCCGCACCGACGCCAGAAATGCCGGCGCCGATGATCAGCACATCCAATTGCGCGGGCAGCGGGTGCATGTGGGTGGAGTTCATGCGGGGATGCGCACCATCAGCTCGGTGAAGCCTCGCACAAAGGACGAGCGCACACGCACCGGGTCGGACACGACTTCAATGACTGGAAAGCGTTTGTGGATTTCTTCCCACAGGATGCGCAGCTGCATTTCGGCCAGGCGGTTGCCCACACAGCGGTGAATACCAAAACCGAAAGACAAGTGCTGCCTTGCACGGGGCCGATCAATGATGAACTGGCTCGCATTGGGGATAGCCTCGTCGTCGCGGTTGCCCGAGAGGTACCACATCACGACCTTGTCTCCTTTTTGGATGTGCTTACCGCCCAATTCGGTGTCTTGCAAAGCCGTGCGGCGCATGTGGGCCAGTGGGGTCTGCCAGCGGATGATTTCCGAGACCATGTTGTCGATCAGGGACGGGTCCTTTCGGAACTTGTCCCATTCGGCCGGGTTGTTGTGAAGGGCCAGCAGACCGCCCGTCATGGAGTTGCGCGTCGTGTCGTTCCCGCCGACGATCAGCAGTACCAGGTTGCCCATGAATTCCTGGGGCGTCATGTTCCGGGTTTCAGGGTTGTGGGCCATCATGGAAATCAGGTCGGAGCCGGGGCTCGCATTCACGCGCTCATTCCAGAGCCGAGTGAAATACGCCGCCATTTTGTGCAGCTCGGCCATGCGTTCTTCGCGCGTCGGGGCTTTGGGGTCCACGTCCTTGTTGGCTGTGGCCACGTCAGACCAGTGGGTCAGCAAATGCCGGTCTTCCAAAGGAAAGTCAAACAAGGTGGCCAGCATCAGCGTGGTGAGCTCAATGGAAACGTGTTGCACCCAGTTGAAGCTTTCGCCGCGCGGCAAACCGTCCAGCACCTTGCAGGTGCGCTCGCGGATCAGCGTCTGCAAATTCGCCAAGTTCCCGGGGGCTACGATAGGCTGCACCGCCTTGCGTTGCACATCATGTCGCGGTGGGTCCATGGCGATGAACATTTGCAGTGGCGCTTCGCCCGGAGGTGGCTCAGAAATGGCAATGCCGCCTTGGCTCCAGTCCGAAGAGAAGATGCCGTGGTTCGTGTCCACATGCATGATGTCCTGAAAACGCGTGACCGACCAGTAGGGCCCGAAAAGCGGACTGTGGGCGTGGTGTACCGGATCGTCACGGCGCAGACGTTCAAAGTAATGCCCGACCGTGTCGTTTTCAAAATAATCGGCCGTGGCCGGGTCGATTTGTTCGATCGGCATGGCAAAGGCTTCTGCGCGGGCGGCTGCCTGTAGTTCAGTATGTGAGAGTTTCATTGGGGTTCCTTGTGTGCGCCAAATGGGATCCACCAGCCTCAGTGCTGGCCTTCGGGCATGTGGACTTCGATGCCGTCGAGCTCTGGGGTCATGATGATCTGGCAGGCCAGCCGCGAGGTTTCGCGGCGCTCGTTGGTGAATTCGAGAATGTCGTGCTCTTTCGCCTGCATGGCCGGCAAGCGCTCGGCCCACGGCGCAGATACGAACACATGGCAGGTGGCACAGGCACACTGGCCGCCACAATCGCCATCGATACCAGGCACACCGTTGTCGGTGGCCGCGCGCATCAAGTTCTCGCCAACGGTGGTCTCGATGCTGCGGCGCACACCGCCGAAGCTGATGAAATGGACTTGGGACATGGGTGAAATCTTTCTGAATACATTCAAGTGGGGCTTGACTTGCGCATGGCTTCGATCTGCTCGCGCGTCACGCCCAGGGCTTCGCTCATGGGGCTGGTGGTGTGGGGGTCCCAGCTGTGGCGTGGCCCCATGGTGATCCCCCCATCCACCGTGATGTGGGTGCCCGTGACAAAGCGTGCGGCGTCACTGGCCAGGTAAAGCACCGCCTCGGCAATGTCTTTCGGATCGCCCGAGCGGCCAATCGGGTTGGCGGCGCTGCTGTGGTCGCGCACACGTT
This sequence comes from Comamonadaceae bacterium, assembly GCA_947454355.1. Lineage (GTDB taxonomy): Bacteria > Pseudomonadota > Gammaproteobacteria > Burkholderiales > Burkholderiaceae_C > Limnohabitans_A. Next base: position 5,374 of record CANGKR010000029.1, read on the forward strand.
CTGCCAGGTCCTGAGAGGCCTGTGCGTCCATGCCAAACAATCCGCCAAAGATGCGCGTGGCAATGAAGCCTGGGACCACCGCGTTGATGCGAATGTTCAATGCCGAGAGTTCGGCCGCGGCCACACGGGTGTAGTGCAGCACGCCCGCCTTGGCCACCGAATAAGCCAGCGGCGCATAGCCCGCCTGCAAAGCCGAAATCGAAGAGGTGTTGACGATGGCGCCCGCGCCGCGCCGGACCATGTGGGGCACGGCGTAGCTGGCGCCTGCAGCCACTGAGCGCAGCAAGAGGTTTTGGGTGTCGTCCCAGGCCTCTGGATTGAACGCTTGAACGCCCGCCATGGTGCCAATGCGTCCGGCATTGCTGAACAGGATGTCCAGCCCACCAAAATGCGTGGCCGCACTGTCGATGGCGGCGCGCAGCTCGTCGAGTCGGGTCACATCGCAATGGGCAAACTGCAACTGACCTGGATACTGCTTTTGCAATTGCTGGCCCACCTCGTCCTGTACGTCCGCGGCCACCACTTGGGCGCCTTCGGCGAGAAACAGCTCGGTAGTGGCCAAGCCGATGCCCGAGCAAGCGCCCGTGATCACAGCGACTTTGTGGTGGAGTCGTTTCATGCATCGCTCCTTCAGTCGAAGACGATCACGTTGCGGGCAATGCCGCCTCGCTGCAAGGCTGTAAAACCTTCGTTGATTTGATCCAGCTTGAGCCGGTTGGATACCAACTGGTCGAGCTTCATCCGGCCCTGCATATGGAATTCCACTAAGCGGGGGATGTCCAGGCGGAAGTGGTTGGAGCCCATCATCGTGCCCTGAATGCGCCGCTCTCGCAAAAAGTCAAAGCCGTGCAGCTCAATTTTGGTGCCCAGCGGGATCATGCCCACAATGGTGGACAAGCCCCTTGGACGCAGCATGGAGAAAGAAGCTTCAGTGGTGGGCTTGAGGCCAATGCACTCGAATGCGTAATGCACGCCGCCTTTCGTCATCTCGATGACCTTGGCGACCATGTCGGGGTCTTTGGCATCCACGCCGTCGGTCGCGCCGAAAATCTTGGCCATCTCCAACTTAGCGGGGTCGATGTCAATGGCGATGATGCGGGCTGCGCCGGCCAGATGGGCCGCATGCACCGTAGACAGGCCCACGCCACCGCAGCCGAGCACCGCCACGATGGTGCCGGGCTCCAAGCGGGCACTGTGCACCACCGAGCCATAGCCTGTGAGCACACCGCAACCCAGCAAAGCCGCCAAGTCCAAAGGCATGTCTTCGCGGATTTTGACCACGGCGTTTTCATGCACCAGCATTTGCTCGGCAAAAGACGAAAGATTGAGGTACTGATTGAGGTGCTCCCCCTTCCAACGCAAGCGCTTGGCGACGCCGGGGGGCATCTTGACCGCAGTGTTGCTACACAGTGATTGATGCCCAGTGACGCAGTATTCGCAATGGCCACAGAACACCGACAGGCAACTGACGACATGATCGCCGGGCTTGACGTGGGTGACGTCTTCGCCCACCGCTTCGACGACGCCGGCGGCTTCATGGCCGAGCACAGCAGGCACGGGTGTGGGGTATTTGCCTTCGATGAAATGCAAATCGCTGTGGCAAAGGCCACTGACCCGGGTGCGCACCAGCACCTCGTTGCGCTTGGGTTTATCGATCTCGATGTTCTCGATGGTCATGGGCTGACCTGGGCCATGGAAAACGGCGGCTTTCAATTCATGTGCTCCTGCGGGTTGTGTTTGTATGAAGGGAAGATGCCGAATGCAGACGCGTGGTCTTCTGATTCGGCAAGGCGGGTGCGGGCGGCTTAAGCTTGAGGCAGTGCATGACCACCTCAAACAGCCAATGGCTGAGCTGCGGATCGTCTAAGGGCAGCGTGTTGACGGGGTGGGCAATGCTGTTGACCAAATGCCCACTGATGATTTGCAAGCCCACGAGCAGTTGTTGGCGTGCTTCATCTTGAGCTGTTCGCCTTGACTTGCCGAGAATCAACTCAATGTAGTGGGCCTGCAGCATCAAGCCCATGTCCCGCACGGGCTGCCAGTCGTCACTGCCATGGATGCTGTATTGCAAGGCGGCGCGGATGACGCTTTCGTATTGCCGATTGGTCTCGACATAATGTTCTACACAAAAGCGCACCGTTTGCGCCAGGGTGAGCGGCTTGACTTTGTCGGGAGTGAGATTGGCGCTTGCGTCTGCTTGCAAGGTCTCACTGATGCTCTCGATCAAGAATTCAAAAAAGGCTTCCTTGTTGCGAAAGCGCAAGTAAAAAGACCCGACCGAACAACCTGCACGCGCTGCTATCTGCGCGATCGAAATATCTTCGTAATTGCCACTTTGCAATAAATCCAGTCCGGCTTGGAGCAATTTTTCATGTGTGCGCTCAGACCTTTCCTGTTTGGCTGGAAAAGCTTTGACCGCCGTCGACTTCCTGCCCAGCGTGGAAGGCTTTGACCTGAGCGGGACAAGCGCAAGAACAGGACGTGTAGACAAGCCAGCCTTTCAACAGATGACCGCGAACATGAATTCAGGTTCACAATAATTCGGCTGATTCCCGCTTGTCAAGCGCCTACTTTGAAAACCAAGGGAAAACCATGTCGTGAAGGCCATGACGGTGGCGCGGGAGGCCTCAGACCGCCAGCGGCCCAACTTGGCTACAATAGCCCTCATTCAAGCGTTAGGAGTCTTTATGTCCGCACACCACGATACCCACGAGTCCACCGATCCGGTCGAGGCTGTGGTGAAACACATTCCGGTGATCATTCCCGCTGCCGGTGCAGTGTTGATTTTCCTGTTGGCCTTCATCGCCGTGTTCATGGCCTGAACAAAGCCGATTGAACCTAACCGGGCCCGCCATTGGCGGGCTTTTTTGTGTCCGCTTGCAGCGCAGAACAGCTTTATTTGAGCGGCATGATGTGCAGGGCTTGGGGCGCAATCGCCAATTGCACGATCGTGCCCGCTTGCCAGGCGCCGCGGCGCACCATCTGACCCGGTAGCTGTAAACGGATGAGTACGCCTTCCAGGCCTTGCGGTCGCATGCTGCACAAGCGGGTTTCGCCCAAAGACAATATTTCCTCAATGGCGCAGGGCAACACGTTGTCGGTGGCATTCAGCACCGCCTCTTGCGGGTGCACTTCGACGAACTCCCCATTCAGCACCCAAGTGACCGGGGTGGCATCAGCGATGCGGTTTTTATCCACCACCTTGAAGCAGCAGCCCACGGCATCGCCCGCACTCCACTGCAAGCGTCCCCAACCGGGTTCGTGCCGATGGAAGCGCCCTTGAAAATGGTTTTGAATTCCCACCAATTGCGCAACCCGCGCGTTGCGTGGGCTCGCAAACACATGGGCAGGCTCACCGGTTTGCAAACTTTCACCGGCATCGAGGATCACCACCCGGTCGGCCAAACGCCGGGCTTCAGACACATCGTGGGTGACCAGCACCATCGGCACAGCCACTTGTTGTTTGATGGCTGCCAGTTCCCGGTACAAGGCCAGTCGGGTCGGCGCGTCTACCGCCGAAAACGGCTCGTCCAGCAGCAGCACGCCACCCGCTTCAGCCTTGTGCGACATGACGCGCACGAGGGCTCGGGCCAGGGCCACTCGTTGCTGCTGCCCACCCGACAATTGCGCGGGTTTGCGTTCTGCCAGACCATGGAGGCCCATGCGATCGAGCAGCGCCTGAATGTCCAAGGGAGTCCACTGGGGCCCCGCAGCCAATGCCACATTGGCCAGGGCGCTCATGTGGGGAAACAAGGCGTACTGCTGGAACACCAAGCCCGCTCGTCGCTTTTGCGGGGGTATGGCTACGCCGCGATCGCTGTCCAGCCAGGCTTGGCCTTGCACGCGGATGTGCCCACTCAAACCCGGCAAGGTCCACAGTCCGGCGATAGCGCGCAAGATACTGGTTTTGCCACTGCCCGAGGGACCGACCAGAGCCACCATCTCGCCATCGGCACATTCAAATTGCGCATTCAGGCGAATGCGACCGGCGCTCTGAACATCCACCGACAGACCGTTCATGCGTTGTGCTCCGCGGCGCTGCGTTGGCCCGTGCGGTCAAAGGCCAGCACCAAGCTCAAGGCCAGAACCGAGACCGCTACCAACGCCAGGGCCATGGTGTGTGCGCCTTGAAAATCAAAGGACTGCACACGGTCGTAAATGGCCACAGACAAGGTGCGGGTCTCACCAGGGATGTTGCCCCCGACCATCAGCACCACACCAAACTCACCCAAGGTATGCGCCATGGTCAGCGCCACGCCCGCCACCAGTCCCGGCCAGGCCAGTGGCAACTCGACCCGCCAAAACGTCGCCCACGGCCCTAATCCTGAAACCCAAGCGGCTTCTCGCAATGCATTCGGCACGGCAGCAAAAGCGCGCTGGATCGGCTGCACCATGAAGGGCACATTCACCAACCAGCTGACCACCAGCAAGCCCGGCATGCTGAACACCAAGGTCACGTCGTGAGCCGCCAACCACATGCCCAGCGGACTGCCACGGCCCAGACTCACCAAAAAGTAAAAACCCAGCACCGTGGGCGGCAGCAACAGGGGCAGCAGCAGCAGGGCTTCCACGATAGGCCGCCCAGGCCATCGGGTCGTCGCCAGCCACCGCGCCAGCAGCAAACCCACAGGCAGCAGCAAACCCGCCGTCAGTACGGCAAGGGTGAGCGATACTTTGGCAGCGGTCCAGTCCATCATGGTGGCGTATCGTACCCATGGCGGCGAAACACCGCCCGGGCCTCGGGTGACAACAGGAAATCCCGAAATTGCCTCGCCTGCACAGGGGCACCTTGCAGGAGCACCATCTTTTGATGCAAAGGTGCATGCCACTCGGCAGGCAGTCGCGTAAAGCGGGTTCGCTGGGCCACCTCTGGGGCCTGGGCCAAAGACAGCGCGGTGATGCCCGCCTGGGCGGCGCCAGTCACCACAAAATTGGTGGTTTGTGCGATGTTCTCTCCGAGCACGAATTGGGTTTGAGCCTGGCTTTCGACGCCTTCATGGCGCAAAGCTTCCACAGCGGCGATCCCATAGGGCGCCAATTGCGGGTTGGCGATGGCCAGTTTGTCCTGCTTGTTCAAGGCCAGCACCACCGCCTTAAGGCCCGCGTCCAGAGGCAAGCGGCTGTCTTTTGGCACCAACAAAGCCAGGCGTCCGGTGGCATAGCGCTGCCCGGCGTCCTGCGTCTGGCGCTCTTTCACCAACTCGTCCACCCGCACTTCATCTGCGGAAATGAACAAGGCTACCGGCAAACCCTGGCGGATTTGCTGGGCCAGCGAGCCCGACGCCCCCCAAGTGACTTGCACGGAGGCGGCCTTGAACATCGCTGTGAGCTCATCCATCACCCCTTTGAGGTTGCTGGCGGCGGCCACTTTGACCACTTGGCCGCCCACCACTTGGGCAGGTACCGCTGCGCCGAACAGAGCCAGCAAGAGCCCACAGACCCATCGCCTCGGCTTGCGCATAACGTCATGCAAGTTTTGCATAAATATTTACCCGATTGAAAGGCACACCACAGCTTGACTCCCTAAAATTCAGGTCCGGTTACCGATGGGTTACATGAAATTTGTGCCTCTATTGTGACGGAGTGGGGTCGTTTTCTGAAAAAAGCTGGAGCAGCCGTCTTTTTCCAAAAAACGATTTTTAAACTTTGGAGCTTTCCCATGAACTCACCCGTGATGCAGGGCTTGAACCTCAATACACCGGCTTACGTGAAGAACGCCAAGCTGGTCGCTTGGGTCGCCGAAATGGCCGCGCTGTGCAAACCTGCCCATATCTATTGGTGTGACGGCTCACAAGAAGAATACGACCGCTTGTGCGCCGATCTGGTGTCTGCGGGCACTTTTAAAAAGCTCAACCCTGCTAAGCGCCCCGGCAGCTTTTTGGCCTGCTCAGACCCGTCCGATGTGGCCCGCGTGGAAGACCGCACCTACATTTGCTCGGCCCGAAAAGAAGACGCTGGCCCCACCAACAACTGGATGGAACCCGCGCAAATGCGTGCCACGCTGCAGCCTTTGTTTGACGGCTGCATGGCTGGCCGCACCCTGTATGTGGTGCCTTTCTCCATGGGCCCCTTGGGTTCGCATATCAGCCACATTGGCATCGAATTGACCGACAGCGCCTATGTGGCCGTCAACCAAAAACTGATGACCCGCATGGGCAAAGCCGTATATGACGTGCTCGGCGCCGAAGGCGAATTTGTGCCCTGCATGCACACCGTCGGCGCACCTTTGGCCGCGGGCGAAAAGGACGCCACCGCGTGGCCTTGCAACCCCAGCACCAAATACATCGTCCATTACCCTGAGACCCGCGAGATCTGGTCTTATGGTTCTGGCTACGGCGGCAATGCACTTTTGGGCAAGAAATGCTTCGCCTTGCGCATCGCCTCCAACATGGGCCGCGAGCAAGGCTGGTTGGCCGAACACATGCTGATTTTGGGCGTGACCAACCCCCAAGGTAAAAAGTACCACGTGGCTGCCGCTTTCCCCAGCGCTTGCGGTAAAACCAACTTCTCGATGTTGGTCCCACCTGCCGGCTTTGAAGGCTGGAAAGTCACCACCATCGGCGACGACATCGCCTGGGTCAAGCCCCATGCTGACGGCAAGATGTATGCGATCAACCCCGAAGCAGGTTACTTTGGCGTGGCACCGGGCACCAATTACCACACCAACCCCAACTGCATGGCCAGTTTGGACAAGAACGTGATTTACACCAACGTGGCCCTCACCGACGATGGCGACGTGTGGTGGGAAGGCATGGAAAAAGACACCGGCAAGCTACCCGACCATTTGATCGACTGGCAAGGTAAAGACTGGACGCCTCAGATCGCCAAAGAAACCGGCGCCAAAGCCGCTCACCCCAATGCCCGCTTCACCGTGGCTGCGATCAACAACCCCGCGCTGGACCCCGCTTGGGACGATCCAGCGGGTGTGGCCATCGATGCCTTCATGTTCGGCGGCCGCCGCTCGACCACCGTGCCTTTGGTGACCGAAGCGCGCAACTGGACCGAAGGCGTGTACATGGCCGCGACCATGGGCTCTGAGACCACCGCCGCCGCCTTTGGCGCGCAAGGTGTGGTGCGACGCGACCCCTTCGCGATGCTGCCTTTCTGCGGCTACAACATGAGCGACTATTTCCAGCACTGGCTGGACATCGGCGCGAAGGTGCAAGCGGCAGGCCACACACTGCCGGCGATGTTCTGCGTCAACTGGTTCCGCAAAGGCGCTGACGGCAAGTTCGTCTGGCCAGGTTACGGTGACAACATGCGTGTGCTCAAGTGGATGATCGATCGCCTTGAAGGCAAAGCCCAAGGCGAAGAAACCTTGTTCGGTGTGGCGCCGCAGTATGCAGAAATCAACTGGAACGGCATCAGCTTCTCTGCCGAACAGTTCAAGACCGTCACCAGCATCGACAAAGCCGCTTGGAGCGAAGAGCTCCAACTGCACAACACCCATTTCCAGCAATTGGCCTATCACATGCCCCAGGCCTTGCTCAAGACCAAAGCCCAGTTGGAAAGCCGTTTGGCTGCCGTTTAAGTACCCACGGCCCCACCGGGCCACAGGCTATTTGGAGACCGCTCGGGCCACAAACCCGGGCGGTTTTTTTCTGCTCAGAAGGTCTTTAGCCCGGAAAGGCCTTAAGCCCAGCGACGGACTCGGTGCCTTCGGGCAATGCGGTTCGGGCCACGTTCATGGTCATCGCCAGCAGACTGTAATAGCCATAGTGGGCGACCATGTCGATCACGCCTTGCTCACCAAAACGCTGGCGGACGCGGTCGTAGGTGACGTCACTGAAGCATCGGTTGGCCCGCAACTCCTCCAGGGCATCCAAAATCAAGGTCTCATCGGCGGTCATGTTGTCAGGGCGACGGCCTTGGGCGATGGCGTCGCAGGTGGCGGGCAACACACCTTCGCGCTCGGCGATGGTGCGGTGAATCGCCCACTCGATCGGCTGCCCCCAGTGACGCGCCACCACCAAAACCGCAAACTCTGAATTGCGCAATCCCATGGTGTTGTGAAAGCGCAGATACTCGCCAACCTTTTGCACCCGGTTCATCAACTCCGGGCTGCGCATGAGGGGGATGAAGGGCCCGCCAATGGGGCCGCGCGGACCCGCAGCGATTTCGGCCATGACCGCCTTTTGGGTAGGGGTCATGTCGGCATCGGGAATAGGAGGCATGCGGTCCAATGCCGCACTACCCAGTTTTTGAGAACTCATGCTGTGGCTCCAGGAATTAATCAGTCAAAACCTGGAACAGCATAAAGCAACTTGGCTCAACGGGCATGGATACCCGATGAATGCTCAGATGTAGTTGAGGCGCTCGCGGATGATGCTGGCGGCTTGGCTTTGCGTGCTGTTCTGACCCAAGATGTCGGTCAAGTCGGCGTTGCGGTTGATCGCGCCTTGCAGGTCTGCCATCAAACGGGCATCGGTTTGGGCGATGGCCCACAGACGCTCATCCGCACGGCGCTGCGCCAAGCGGGCAGACCAGGCATCCAGGCCCGTCATCAAACGGCTGGCCAGTTCACGTGTGGCACCGGCAAATAAGCCCACAGCCACAAAACCCACGGCCCACAAAGTCACCCAAGCTGCCAGCAAATGGCCATCTGCCCAGGTGTCGATCAACTGATCGGCCACGACCACCATGGCAGCGACCACGGCAGCCAACAGCAATGTAGACAAAGAGCGAGGGCCACTGAAGTTGTCCCGAATGCCGCGCACGTTTTGCACGACCTGTTCGGCACGGGCCACACCGGGGTGAACGGTGGAATATTCGAGGTGGACGAAATGACTGTTCATGATTTTTCCCTTTCAAAGTTGGCTCGCAATTTGTTGAAAATTCCATCAAATTGACAAGACATGCGTGAATGTTAGGGTTTACGCTAGTATTGCTCAACTTTATCTTTATGATGTTAATCATTCACAATGGTGATAATTAGCCATGAGCACCAACTTCCGCACCCTGGACCTGAACCTGCTACGGGTGTTTGACGAAGTCATGGCCGAGCGCAGCCTCACCCGGGCGGCACGCACCCTGTCTTTGACCCAACCCGCCGTCAGCAATGCCCTGCGCCGCCTGCGGGAGACCTTGGGCGACGAATTGGTTCGCAGGCAAGGGCACGGCATCGAGCCCACCCCACGCGCTTTGGCGCTGTGGCCCAGCGTGCGCGAAGCCCTGCGTCAGTTGCAAACGGCCATCGTGCCCACCGAGTTTGTGCCTGGCCAAGCGCAGTCGACCTTTGTGCTGGCCATGGCCGACGCCACCGCCGCCGAGTTGATCGGCGGGCTGTCCGAGCGACTGGAAAGCGAGGCCCCTGGCGTGTCGGTGCGGGTGGTGCCCCTGACCACTCGGGACCCGCGCAAGCTGCTGCAAGACGGCATGGCCGATCTGGCCTTGGGGTATTTTCCGGCGGTGCTGACCGACCTGACCGCGCGAGCCCAGTCGGACCAAGTGGTGTCGTTTGAGCACCAGCGCTTGTATGCGGGCGAGTATGTGTGCGTGATGCGCCGCGACCACCCACTGGCAGGTCAAGCCTTGACTCTGGACGCGTACTGCCAAGCGCGGCACTTGCTGGTGAGTTTTTCGGGGCGCCCTTACGGTTTTGTTGACGAAGCCTTGGCCACCTTGGGCCGTCAGCGGCGCATTGTGATGACCGTGAACCAGTTTTTCACTGCAGGGCGTGTGGTGGTCAACTCGGACTTGCTCACGGTTTTGCCACGCCACTTTGTGCCCACCACCGGCCTGGCCGAAGCTTTTCAGCTGCATGACTTGCCGTTTGAAGTGCCGCCGGTACACGTTGAAGCCCTGTGGCACAGCCGCTTGCAGCACGACAGCGCCCACCAGTGGATGCGCGAGACTTTGTTGAGCGTGGCACGGCAAGCCTTTGCCCATGGCCCCTTGGCCCCGCAGACTCAGAAGGTGGCGCCATGAAAATCCAACTTTTATCTGACCTGCATCTGGAGACGCACCCGCACTACCGGCCCCGCGCGGCCCCTGGGGCCGATGTGTTGGTGTTGGCTGGGGACATCGGCTCTTACCAAGAAGGCTCCCTGCTCACCGCGCATCAGGACGAAGATTTTGGTTTGGCGCGCTTTTCCCCCCGGGCAGATCTGGCGGCCTGGCCCACCCCCGTGTTGTTTGTGCCAGGCAACCACGAATACGACGGCCTCGATTGGGACGAGGCGCACCAACGCCTGTGCCGCACCTGCGAGCGATTGCAGATCACCTGGCTGGACCGCGAAGTCCTGCATTGGCCAGGCGTGCGCTTCATCGGCAGCACCTTGTGGAGCGACTTCGATGCACTGGGGCCGCTGGCCGGCCAAACCACAATGCACGCCTCAGCCACGGCGCTGGCCGCGCAGCTGAAGGCGCGGGACAAAGCCTTTCGGGCGGCTGATTTTTACCTGCGCAAAACGGGCGGCACACGCCGCGGCGCCCCCCTGTTGTCGGCCGGCATGCGAGAGCTGGGTCTGGACAGCCAAGCCTGGCTGACACAGGCGCTGGCTCAGCCTTTTGCGGGCACCACAGTAGTGGTGACGCACTTCGCCCCCAGCCTCTTGAGCGCCGACCCCCGCTATGGCCGCACGCCCGGGACCGCCGGGTTTTGCAACGCCCTGGACCCCTTGCTGTCACAGGCCCAGGTCTGGCTGCACGGTCATGTGCATTGCCCCATCGATTACACGCAGCATGGTTGCCGCGTGCTGGCCAACCCGCTGGGTTATGCCCGCAAAGGCGAACAAGCGCATTTTCAAGACACGTTGTTGATCGATCTTGAGGCGCATCAAAAACGCGGCCTGTGAGCCTGCCTAGACTGGTGGGACCATGCACAGGGGAGCGCGTTATGAAAATTCTGTTGGCCGTCGACGGCAGTCCTTACACCAAAAAAATGCTGGCCTATCTGGTCACGCACGACAGCCTGTTCACCGCCAGTCACGACTACAACCTGCTGACGGTGCAAATGCCTTTCCCAGCGCGTATCAAAGTGGCAGTGGGCGGCGAAATCACACACCAGTACCACGCTCAGGAAGCTGAAAAAATCCTGGCCCCATGCTTCAAATTTCTGGTGCGGCACGGCCTGAACGCCACCACCCATTGGAAGCTGGGCCACCCGGGGGTGACCGTCTCCAAAATCGCCGAAGCAGGTGAATACGATATGGTGATCATGGGCTCGCACGGCCATGGCGCCTTGGTCAATCTGGTCACCGGCTCGGTGGCCACGCAAGTGCTGGCGCAATGCAAAGTGCCGGTGCTGCTGATCCGCTGAACTTCATCGGTGGTGGCGTTTATGCTAGCCTCGCAGCGTGGTCCGCTCAAACCGTACTCTCTCGCTTGATTTGGAAATTCGTTGGCCTGCTTTGCCCATCTGGGTGCTAGGCTGGGTGCTTCTGATTCGTCTGGACGGCTGGCTGAACCTGGGCAACCTCGCACTGCTGCTGGTCTTGTTCAGTGCCATCGCCGGTATGTGGCTGTCAGCACTGGCCTCTATGGCCATCAGCGGCATGTCGGTGTTGATGTTCAACTGGTTATTGGTCGAGCCACGGCACACCTTTCATGTTTTACAAGACCAGGATCTGCTGCTACTGATCACCATGCTGGTGGTCAGCGCGGTGGTCAGCTTCTTGATGGCGCGCTGGCGTTGGGCCGCCGAACTGGAAAGTCAACACGCCCGCTATTCGGATGAATTGCGCCATTGGGCTGAACAGTTTCGTGAGGCCAGCGACATGCCAACTCAAGCCGAGTTACTGCACAACGCTTTGACCCCTTTGCATTCGGGAGCCATCGGGATTGGCCTGCTCGAGGATGACGCCCACAAAGAAGAGGGCTTGACCATCATCCGCGGTCAGGTGAACGAACCAGACCGACCCGGTTTGTGGGCCTGCATTCAGCAGTTCGATGCGCTCGGTCCGGGCACAGGCCGCTTCGAAAACCAATCAACGCTGTTTCTCCCTTTGCGGGGCCGCTCCAAAGCTATGGGCGTGGCCGTGTTTTCACAATTCCAAGCTGCGATGGTGCTTCGGCAGACACGAGAACACATGCAGCAATTGTGTGATGCATTGGGCCTTGAAATTGAACGGGCGCACACCCTGCGACAAGCCCAGGCGGCGCAGGCTCAAGCTCAAAGTCATCGCTTGCGCAACACTTTGTTGACCGCCATTTCGCATGACTACCGCACCCCTTTAGCCAATCTGATGGGGGCGGCTTCGTCCATACGCGACCAGTCCACGCGTTTGAGCGCTGAAAAAGTCACCGCATTGGCGCAAACGGTGCTGGACGAAGCCCAGCATTTGAACCGCATGACCCACAACACCTTGCAATTGGCCAAGCTGGACGCCAGCCCCTTGAGCATTCGCAAGGATTGGGAGTCCCTTGAGGAAATTTTGGGCTCTGTACTGGCGAAAACGCGGCAACGCTTTCCCGCCAGAAGCATCCACACCCGACTGCCCACCGCCTTGCCGCTGGTCTTGTGTGATGCGATTTTATTGGTGCAATTGCTGGACAATTTGCTAGAGAACGCCATCCAATACAGCCCGTCAGGCTCGACCATTGAAATTGAAGTGCTCATCAATACCCAAACCTTGGACATCCTGGTCATGGATGAAGGCGCAGGCATAGAGGACGTCTGGAAAGACAAAGTCTTTGAAGCTTTTGAACGTGTCCATGTTCAAGCAGACAGCTCAGACCAAAGTCAAATACGGCGTGGAATGGGCGTGGGCTTGGCTGTGTGCAAAGCCATCGCCAAAGTCCATGATGCCAGCCTGAGTCTGCAAGACCGACACCCCCACGGCACTGTGGTGAGTTTGGGCTTACCTCTGTCCAACCAGCCATTGGCACATTGGACGGAGGCATGAGCGCATGAGCATGAAGGTCTTGCTGGTCGAAGATGACCGCGAATTGCGCCGGACACTGCTCGAATCCTTAGAACTCGAAGGCTATGCGGTCATTGCCAGCGGCAGCGCTGCCGATGCCCATGCGGTAGTCCGTCACACCATGGCCTCGGATGCGCCACTCGACTTGGTGATTCTCGATCTCGGATTGCCCGATGGCGATGGCAGTGAGTTATTGAAACTGATCCGCTCTCAATTCAGCTTGCCCATCCTGATCATCTCAGCCAGACATGAAGACGACAACAAGGTGCATTTGCTGGATGCAGGTGCCGATGATTATCTGGTTAAGCCCTTCAGCATCAGTGAATTGCTGGCGCGCATACGAGTGAGTTTGCGACACCGGGGCAAAGCGGTGGTGGCCGCCCAGAGGCAATACACGCAAGGGGCGCTGCAGATTGATGTGCAAAAACACACCGTGCACAAGGCGGGCACGCCGGTTCATCTGACGCCCACCGAATTCAAATTGTTGGCCCGCCTGGTTCGGCAAGCAGGACAAGTCGTGACCCACCGGCAACTGCTATGGGATGTGTGGGGGCCTGAGTATGTTGACCACACCCATTACCTTCGCTTGTACATGGCTCAATTGCGCTCCAAGCTGGAAGACAACCCCACCGAGCCCAGTTTATTGCTGACCGAGCCGGGCGTGGGATACCGCTTGGCAGATTGAACGCCTTCCTTATGCTTTCCTAACGCGGCGGCTGGCAAGCTGTGCATTCTTGAATTATGGAATGCACACGCACGACGCCATGGACGCCCACAACCCCTCTGGACACATTCACAAACAATCCACCGCCGCACTCACATTGGGTGCCATTGGCGTGGTGTACGGTGACATCGGGACCAGCCCTTTGTACACCGTGAAAGAAATCTTCTTACCCGCCACAGGCGTGGCCTTGACCACCGCCAACCTCATCGGTGCGGTGTCCACGATTTTTTGGGCCCTGATGCTCATCGTGACCCTCAAATATGTGATTTTGATCTTGCGTGCCGACAATCGCGGTGAAGGCGGTGCCTTGGCATTGACCGCCTTGGCCGCCCAGGCTGAAAGGGACCGGCCACGCCTGCGCCAATTTCTGCTGTTGATGGGTTTGTTTGGCGCCACCTTGTTTTATGGGGACAGCATCATTACGCCCGCAATTTCCGTCTTGGGCGCGGTGGAGGGCCTGGAGATGGCCACGCCTTTGTTGCAACCCTTTGTGGTGCCTATTTCACTGGTGGTGCTGATCATGCTGTTTGTCATGCAGCGCTTTGGCACCCACTTGGTGGGCAAGTTTTTCGGGCCCATCATCGTGGTGTGGTTTGTGATGCTGGGCATCACTGGAGTGATGCAAATCGCACAGGAGCCACTGATTTTGAAGGCCCTCAACCCCTTAGAGGCTTTGACCTTTTTGTGGAGTCGTGGCCCCTTGATTTTGGCGGCTGTGGGGGCGGTGGTCCTGGCATTGACTGGCGCAGAAGCCTTGTATGCGGACATGGGTCACTTTGGCCGCAAACCCATTCAACTGGCTTGGATGGGTTTGGTGTTGCCATCGCTGGCCTTGCATTACATGGGGCAGGGCGCATTGCTCATTCGCGATGCCAGCGCCATTGAAAACCCGTTCTTTCGCATGTTCCCCGCCGAGTGGTTGATTCCTGCGGTGATTCTGGCCACTGTGGCTGCCATCATTGCCTCGCAGGCGGTGATCTCGGGCGCCTACTCCATGACCAAGCAAGCCATTTTGCTGGGCTTTTTACCGCGCATGAACATCAAATACACCTCCGAAAATGAAGTCGGTCAGATTTACATGCCCGCAGTCAACTGGATTTTGCTGATCGGTGTGGTGTGCGCTGTGTTGGGATTCAAAAGCTCCTCCGCGCTGGCCGGTGCCTATGGCATTGCTGTGACATTGACCATGGTGATCACCACCACCTTGACCTTTTTTGTGGTCCGCGATGCATGGAAGATTTCGCCCGTGGTCGCCATGGGAGCGACCACTTTCTTTCTGGTGATCGATGTGTTCTTGTTCGCAGGCTGCATCATCAAATTCTTCGATGGCGGTTGGTTCCCGCTGGCCATGGGCCTTGGCCTGTTCATGCTCATGACCACCTGGTCGCGCGGTCGCGAGTTGGTGGTGGAGAGCATTCGCCGAGATGGCTTGGACTTGAAGTCATTCATTCAAAGCATCGACTCGGGCTCTACCTATTTGGCGCAACGCACCGCCATCTATGCCGTGGCCAATCCGGAGACTGTCCCGCAGGCTTTGCTGCACAACATGAAGCACAACCAAGTGCTGCACCACCAAAATATCATCCTGACCGTCGAATTTGAGAATGTACCGTGGGTGCCCGATGCCCGGCGCCTGCAAGCCGAGCGTTTGAGCACCCATTTCTGGCAGGTTTGGGTCCGCTACGGCTTCATGAACACGCCCAACGTCCCCAAAGCCTTGGAGATGTGCAGATTGCCAGATCTGGATATTTCAGTCTTTGAAACCACCTACTTCCTTAGCCGTGAAACCGTGGTCCCCACGCCAGGCGGCGGCATGGCGCAATGGCGTGAAATCCTGTTTGCCGCCATGACCCGTAATGCAGGAGGCGTGGTGGAGTTTTTCCACATTCCTGACAACGCAGTGGTCGAGCTGGGCACGCGGGTCCAAATCTGACCCTCGCTGGCGATCTCAGCGCGCCTGCAGCCCTTCAAAGCAGGTGCGCATGACGATGTCCAGCACCTCGTCGTCACTCAAATCGTTACCCATTTTGAGGAACTCCAATACAGGATCACAGGCGCGTGCGTACAGGGTGTAGAGCACCGCCACGGCGGGCAATTGGGTATTGATCTGGCCCTCAGCCTGGGCCTGCTCGATCCATGTGCCCAGCACATCTGTGACCATCATGAGCCCATCCATGTAAGTCGAGCTGGCCATCAAAGTCGCACGCAAACTGGAATTCTGGCTGGGCAGCGAAGGCATTTGGCCGAGCAGTTTGAGTTGCATGGTCCAACGGGTCACGGCTTTGAGCTTTTGCAGCGCGGTGTCGGCAGGCGGCAAGGCTTCGATGAAGTCCTGTGCTCGTTGCATGGCCCGCTCCATGGCCGCGCAGGCCAAGGCTTCTTTGCTGTCGAAATGCTTGTAGAGGCTGGCCTTGGCAATGCCCACTTCGGCGGAGACTTCGTCCACCGTCATGGCCTCAAATCCTTTTTCAGCCAGCAAACGGTTGACCGCCTCGATGATGGCCAACTCGCGGGCCTGCAGCATCTGGGTTTTGAAGGACTTCTTGGCGGAAGGGGCGGAAATAGAGGGCATTGAGGCGATTTTAGCCTTGGGCTGGC
>CANGKR010000030.1 GCA_947454355.1 Comamonadaceae bacterium
CACGGTGCGGCCATCGGGCGACCAGGCCAGGCCATTGGCGGTGGTGACACCGTCCATCATGCGGTGCAGTGCTTGACCGTCCAGCATATACAGTTCGCCCAGCACCTGGTCTTTGGGTTCGTACAAGGTACCGGCCCAAAAGCGCCCATGTGCGTCGCACTTGCCATCATTGAATCGAATGCAGCCCGAGTCATAAGGCGCCGCTGCCAACAATTGCAATGCCCCACCCCAGTGGCGGCCCAGGTAAATGCCATCACGCAAAGCGATGATCAAGCCGCCGCCTTTCACAGGTGCGATGCACCCAGGCTCTTCGGCCATGGGCCAGTATTCGACTTCGCCCTGGGTTTGCATCTGCTGTGCCACAGACAATCGCGCCAGCCTGCGGCCAGGAATGTCGACCCAGTACAAACGGTTTTCTTGGTGGTGCCAAAAGGGCGATTCGCTCAAGCCATCGGGCGTGGGGGTGATGGCGGTCCAGACAGAGGATGTGTTCATTCAGTCATTGTGCCCCGCCCGGCGGGGTTTCGTCAGTGCAGCGTTTAGGGATCACCTACATGAAACAGCCCGCAGGACATGAAGCACTGCGGGCTGTGGTGAAGCCGGTCAACCGGCGCCGATCACTTCTTGCGGGCAGCGATGGCTTCTTCGGCTTCTTTCACCAAGGCAGGGCCCACGGTGTTTTTCCATTTGTCATACACAGGCCGTGTGGCCTTGACGAAGGCGTCGCGCTCTTCAGGGGTCAGGGCGGTCACGGTCACGCCCATGTCGGCGATGGTCTTGAGCACGGGCTTGTCGGCTTCGATCAGGCCTTTGCGGGCCACAGCGATTTCGGCTTTACCCGCGTCGATGGCGGCTTGGCGCACGATGGCCTGGTCGGCCGGCGTCCAAGAAGACCAGATCTCTTTGTTGACCACAAAGATCAAGGGATCGGCCACATAGCCCCAAGTGGTCACGAACTTTTGACCCACGGTGTGCATCTTGAGCACAGTAAAGAGGAACAGCGGGTTTTCCTGGCCGTCCACAGCGCCGCTGGACAAGGCGGGTTGCGCATCGGCCCAGCTCATTTGCGTGGGGTTAGCCCCCAGAGCGCTGAACATGTCTGAGTAAATGGGTGAGCCCACCACGCGGATTTTCATGCCCTTGAGGTCAGCGGGTGACTTGATCGGGCGCTTGGAGTTGGTCAACTCGCGGTAGCCGTTTTCGCCCCAAGCCAATGGCACCACGCCGGATTTATCGAGAGTGTTGAAAATCTTCTCGCCCACTTTACCTTGCGTCAGCGCATCGATGGCGGCGTAGTCGGGCATCAGAAAAGGCAAAGAGAAGAGATTGAGTTCCTTGACCTGGGGTGACCAGTTGATAGTCGAGCCCACGGCCATGTCGATCACGCCTTGACGCAGAGCGCTGAACTCGCGGGTTTGGTCGCCCTGAATCAGCGACACACCTGGGTACAGCTTGATGTTGATGCGGCCTTGGGTGCGCTCTTTGACGAGGTCAGACCACATCTTGCCGGCTTGGCCCCAAGGTGTCGGTGGTCCCAAGACCAGCGACATGCGGTATTCGGCCTTGTATTCAGCGGCCACAGCCGGTGCGGTGAAAGCGCCAAGGCCTGCGGCCAGGGCCAGCAGGCTGAGCAAATGACGACGAAGTTTCATGAGTGTCTCCTTGTAGAAAAATCAATAACCCAAATAGCGGGGCAGCCACAATGCCAGATCGGGCCAGGCGATGACCGCGATCATCACCAGGAACATCGAGAACAGCATCCAGCCCACCCAGCGCACGGTCTCTTCCATGCGCACGCCGGCTATGCGGCAAGATACCATCAAATTCACAGCCAGTGGCGGCGTGAACTGCCCCAGGGCAACCTTGAGGGTCAGGATCACGCCAAACCAGACCGGGTCCCATTTGTAGAACTGCACGATGGGCCAGAGCAAGGGCACGAAAATCAAGAAGATCGAGACACCGTCAAGGAACATGCCCACGGTGATCAACATCAGGATCAACAAGGCCAGCACGCCATACTCACCCAAACCCGAGTTGACAATGGCTTTGGTGACCGGATCAATCACGCCCAGTGTGGAAAGCGAAAAAGCAAAAATTCCGGCCAGCGACACCACCAGCAAAATCACTGCCGACAGCTCGCCCGATTCCCGCAAAATCACAAACAAATCACGCACAGCAATCGTGCGGTAAATCACCATGCCGACAAACAATCCGTAAAACACAGCTACCACAGCGGCCTCGGTGGGCGTGAACCAACCGGCCCGCATGCCCCCCAAAATCAGCACCGGTGCGGCCAGACCCCAGGTGGCTTCCTTGAAACTTTTCCACAATTCGGGCCTGGGCAGGCTGGCCTCGAGTGCGCCCATTTTGTGTTTGCGTGCCATCCACACGGTGGGTACGATCAGGGCCACGCCGGCCAAGATGCCGGGCACCATACCAGCGGCAAACAAGGCGGGCACCGATGCGCCAGGCACCAGCACCGAATACACAATGAAGGCCACCGAAGGCGGAATCAAAATGTCGGTGGCCGCCGCAGCGCCCACCACACTGGCAGAGAACGCAGCTGGGTAACCGGCACGCGACATGGCCGCGATCATCACCGCACCGACAGCCGCCGCATTGGCAGGACCTGAGCCGGAAATACCGCCCAAAAACATGGCCACCACAATCGCCACCAAAGGCAGCATGCCGGGGCCTCGACCCACAATGGCTACCGCAAAATTCACCAACCGCAGCGCCACGCCCGATCGGTCAAAGATCGAGCCGACCAGCACAAACATGGGAATGGCCAACAGCGGGTATTTGCCCAAACCGGCATAAAAGTTTTGCGGTACGGCCAAGAGGCCGAACCACTGGGCATCTGAGTTGGCCAGAGCAATGCAGGCCGCACCCGCCAAACCCAAGGCCGCGCCTATCGGCACGCCCATCAGCATCATCACCACAAAGGCTACAAACAGGAGGGTAGGGATCATGGCTTGCGCCCCCGTCGAATGAACAGGCCGAGCGCCCGCCCCGAAATGGCCACCGACATGACCGGCAGCCAGATGGTGTACCACCACTGCGGCACGCCAATGCCGGGCGAAGTCTCGCCAAAGCGGTAGTCGTCCCACACCACACGGGCGCTGAGCACCGCGATCA
Source organism: Comamonadaceae bacterium (assembly GCA_947454355.1). Classification (GTDB taxonomy): domain Bacteria; phylum Pseudomonadota; class Gammaproteobacteria; order Burkholderiales; family Burkholderiaceae_C; genus Limnohabitans_A. Next base: position 3,139 of record CANGKR010000030.1, read on the forward strand.
AAGCGAACAGCACAAACACCATCAAGGCCCCAAAACGGGCCAAGGCACGTTGACGGCCAGGCGAGCCACTGTCTGCAAAATATTCAATGCGGATCTGGCGGTTGCGGGCCACGGATGCGGAGCCGGCCACCAAAGACAACACGATCATGAGGAACACCGAAAACTCTTCGGTCCAAGCAAAGGACTGGTCGGTGAAATAACGCACCAGTACATTGGCAAAGGTGATCAGAGACAGCAAGCCCATCACGATGACGGTCAGCCAGTCTTCGATCTTCAGGGGGATGCGGGTGTTTTCTTCGTCTTCAGCCAAAGACTCGTTGGCAGGTGCCGGATCGGGGTGTTGTGACATGGGCCATCAATGGGTGCGGGAACGGTGCACTTTACCATGCTGTACGGACATTAAAAAAGCCCGCGCACTTGCGTGCAGCGGGCTGTGAGGAGAGGTGGTGAAAACCACCCTTGCAATGAAATTGTATTAACCGTGGTAGGCCGTCTCGCCGTGCGAGCTGATGTCCAAGCCTTCGCGTTCTTCTTCTTCGGTCACACGCAGGCCGATCGTCAGATCCACCAACTTGTAAGACACCAGAGACACAACACCCGACCAGACAATGGTCACCAGCACGGCTTTGGCTTGCACCATCACCTGAGAGGCGATGGAGAAATCAGCCGACGTGATCATGGTGGCGGTGACCCAGTCACCCATGGCGCTGGGGCCACCCAAGCTGGGAGAGCTGAACACACCGGTCAGCAAGGCACCGATGATGCCGCCCACGCCGTGCACACCGAACACGTCGAGTGTGTCGTCAGCGCCCAGCATTTTCTTCAGGCCGTTGACGCCCCACAAGCAAGCGAAACCAGCGATCAAACCGATGATCAAAGCGCCACCGATGCCCACGTTGCCCGCAGCGGGGGTGATGGCAACCAAACCGGCCACAGCACCCGAAGCAGCGCCCAACATGGAGGCTTTGCCGCGCATCAAGGCTTCACCGATACACCAGGCCAGCACGGCTGCAGCAGTGGCGAGCAAGGTGTTGGCAAAGGCCAGAGCAGCGAAACCATTGGCTTCCAAAGCAGAGCCTGCGTTGAAACCGAACCAGCCCACCCACAACAGGGATGCACCGACCATGGTCAATGTCAGGCTGTGAGGCGCCATGGCTTCACGGCCATAACCCACGCGCTTGCCGACCATGTATGCGCCGACCAAACCCGCCACAGCAGCGTTGATGTGTACCACGGTACCGCCAGCGAAGTCCAGCGCACCCCACTGCCAGAGCAGACCGGCTTTGCCATTCATTTCGTCCACGACTTCTTTCGCGGTGTAGGCGTCAGGGCCCATCCAGAACCAGACCATGTGAGCGATCGGCAGGTAGCTGAAGGTGAACCACAACACCATGAACATCAATACCGCAGAGAACTTGATGCGCTCAGCAAAAGCGCCCACGATCAAGGCGCAAGTGATGCCCGCGAAAGTCGCCTGGAAGCCTGCGAACGTGATCTCAGGAATCACAACGCCTTTGCTGAAGGTGGCCGCATTGGCAAAGGTGCCTGCAGCGTTGTCCCAAATACCCTTCATGAACAAGCGATCCAGACCACCAATGTAGGCATTGCCTTCAGTGAACGCCAAGCTGTAGCCATAGATGAACCACAACACCGTGATCAAGGAGAAGGTGACCATGACCTGCATCAGCACAGACAACATGTTCTTGCTGCGCACCAGGCCGCCGTAGAACAAAGCCAGGCCGGGCACGACCATCAAGATGACCAAAATGGTGGAAACCATCATCCAGGCCGTGTCGCCTTTGTTGGGCACAGGGGCAGGCGCAGCTTCAGCGGCTGCAGGGGCAGCGGCCGCAGCGGCCGCAGCGGCAGCTGGAGCAGCTGCTGCAGGAGCCTCTGCTTTAGCTTCCGTAGCAGCTGGGGCAGCAGCAGCGGGAGCGGCACCGGGGGTATCGGCACTGAAGGCAGGGGCTGCAGCGAAGAGGCTGAAACCCAGTGCCAGAGCGGCAAGTAGCTTTTTCATTGTTGAACTCTCTTTCGGGGATCAGGTTTACAGGGCCTCTGCGCCGGTTTCACCGGTACGGATGCGGACCACTTGTTCCAGGTCATAGACGAAAATCTTGCCGTCACCGATCTTGCCGGTGCGCGCACCGGCTTCGATGGCTTCAATGACGCGCTCGACCAACTCGCTGGACACAGCGGCTTCGATCTTCACTTTGGGCAAGAAGTCCACCACGTACTCGGCGCCGCGATACAACTCGGTGTGGCCCTTTTGGCGACCAAAGCCTTTGACTTCAGTGACCGTGATGCCTTGGACTCCAATACCGGAGAGGGCTTCACGCACTTCGTCCAGCTTGAAGGGTTTGATGATGGCGGTAACCAGTTTCATGGTGACTCCTTGTTAAAACGAACTCAATCAGAAGGTGTATTTCAGGCCAACCACCAGGTTGGAAGTACCCAACTGGGTGCCCTTGTAGACGTAAGCGTCTTTCTTGGCGTTGGTGCCGATCAAGGCAGCAGAAGCGCTCAGGCCGTTGCCCAGGTCTTTACCTAAGGTCAAGGCGTAATCGGTGTAAGTGCCGTCTTTCCACTTGGCAACCGATTGGTAGCCTACGTGAGGGGTGAGCGAGTAGCCATCGCCCAAGTCAATGGCAGCGCTCAGGTCGAGGTAATAGCTGCCTTTGCTGTCAGGCGTACCAAACAGGGGCGATGTGGCGTAAGAGTATTTGCCGGTGAACATGCCGACAGTGGCTGCAGCGTAGAACTCATCGGTGTTGGCGTTGGTGCCGCTCACTTTGGCATAGCTGTTGCCAGCGTATTCATAACGCAGGTAACCCACGTCATATGCCACGTCACCCACAGTGCCTTTGTAGCCGCCGTAAATGTCGATCTCGATGTTGCCGTCTTTGGCACCTGCATCGGTGATCCACTTGATGGAAGATGCCCAAGTGCCGATGTAGAAACCGCTCTTGTCGTTGTAATCCACACCGCCTTGCAAGGCGCCGGATTTACGGGTTTGCGAAATACCGCGGTAACGGTACTCAGACACGGCACCCACGTTGAAAGCCAAAGTGCTTTCGGGTTCAGCTGGTGCTGCAGTTTGGGCCATGGCGCCAGCGGCAGCGCCCAAGGTCAAAGCGAACAAGATGGGGGAAGCGATTTTTTTCATAAAGAACTCCAAATGAAATAGAAAATGATGACGTTTCTGTTAAGCACTTAGCGTGCCAAGTACTGCCCCTTATCGGTGCTCATTGCATATACGCATAAACGATGAGTTCTTTACGCTTCATTTTGTGATCCAATCCCCTTGGATTTGCGGTGGCGCAACTAAACCGACTCGGCGCGACGCACATATTGCACCAATTTGGGGCTGAAAGGTGAGAAATGAGTCTGTCTTTGGTGCAAGGGCGCGCTTTGGTGGGTCTGGCAGCCCCCGCAGTCACCATCGAGGTGCATCTGGCCAATGGCCTGCCCAGCTTCACTTTGGTAGGCCTGGCCGATGTGGAGGTCAAAGAAGCTCGTGAACGCGTGCGCAGCGCTTTGCAAAACGCGGGGCTGGAGTTCCCTCACAACCAACGCATCACTGTGAATCTGGCGCCCGCCGACCTGCCCAAGGACTCTGGACGTTTTGATTTGCCCATCGCCTTGGGCATACTGGCCGCCAGCGGTCAGATCGATGGTGCACGGCTGGCGGGGTTTGAGTTTGCGGGCGAGCTGTCTCTGTCTGGTGAGTTGCGGCCAGTGCGCGGGGCCTTGGCCATGAGTCTGGCCTTGCGCAGCCTGAAGGTCAGCGCCCCATTGGTGCTGCCTCCGGGCAGCGCAGAAGAAGCGGCCCTGGTGCCCGATGCTTGCATCTACCGCGCGCGGCATTTGCTGGATGTGGTGCAACAGTTCCTGCCGCCGGGCAGCGAGCCACCCGAACCCAGCGAGGGCTGGACCCGCATACAGGCCTCAAGCTTTTCCGCCACAGCGCACTACCCTGACCTGTCGGATGTCAAAGGCCATGCAGGCGTCAAACGGGTCATGGAGATTGCCGCTGCAGGTGGTCACAGCCTGCTGATGGTCGGGCCTCCTGGCTCAGGCAAGTCAATGCTGGCCCAGCGCTTTGCAGGCTTGCTGCCGCCCATGAGCGTGGAAGAGGCGCTGGCATCAGCAGCGATCGCCAGCCTGGCGGGACGCTTTGATCTGGCGGGCTGGGGTGCTCGGCCCACGGCGCAGCCGCACCATTCGGCCAGCGCCGTGGCCCTGGTGGGTGGCGGCTCCCCGCCACGGCCGGGTGAAATCTCGCTCGCACACAACGGGGTGCTGTTTCTCGATGAACTGCCCGAGTTTCCGCGTTCAGCGCTGGAAGCCCTGCGCGAGCCGCTGGAGAGCGGCACGATCACCATCGCGAGGGCCGCCAGACGGGCCGAATTCCCGGCCCGCTTCCAATTGATCGCGGCCATGAACCCTTGCCCCTGCGGCTATGCAGGCTCGGCCACGCGCGCTTGTCGCTGCACGCCCGGCCAGATCCACAGTTACCAGGGCAAATTGTCGGGCCCCTTGCTGGACCGCATCGACTTGCACATGGAAGTCACCAGCCTGTCAGCGCCAGAACTCCTCAGCGCCCCTGCAGGTGAAGGCACCGCAGTCATCCGCGAACGCAGCACCGCCGCGAGACAACGCGCCTTGGACCGGCAAGGCTGCACCAACCAAGCCCTGCAAGGCCAGGCGATCGATGAACATACGCAGCTGGAGCCGAGCGCCATGGCGTTTTTGAACAAAGTGGCCAGCCAATTGGGTTGGAGCGGGCGCAGCACCCACCGCACACTCAAGGTAGCACGCACCATCGCCGACTTGGGCGGCAGCCAGACCACGGGCACCGCCCATGTGGCCGAAGCGGTGCAATACCGCCGCGCCTTGATTCACCCTTGAATAGCATTCAGAGTTTGTATATGCGCCGTGCGTTGTCACCCAAGATGGCCTGTTTCTGCTCGGGTGTGCAGGATTGCAACACCGCATGGCTCCATTGCGACCACTGTGCATAAGTTCCGGCCAGCTCCAGTACTGGCCAATCGCTGCCCCAGAGCAAGCGCGATGGCCCCCAGCAATCCATCAAATGCGACACCCAGGGCGCCAGCACTTGCACCTGATTGCCCGCTTCGACCTGGGTCCACAGGCCAGAGAGTTTGCACACCACGCGGGCCGGATCGCTGTGTCGCGCCAAGGCACTGATGCCCTGCGTCCATTCGGTCGCATTGTCCCGGCTGGGTTTGGCGCCATGGTCAATGACCACGGTCAAATCAGGATGCCGCTCCATCAGGGTGGCGATGCGCGACAGATGTATCGGAAAAATCAAGGCATCGAACACCAGACCGCATCGGGCCATGGCGTCCAACACCGGGGTGAGGGCCGGCTGCAAAATCCAGTCCGGGTCGGGCAAATCTTGCAGCATGGGCCTCAAACCTTTGAGGAGACGCTCCCGCGCAAGACGCTCCACTTGCGCCACGGCGTCTGTGGCCAGCATGTCCACCCAGCCCACCACACCCAGCACGCTGTCGTGTTCGCGGGCCAGGCAAAGCAGGTAGTCGGTTTCGGCAGCGGTGGGGGCCGCTTGCACCAGTACACCGCCTTGAATGCCTTGGGGCTGTGCCTGCGCCAGCCAGTCGCTCACACCCACATCGCGGTAGATCGGTGCCAAAGCCGGGGTGAGCCAAGCGTAGTCACCCCGACCCAGGGACCAGGCATGGAAATGCGCGTCGATCATGGCGTGGGCAAGCCTTCGGGCAACAAGCCCTGGTGTTGCAGGTCTTGCCAGAACTGAGGCGGCACCGGCTGTCGATGCGCTTGACGCGCGGCACGCCATTCACTTGCATGTTTGGCGCCCAACCACACCAGTTGCGTGGCTGGATGGGCCAGGACAAATTGCAAAGCCGCCGCTTGGATCGACACTTGCCATGCGTCGCACACTTTTTGAATCTGCATCGCCTTGGCCACCCAATGCGCAGGTGCGGCTTGGTAATTGAAACGCAGGGGTTGTCCGGGGTCGATGCGGCTGGCCAATATGCCTGAGTTGAACACCCCGCCTAAGGACAGCGCCACTTTTTTGTGCACCAACAGGGGCAGCAGGTGGGCGCCAGCCACGTTATCCAACAAGGTGTAGCGCCCCGCCAGCAACAAGGCATCGAGGTCCGCATGACGCAGCACCTGCTCAACCACCGCATGGTCGTTGACCCCCAGGCCCACATGGGCGATCAGCCCTTCTTGACGCAACTCTGCCAAGGCGGGCAGGGTCTCGTCCAGCACTTGGCGCAAAACCTGCTCAGCCTGTGCGCCATGGGTATGGGCGTCCATATCGTGCACAAACACTGTGTCGATTTGCGCCAAGCCCAGGCGCTGCAAACTGTCTTCGACACAGCGTCGCACCCCGCTGGCAGAGTAGTCCCAATGCTGCACAAAGGGCAGTGTTTTCACATAACCGTGTTGGTCGTCAGGCGCCTGACGACTGGGGGTGAGCAGGCGGCCCACCTTGCTCGACAAGCGCAGCGATGTGCATGCCTGCGGCCGCAAGGCATCGCCCAAGCGGCGCTCAGACAGGCCGTGACCGTAATGCGGCGCGGTGTCAAAGCTGCGGCAACCGTCTTGCCAAGCCGCGGCGACCAAGTCATGCGCTTGCGCGTCCGAGATGGCTTCGAACAAATTGCCGAGTGCTGCCCCGCCCAGGCCCAAACGGGCCCCATCTTGACAAGGCGCAAAAACCGGCAGGCAAGCAAAAGGCGTATTCATGCCCAACATGTTACGCCCGGCACCACCCCCTTGTTGCCTTTATGGGGCTATGGACCACGCAGGGTATATCCCCATGGCGAACGGCAAATGCGCAACTAACATGTCAGTTGTGCTCAAGAACCTGCCGCCCCTGTTGACCCCCGAACTGCTGCTGGGCTTGGCGCGCATGGGCCATGGCGACGATGTGGCGGTGGTGGACGCGAATTTTCCGGCGCACCGGCTGGCACGCCAAGCGGGTGTGCCATTGGTGCAACTGCCTGGGGTGAGCAGTACCGAGGTGTTGGCTGCGGTGCTGCATGTGCTGCCGCTCGACGACTTTGAAACCCATTGCGCCTGGACCATGCAGGTGGTGGGCGAGCCCGACCGTACGCCCGAAGCGGTCGTGCAATTCAAAGCCATGGTGGCCGAGCACAGCACGGGCGCAGTGTTGCCCTTGGAGCGTTTTTCCTTTTACGAACACACCCGGTCGGTGAGCTTGGTGGTGCAAAGCGGTGACTTGCGCAAATACGCCAACATCGTGCTGCGCAAAGGCGTGATCGCTTCGGACTGACGGCATGCAAACACCTCCTCTGACTTTGCGGGCCCGCGCCTACGAAAATTTCCGCCAGCAAATTTTGCAGGCCCAGTTGCAGCCTGGTCAGTTTGTGTCGCAACGCGAGCTGATGCAATTGCTGGACATGCCTTTGGGCGCTGTCCGCGAGTTGATTCCGCGCCTGGAAGCCGAAGGCCTGTTGCGCACGGTGCCGCAACGGGGTCTGCAAATTGCGCATGTGGACCTCAAGCTGATTCACAACGCCTTTCAACTGCGCTCCATGCTCGAGCGCGAAGCCGCCCTGCATTTTGTGCAAGCTGTCAGCGACGCCGATCTGGTCAGGATCGAACACGCCCACCGCGACATCGTGCAACGGGCGCAAACGGGCCCCATCACCGATGATTTGTTGACCGAGGCGACTTCGGTGGACTGGGGCTTGCACGATCTGATGATTGACACTTTGGGCAACGAGTTGATCTCGCAGACCTACCGCATCAACAGCTTGCGTGTACGTTTGATCCATCTGGAACGCTCCACCCTCTCGCCTGAAGTGCTGCTGCCCGCCATGCAGGAGCATTTGAATTTGATTGCCGCGCTGCAAGCGCGTGATGCTCAGGCTGTAGCCGAGCATCTGGCTTATCACATCCACTGCGCCCATCAGCGTGTGCTGGGGCAGGACCGTCGCATTCTGAACCCGCAACTCGCTGTAGCGACCTCAACCCCATTGGAGATGCATTGACCGACTCCCCGAAAACTTCCACCACCAACGAAAGCAACGGCTTTTGGGGCATCTGGCCCGCCATGCTCACGCCCTTAGATGCGCAGTTGAACATCGACCACGACAAGTTCGCAGCCCACGCCTTGAGCCTGATAGGCTCTGGCTGCGGTGGTGTCACTTTGTTTGGCACCACGGGAGAAGGGCCTTCGTTCTCCACGGCCGAGCGTCAAGAAGCCCTGGAGCAGCTCATCGCCAAAGGTGTGCCTGCCGAACGCATCATCGTCTCGACCAGTTGCGCGGCGGTGACCGACACCTTGTGCCTGACCCGCCATGCGGTGCAACAAGGCGTGCACGGTTGCTTGGTGTTGCCGCCTTTCTTTTTCAAAGGCGTCAGCGATGAAGGCATCTTGAATGCCTATGTCCAAATCATCGAAGGCGTGAACCGCACAGACTGGCGCTTGTACTTGTACCACATCCCCCAAGTGATCGGTGTGGACCTGACGAGCTACGTCGTCTCAACGCTGATGGCGCGTTACCCGGGTTTGATTGCCGGCATCAAGGACAGCAGTTGCGACCGGGCGCATTCGGTGGCCTGGGCGAAGGCCTTCATGCCGCCGCTCACCGTGTATGTAGGCTTTGAACCCGACCTGCCGACCCTTGGCAACCTGGGCAGTACCGGAGCCATCAGTGGCCTGGCCAATTTCATCCCCCGAACCGTGCACCGCATGGTGCTCCAGCACCAGGACGTTGGCACCTTGCAAAATGCACAGCGTGTGGACGCGGTCTTGAACATGCTACAACCCCACTCCTTGATGCCTGCCCTCAAAAGTGTGATGGCAACCCTGCACCAAGACACGGCTTGGCTGCGTGTGCGTGCGCCCTTGGTGGCCATGACAACCGAAGCCCATGGCGCGTTGGCCCAGCAGGTGCGGGCCTTGGCCTTGGACCCTCAGCAACATTGAAACTTTTTTCGACACCACAGGAGACTCTCATGACCTTTGCATCCCCTCTTCGTCGCAGCTTGTTGGCCGCGGGCATCACCGCTGCGGCACTTTGCGGCTTGACAGGCCAGGCTTGGGGCCAGGCCAAGATCCCCATGCGCATTTCTACGCCTGCAGTGCCTGACGACTGGCACGCCAAGATGTGGACCGTGTTCAAAGACGCGCTGGACAAATCCTCGCCCAACCAGTTTGACACCCAGATCAATTTGAATGCAACGCTGTTCAAGCAGGGCACCGAGCCGGCCGCCATGGCGCGAGGCAACCTCGAGTTGTCGGCCATCTCGGCGTTTGACATGGCCAAGCTGGTACCCGAATTTTCGATCTTCACCGCAGGCTATGTGGTGCGCGATCCGGCCCACCAGCAAAAGGTGTTCAACGGCCCGATCGGAGAAAGTCTGTTCAAGACCGTGTCTGAAAAAATGGACGTGACCATTTTGTCGACGGCCTATCTGGGCACTCGCCAAGTGAATTTGCGCGAAGTGCGTAACGTCAAGACCCCAGCCGACCTCAAGGGCATCAAGCTGCGCATGCCTGGCACCAAGGAGTGGTTGTTCTTGGGTGAGGCCTTGGGCGCCACTGCCACACCGCTGGCTTTCGGCGAGGTCTACTTGGGCTTGAAGACCGGCACCATCGACGGGCAAGACAACCCCTTGCCCACCGTGCGGGCGGCCAAGTTCTATGAAGTGACCAAGCAATTGGTACTGACCAACCATTTGGTCGACAGCATCTTCATTGCAATTTCCAACAAGACGTGGAACGCCTTGACCCCTGCTCAAAAGCAGAGCGTCAAAGCGGCCGCCGTCGCGGCTGCGCAGTACAACAACGAGAACCGCATCAAGGAAGAAGCGCAAATCGTGGACTTCTTCAAGCAGCAAGGCCTGCAGGTGACCACGCCCGATCTGGAAGCCTTCCACAAAGCGGTACAGGACAGCTATGCCAAATCGGACTACGCCAAAGTCTGGCCAGCCGGTTTGCTCGAGCGCATCAACAACACCCGTTGATCGATGCGCGGCTTGAAACGAATCGCCGACACCGTCGGCGGGCTGATTTTCTTGTGCCTGTTCCTGACCTTTCTGGTACAGATCACAGCCCGCTTTGTGTTCAACAAACCCTTGCCGTGGAGCGACGAGTTGGCGGTGATTTTGTACCTCTGGGCCATCTTGTGGGCTGCAGCCTTCATGGTGCCCGAGCGTGAGCATGTGGTGTTTGACCTGCTCTGGAACAGCGCCAGCGTGGGCACACGCCGCGTCATGCGTATCAGCGGCAATCTGATGATCGGCGGTCTCGCTCTGGTCGCCATTCCGGCCAGTTGGGACTATGTGCATTTCATGGCGCGTGAGTCTTCACCGGTCTTGAGCGTTTCATTCCAGTGGGTGTTTTTGCCTTTTGTGCTGCTGTTGGTGGCCTTGGTGCTGCGCAGTGTCTGGGGCATCTGGCAAGCGATACAGGGACGGGGCCTCGAAGCCCAGGGACTTACAACATGACGTTGGCTTTGTGGGCCCTTGTGGGCGTGGTGGTGGTGGGCATGTTGCTGCGCATGCCGATTGGTTTTTCCATGCTCATGGCGGGGGTGGCGTATTTACTCGTCAAAGGCCAGGACTTGGGCCTGGTGGCCGAGCAGGTGAGCAACGGCCTGTACAACAGCTACGTGTTGTTGGCGGTACCACTGTTTGTGTTCGCGGCCAACATCATGAACGCGGGCACGGTCAGTGAAAGGATTTTTGACTTTTGCCGCATCCTGGTCGGTCGCATGCGCGGGGGCCTGGCGCAGGTGGACATTTTGGTGAGTGTGATCTTCTCGGGCATGAGCGGCAGCGCGATCGCCGATGCCGCTGGCCCTGGCCTGGTGACCATCAAGCAAATGCTCAAAAAGCCCGAATACACCCCCGGCTTTGCGGGTGCGGTGGTGGTGGCCAGTGCCACCTTGGGCCCCATCATTCCGCCGTCCATCCCGATGGTGATTTACGCGCTGGTCTCGGGCGCGTCAGTCGGCGCTTTGTTTTTGGGGGGCGTGGTGCCCGGCGTGTGCATGACCATCTTGATGATGAGCGTTGTGCATTACATCGCCCGCAAGCGCAACATGCCCCGCGAAGACCCCATTCCTTTGAAAGACTGGCCTGGTATTGTGTTTCGTGGAGCCCTGCCCCTTTCCATGCCCATTGTGCTGTTGGGTGGCATTTATTCAGGCGCGTTCACCCCCACTGAAGCGGCGGCGGTGGCGGCATTGCATTCTTTGATTCTGGCTGCTTGGGTGTTCAGAGCCTTGAGCTGGCGAGCCTTTTGGGCTGTGGTGCTGGAGTCCACCCGCGCGAGCGCGGTGATCACCATCATCCTGGCCGGCTCTTTCATGTTGAACTATGCCTTCACCTCCGAAGGCGTGCCGCAAGGCATGGCCGCTTGGGTTGACCAATTGCATTTGAGCCGTTTGCAATTTTTGTTCATGGTCAATGCGCTGTTCTTGGTGCTGGGCTGCTTTTTAGATGTATCGGTGTTGCTGCTGGTGTTTGTGCCCATGCTGCTGCCTGCCGCCAAACTGCTTGGCGTGGACCTGGTGCACTTTGGCGTGCTGGTGGTGCTGAACATGATGATCGGTTTGATTCATCCGCCCTTTGGCATGCTGCTGTTTGTGACCAAGGCACTGACAGGCATCCCGATCGGCGACATGATGCGAGAAGGCTGGCTGTTCTTGGTCATGTTGCTGTGCTTGTTGGTGGCAATGACGGTGTTTCCTGAGATCGTGCTGTGGCTGCCACAGACCATGGGCTACGGCGCCAAAGGTGCGGGCTGATGTCACCCAGCGTGGTCTGCGTGGCCAGTTGGAACGTGGACCTGGTGGCCCGCATTGCGCAGCCCTTGCAACGCGGACAAACCTGCATGGCCACGCACTTCGATCGCCTGCCCGGCGGCAAAGGCAGTAATGCGGCCATTGCCGCGGCCAGACAAGGCGTTCAGGTTGGCCTGATTGCACGCATTGGCGACGATGATATGGGACAAATGGGCTTGGACCTGTGGTCCCGAGAAGGCATCGACAGCCAGTTTGTGGTGCGCAGCGCAGGTGAATCCAACGGCACGGCCGTCATCCTGGTGTACGAAGATGGCGACAACTCGATTGCGGTCTACCCGGGTGCGGGGGCAGGCCTCTCGGCCGCCCATGTGCAAGCGGCCACGGCACGGTTAAAACAATCTCAGGTGGTAATGGCGTCGTGCGAAGTGCCACTGTCAGCCACGCAAGCGGCATTCGAAATCGCCCGCACCCACCAAGTCACCACGCTGTTAAATCCCGCGCCGGCCATGCCTTTGCCAGATGCCCTGTGGCCGCTGATCGATGTGCTCACGCCCAACGAAGGCGAGCTCCAACGACTGGCAGAAGAGGGCAACATCGACCGCGCCGCCGAGCGCCTCCTGCAACTGGGGGTGGGCGCCATCGTGGTCACGCTGGGCGATCAAGGCTGCGCACTGTACCGGCCAAGCGTGGCACCCTTGCGGGTGGCCGGACATGCGGTGCGCGTGGTCGACACGATCGGTGCAGGCGACACCTTCACCGGCGCTTTAGCCGCCGCCCTGGCGAGGCGCACACCTTGGCACGAGGCGCTCAACGAGGCCAATGCCGCTGCGGCCTTGTCAACCCAAGCGCCAGGTGCGGTCACTGCCATGCCAACGCGCTCGCAGATGCTGGACTTTTTGGCAGCCGGCACGCGAACAGGATGAAGCACAAGCCACCCTCACACATGGGTCTGTTCAGCTCGTGGCTGTCTTTGCCTCAGCTGATCACTTGGGGCAGCGTGTTCTACACCTTCTCGCTGTTGATGACGCCGCTCGAAGCCGAGTTGGGTATGAGCCGCGCAGAGTCGTCGCTGGCCTTCAGCATGGCCTTGCTGGCCGAAGGCGGCATGGCCTATCTGATGGGCCGCTGGATCGATCAAGGCCGAGAACGGCTGGTCATGACCGGTGGTTCGTTGTGGATTGCCGTGGGCTTGTGGGCCCACAGCCAAGTGCATTCGGTGGCGGAGTTTTATGCCGTCTGGATCTGGCTGGGCCTGGGCTTGGCGGCGACCTTGTACACCCCCGCATTTGCGGTGGTGACCCGACGCTTTCCCGCGGATTTTCGACGCGCCATCATCACCCTGACTTTTCTGGGTGGCTTGGCCAGCACCGTATTCATCCCCTTGTTCAGTTGGTGGATGGACCTGTGGGGTTGGCGCCAGGCCTTGTGGGCTTTGGCTGTTTTGCAATTGTGCATTTGTGTGCCTGTCCACGCTTGGTTACTGCAGGGTGCGGCCGCAAGCTCTCGAACACCCGCATCGCCAGACGACACATCAACGCCCACTGCCCAGACCAGTCCCGTGGCCAGCGCCTCAGTCCGTGGCCATCTGCGACACGCCCCTTTTTGGTTGCTGGCCTTGTACATGGTGCTGATGATGGCGGTCACCTCCGCCTTGCCTGCCCACATGATTGCGCTTTTGCAAGAGGCGGGGCTCAGCCCGGCCTGGGTCATGGCCATCCCGGCGGCGATCGGCGTGATCCAGGTGGTGGGCCGTTGGGTGCTGTTTGTGTTCGAGCGTTACTGGAGCGTGCACACTGCGAACCGCTGGATCCCCACATTGATACCGATGGGCCTGATGGCGCTGCTGATCGGTGGCTTCAACCCCGTGGCCTCGCTGGTGTTTGTGGTGCTGTACGGCCTGGGCAATGGCATGAATACCATCGTCAAAGGCACCGCCATGGCGCAATACGTGAGCCGCGAACATGTGGGGCAACTCAATGGCTTGATGGGTTTGCCTATCGCGCTGGCCCGGGCGGCCGCCCCTTTGGTGCTGGGCTTGCTGTGGTCACCCGCGAAGGGCTATGCCTTGGCCTTGTGGTGGCTGCTGGCTTGCAGCCTGTTGGGCGTATTCGCCCTGTGGCAAGCGCAATCACGGGCGCTGCGCAATTAGACCTGGCAAGTCAAGACTTTACAGGTTGGGCGCCAGCAAGCGCTGCAGGTCTATGACCTCGACCCCACTGCGCTTGGCCAAATCTTGCACCTGGTCGTCACCGACTTTGCCGACGCTGAAGTACTGCGCTTCGGGATGTGCAATGTAGAAACCGCTCACGCTGGCCGCAGGCGTCATGGCCAGGCTTTCGGTCAGACCCATGCCAATGTCTTCGCATTGCAGCAATTCAAACATCGCTTTTTTCGCGCTGTGGTCGGGGCAAGCGGGGTAGCCGGGCGCGGGGCGGATGCCTTGGTATTTTTCTGCAATCAATTCTTCGTTGCTCAGCGCCTCCGCGGCGGCATAGCCCCACAGGTCGGTGCGCACTTTTTGGTGCAGGCATTCGGCCAAGGCTTCGGCCAAACGGTCGGCCAGTGACTTGAGCATGATGGCGCTGTAGTCGTCATGCGCGGCTTCAAAAGCAGCGGCGCGTTTGTCGGCCCCAATGCCTGCGGTGACGGCGAAGACGCCCACATGGTCTGGGGCCGTGACTTGTGGCGCGACGAAATCGGCCAAGCAACGGCTGGGGCGCATCACACCTTCAATGCGCTGCTTCTCGGTTTGCTGCCGCAAGCCGCGCCAAGTCATCGCCACTTGGCTGCGTGACTCGTCGGTGTACAGCGCGATGTCGTCGTCATGCACGCTGTTGGCGGGGTACAGGCCCAGCACCGCGTTGGCCGTGACCCAGCGGCCGTCGATGATTTTTTGCAGCATGGCCTGGCCATCGGCATAGACCTTGCGCGCTTGCTCGCCCACCACCTCGTCGTCGAGGATGGCGGGGAAAGGCCCGGCCAAGTCCCAAGTCTGGAAGAACGGACCCCAGTCGATGTACTGCGCGATCTCGGCCAGGTCGTAGTTCTTGAACACACGCCGGCCAATGAACTTGGGCGCAGCGGGCACCCCTTGTGACCAGTCGATCGGCGTCTTGTTGGCACGGGCCTGCGCCAGCGTCCACATGGGGGTTTGTTTTTTGTTGGCGTGCTGCTCGCGCACCTTGTCGTAGTCGGTATTCAAGTCGGCGATGAACTTGGCCGCTTGCTCAGACAACAAACCCTGCGCCACGCCCACGCTGCGCGAGGCATCGGGCACGTAGACCACGGGGCCGCTGTAGTTGGGCGCGATTTTCACAGCGGTATGCACGCGGCTGCAGGTCGCGCCGCCAATGAGCAAAGGCATCTGGCGCTCGCGGAAGTACGGGTCTTTTTCCATCTCGCTGGCCACGTACTGCATCTCTTCCAGGCTGGGGGTGATCAAGCCCGACAGGCCGATGATGTCGGCGTTCTCTTCTTTGGCTTTGGCCAAAATTTCGTGGCAGGGCACCATCACGCCCATGTTGACCACTTCGAAGTTGTTGCACTGCAAAACCACCGTGACGATGTTCTTGCCGATGTCGTGCACATCGCCCTTGACGGTGGCGATCACGATCTTGCCCTTGGCTTTCACGTCTTCGCCTGCCGCTTCTTGGGCGAGTTTTTCGGCTTCGATGTAGGGCAGCAAATGCGCCACGGCCTGCTTCATCACGCGGGCGCTCTTGACCACCTGCGGCAAGAACATCTTGCCCTGGCCGAACAGGTCACCGACCACGTTCATGCCGTCCATCAACGGGCCTTCGATCACATGCAAGGGGCGACCGCCTTTGGCCAGAATCTCTTGGTAGGCCTCTTCGGTGTCGTCACTGATGAAGTCGGTGATGCCGTGCACCAAGGAATGTGAGAGGCGTTGCGCAACGCCCACCGGCGCATCGGGTGTGCCGCGCCAGGCCAGTTTGGTGGTCTCGTCTTTGGCTGCGCCCTTGGCACTGTCGGCCACCTCGACCAAACGCTCGCCCGCATCAGGACGGCGATTGAGCACCACGTCTTCGACCCGCTCGCGCAGCGTGGGCTCTAGGTCGTCGTACACGCCGACCATGCCCGCGTTGACGATGCCCATGTCCATGCCCGCTTGGATCGCGTGGTACAGGAACACGGTGTGGATGGCTTCGCGCACCGGGTCGTTGCCCCTGAATGAAAAACTGACGTTGGACACACCGCCCGACACCTTGGCACCCGGCAGGTTGGTTTTGATCCAACGCGTGGCATTGATGAAGTCCACCGCGTAGTTGTTGTGCTCTTCAATGCCGGTGGCGATCGCAAAAATGTTCGGGTCAAAAATGATGTCTTCGGGCGGGAAGTTCACCTCGTCCACCAGCACGCGGTAAGCGCGTTCGCAAATCTCGATCTTGCGTTCGTAGGTGTCGGCTTGGCCTTTTTCGTCGAACGCCATCACCACGGCGGCTGCGCCATAGCGCTTGACCAGCTTGGCTTGGCGCTTGAACTCGTCCACGCCCTCTTTCATGCTGATCGAGTTCACGATGCCCTTGCCCTGGATGCAGCGCAGACCGGCTTCGATCACGGTCCATTTGCTCGAATCCACCATCACCGGCACGCGGGCGATGTCGGGCTCACCGGCCATCAGGTTCAAAAACCGCACCATGGCCGCCTGGCTGTCGAGCATGGCTTCGTCCATGTTCACATCGATGACCTGCGCACCGTTTTCGACCTGCTGACGCGCCACGGCCAAAGCCTGCTCGTATTCGCCGTTCAAAATCATGCGGGCAAAGGCCTTGGAGCCGGTCACATTGGTGCGCTCACCCACGTTGACAAACAGCGAAGCGGTGCCGATGGAGACAGGCTCCAGACCGGACAACTTCATGGGGGGCACAGCAACGGATTTGGACGCGACAACAGACACAGGCTCACCTTGGGCTTACAGGTGAGCGTCGTTGTGCAAGATCATTCAGACATTGAACGGCCCCAAGCCTGACCTGCTGCGCCTTGACGGCTGCGGGCTGCAACGCTCCTTGGGGAAGGCCAGATTTTAACCGTAGCCGTTTTGAAAGAATTCGGGGCCACAATGGGGGCTGCGCCACCTGCCCCATAAAGCAGCGTCTCCATCGATAAACCCACCGTCCGACCATGAACACACCTGACCCGTTGTCTCCCAAGCTGCAAGGCGCTTCCAACTTCCGTGATGTCGGTGGCTACCTCAATGCGCAGGGCCAGCGCGTCAAGCGGGGGCTGGTGTTTCGCTCGGACCACCTGGCAGGTTTGACTCCCGATGATCTGGCGCTGGTGCAGCGCATCGGCTTGACGCACAGCCTGGACTTTCGCGGGGTGTCGGAATGTGCGGGCACGCCTTACGCGATTGACGGCGTTAAGCGTGTGGCCTTGAACATCGAGCCCAGTGTGATTGCCAAAATGCAGGCTTTGGTCGCTCAAGGCATTGAGCCCACCACCGAAGACACCGTCGAATTGATGTGCGGCACCTACCGCGATTTCGTCAATCACAATGCCACCACCTTCGGTCGCTGTCTAAAGCATTTGCTCACTGAGTCCACGCCACAAGTGTTCCATTGCACCGCGGGCAAAGACCGCACGGGTTTTGCGGCGGCTTTGTTGTTGTCGGTGTTGGGCGTGGACCGCGCCACGATTGAGCAGGACTACCTGCTCACCAACCAGCTGTATCGCCGCGACCCGAACCAAGAAGGCAAAGGGCCTGCGCATGTCATGAAGGTGCTGTGGGGTGTGCAGCCGGCCTTTTTGCATGCTGCTTTGGACACGGTCGATCAACAGCACGGCGGCATGCAGGCTTATCTGCAGGGGCCCATTGGGCTGGACAGTCGCGAACTGCAGGGTCTGCGCGATTGGTTGCTGCAGCCCTGAACTCGCTTCACCGTCCGGTGTAGTGAGGCGGGCGCTTTTCCAGAAAGGCCCGCATGCCTTCAGCAAAGTCTTCGCCTTGGGTACACAAAATTTGCTGCCGGTCTTCCATGGCCATGACGGCTTCGAGGCTGCCCATGTCCATGCTGTGGCCGAGTGCTTCTTTGGTCAAGCGAAGGCCCAGCGGGTTGGTTCGCAACATGTCATCGGCCAAGGCCTGTGCTTCTTGCTGCAAGGCTTCCAAAGGTGCCACCATGCTCACCAACCCGAGGCCATGAGCGCGTTGCGCGTCCAAAAAACGGCCGGTCAGCAGGTATTGCGCCGCCACCGAGCTGCCCACCATGCGCGGCAAAAAGTAACTCACCCCCATGTCGCAGCCGGTCAGGCCCACACGCAAAAAAGATGCGTTCATTCGGGCATCGGGTGTGGCCAGCCGGATGTCGCTGGCCAGTGCCAGCGCAAACCCACCGCCACTGGCCGCACCTTGCACCACGCTGATGATGGGCTGCGGGCAACGCCGCATGGCGATCATGATGTCGCGGATGCTGTATTGCAC
>CANGKR010000031.1 GCA_947454355.1 Comamonadaceae bacterium
GCAGCACCCGCTCCACCCTTGCATTGGCTTGAATCGGACAGCCCCTTTCCGCCTGTGCACAGCGCTTGGGGCGCAGAGACAGCCGCGCCGGGTCTATTGGCTGCGGGCGGTGACTTGTCGGTGGAACGACTGGTCAGCGCCTACAGCCAAGGCATCTTTCCCTGGTACAGCGAAAATCAACCCATTTTGTGGTGGAGCCCTTCACCCCGTATGGTGTTGCAGACGGCCCATTTCAAACTGCAGCGTTCATTGCGCAAAAGCTGGCAACACCACTTGCAACACTCCGAACTGGAGCTGAGCTTTGACCGCTCTTTCGATCAAGTGATCACCCACTGTGCCCAAGCCCCTCGCCGACAGCAAGCCGGAACCTGGATTGTTCCTGACATGGTGCGGGCTTATCAGCGATTGCATCGGGCTGGTTTTGCCCACAGCGTCGAAGTCCGGCTTCAGGGACAATTGGTCGCTGGTCTGTACTTTGTTTGTTTGGGAAAGGCAGTGTTTGGGGAGTCCATGTTCACTCAGGTAAGCGATGGCTCCAAATTGGCCTTGGCCGCGCTGGTCCAGGTATGCCAGCGGCACGGGATCGGTATGATCGATTGCCAGCAAAATACAGCACATCTGGCCAGCTTGGGCGCGGCAGAAATTCCCCGCGAAGTTTTCATCCACCATATCGTGCAACAACAGTCAAAACCGTCCCCCGATTGGGCACATGAAACCGTGGAAAGCCCCAGCTTGCCCGCCCTGAGTTCCCCCACATGACGCATTTGAAAGATCTCCCTCTCGAGTCTTTGCAGTTCTATGCCACGGCCTCCTATCCGTGCAGTTATTTGGCCGAACGGGTGGCGCGATCGCAAGTGGCAACGCCGAGCCATCTGATTCAGAACGATGTGTATTCCGATTTGGTGCGCCGCGGATTTCGCCGCAGCGGAGTGTTCACTTATCGGCCCTATTGCGATGGCTGCCAAGCCTGCGTGCCCCTGCGGGTTCGGACCCAGCAATTTAAAGCCAACCAAAGCCAAAAACGCGCTTGGCGACAACACGCTGACCTGAAAGTGAAAATATCAGGGCTGGGCTTTGATCCTGACCACTATGCCCTGTACCTGCGATACCAGAACAGCCGCCATGCGGGCGGCGGCATGGACCAGGACAGCGTGGAGCAGTACAAACAGTTTTTATTGCAAAGCCGGGTCAACTCCCGCTTGATTGAATACCGACAACCCAGCGCCGACCACCCTGAAGGGATTTTGAAAATGGTCAGCATTGTGGATGTGCTCAATGATGGGCTGTCAGCGGTGTACACCTTTTATGAACCCGACGCCAAGGCCTCGTATGGCACCTTTGGCGTGCTGTGGCAAATCGAGCAAGCCCGCAAACTGGGGCTGGAGTTTGTCTACTTGGGCTACTGGATCGAAGAGAGTCCCAAGATGAATTACAAGCAACGCTTTGCGCCTTGCGAAGTGCTGTGGAATGGGCAGTGGCAGCCTCACGAGGGTCGTCGACCAGAAAACGATGAGGATTTTTAATTTCACACTGTAGAATCAAACACCACCAAGCAGTAATTCCATGAGTAAACACGATCGCGCCACCGCAACGACACCGACCATCCAGGTGATAGAGCGTTTGTTTTCGCTCATGGATGTGCTGGCCTCTCGCGAGGAGGCCATTTCCCTCAAGGAAATCAGCGAAAAAACTGGCTTGCACCCCTCCACTACGCACCGCATCTTGAACGACTTGACGATCGGTCGCTATGTGGACCGGCCCGAAGCGGGCTCTTACCGCCTGGGTATGCGTCTCTTGGAGTTGGGCAACCTGGTCAAAGCCCGCTTGAATGTGCGCGATGCGGCGATGACGCCTATGCGCGAGTTGCACAAACTGATTCAACAACCCGTCAACCTGAGCATGCGGCAGGGCGATGAGATTGTCTATGTCGAGCGCGCCTTCAGCGAGCGCTCGGGCATGCAGGTGGTACGCGCTATCGGTGGGCGTGCACCCTTGCACCTGACCTCGGTGGGTAAATTGTTTTTGTCCATCGACGATCCGCTGAAAGTCCGCAGCTACGCCACGCGCACGGGTTTGTCAGGTCATACGCGCAACAGCATCACCCAACTGCCCGCACTGGAACGTGAATTGTCCAAAGTCAGGCAGTACGGGATTGCACGTGACAACGAAGAGCTGGAACTGGGTGTGCGCTGCATCGCCGCAGGCATCTATGATGACCAAGGCAAATTGCTGGCGGGTCTGTCGATTTCTGCCCCTGCAGACCGCATGGATGAGGGCTGGTTGCCCAAACTGCAAGCGACTGCCAATGAGATTTCACTGGCCTTAGGGCATCAGGGTTCCTGAGCCATTGGAAACGGACCATGAAAAAACGGGCTGTCAGCCCGTTTTTTGTTCACCCTTGGTGATTGCGATGGGACGCCGAGGCCCTTGAGCTGGGCGCCGACTCCAGCCAGCGACGCACACGCTCAGCGTCTGCGATGCGGCTGAGTTTGCCGGCGGAATCCAGAAACACCATGATCAATTTGCGGCCAGCCACTTTGGTTTGCATGACCAGGCATTGACCGGCTTCTGAGATATAGCCGGTCTTTTGCAAACCGATGTCCCAATCCGGATTTTTCACCAAACGGTTGGTGTTGTTGTACTGGAGGGTCTTGCGGCCGATATCCACCTCACGACCTGGCGAGGTGGACAATTCGCGCAACAAAGGCTCTTTGTAGGCAGCACCGACCAACAAGGCCAAGTCATTGGCGCTGGATTGGTTGCGGCTGGACAAGCCTGTGGGTTCGACGTAACGGGTGTCGCGCATGCCCAAGGTTTGCGCCCGCTCATTCATGCGGCTGACAAATTGGGGCAAACCGCCGGGGAAGGTCCTGCCCAAGGCGTGTGCTGCACGGTTTTCGCTGGACATCAAAGCCAGGTGCAACAGATCACCACGAGACAATTGAGTGCCAACTGCCAGACGCGAACTGCTGCCCTTTTCGGTGTCAACATCTTCTTGGGAAATTGTGATCACTTCGTGCAAAGGCAACTTTGCTTCAGCCATGACCAAACCTGTCATTAACTTGGTCAAAGAAGCAATAGGCAAAACGGCTTGGTCATTTTTGCGAAACAACACTTCTTGGGTGTCTTGATCCACCACCAGGGCGACGCTGGAGCGCAAATCCAATGGATCGGATGCGCTGTGCAAACCGGCCATTTGACCGAAGGAAGCTTTCGCAGGCACTTCGACCAGAGTGGCTGCTTTGCGCGAACGACTGACACCCCTCGCACTGGCGGTCACTTTGGTGGTCTTGGCCACAGATTTCGCAGGTTTGGCCTTGGCGACGACGGCCACCTTTTGGCTTGAAGCTTTTTTTGCAGGCTCTTTAGCCTGAGCCTGAGTACCCCAAGTCAAGGCACAAGGAACCAGGCAAGTGAGTACAAGCACCTTCAAAGGCGACACGGTGTTTCGCAAAGCGTCAAAAAACATAATTCTCGAGGTCACAATGTGGTCACAACACGTAGAGTGTAACAAATAAAAAAAGTCACGCAAGATCAAACACTTGCGTGACTTTATTGAAGCAACTTAAGAATGATTTGGGATTACTTTAGCCCTGTGCAGCCACCCTGTCCGATTTGCTTTGCAGTTTGTTCAAGGCACTTAAATAGGCCTTGGCCGAAGCCACCACGATGTCAGGGTCCGAGCCCACACCGTTGACAACGCGGCCACTGTTTTGCAAACGCACGGTCACTTCACCCTGGCTTTCGGTGGAGCCGCTGATGGCATTGACCGAATACAGCACCATTTCAGCGCCGCTGTTGACTTGCAACTCAATCGCCTTGAGGGATGCATCCACCGGGCCATTGCCATCGGATGCGCTGCGGATTTCTTTGCCTTCCACACTGAAGACCACCGTGGCTTGCGGCCGCTCGCCGGTTTCACTGTGCTGAGCGAGCGAGACGAAAGCGTATTTCTCTTGGTCGGCCGAAACGGATTCGTCACTGACCAAAGCCAAGATGTCTTCATCAAAAATATCGCTCTTGCGATCAGCCAATTCCTTGAATCGGGTGAAGGCTGAGTTCAATTCGGCCTCGCTCTCCAAGGCAATACCCAGGTCTTGCAAGCGTTGCTTGAAGGCGTTACGACCGCTCAATTTGCCCAGCACGATTTTGTTGGTCGTCCAGCCCACATCTTCTGCACGCATGATCTCGTAGGTGTCGCGGGCCTTGAGCACGCCGTCTTGATGTATGCCCGAAGCATGTGCAAAGGCGTTGGCCCCGACCACCGCTTTGTTGGGCTGCACCACAAATCCCGTCGTCTGGCTGACCATGCGGCTGGCGGCCAAGATGTGCTTGGTGTCAATGCCCAGATCCAAACCGAAATAGTCACGGCGTGTTTTCACAGCCATGACCACTTCTTCTAAGGAGCAATTGCCCGCGCGCTCGCCCAAGCCGTTGATCGTGCATTCCACCTGGCGAGCACCGCCCATCTTCACACCGGCCAGAGAGTTGGCCACAGCCATACCCAAGTCGTTGTGGCAATGCACAGACCAAATCGCCTTGTCACTGTTGGGGATGCGTTCACGCAAGGTCTTGATGAAATGGCCATACAACTCAGGCACGGCATATCCCACGGTGTCGGGCACGTTGATGGTGGTGGCACCTTCATGGATGACGGCCTCCAAGACGCGGCACAAGAAATCCATGTCGCTGCGGTAACCATCTTCGGGGCTGAATTCAATGTCACCCATCAAGTTGCGGGCATAGCGGACTGATTGCTTGGCCTGCTCAAAGACCTGATCGGGCGACATCCGCAATTTCTTTTCCATGTGCAAGGCACTGGTCGCCAAGAAAATGTGGATCCTGGCATTGGCTGCACCGGCCAGCGCTTCTGCTGCGCGAGCAATGTCACGGTCATTGGCACGCGCCAAAGAGCAGACAGTCGAGTCTTTGATAGCCGATGCAATCGACTTGACGCAATCGAAATCGCCATTAGAGCTGGCCGCAAAACCCGCCTCGATCACATCCACTCGCAGTCGTTCCAGCTGGCGGGCAATGCGTAATTTTTCATCGCGGGTCATGGAGGCCCCGGGGGACTGCTCACCGTCACGCAATGTTGTGTCAAAAATGATCAATTTATCAGCCATCTCATTACTCCAATGATGTCAACCGCAACTTCAAAAACAGGAAAGCAAAAAGGCCCGTTGCGGGTATGCAAACGGGCCTTTTGGGAAAATGATCGCGTGCGCTACACATCCCGCCCGTTGGGCGATAGCAGTAGTGCAAGCAGAGCGAATTTCATGTTGTTGACTTTAGCACAATTTGGCGGGGCACTTCAATCGTTGTGCAGTCCGCGCTCATCAGGTTCTTTTGTCGAGGTACTGATCATGCTGGTCTGCTGGCCTTTGGCTTTGCGAACGGCGTACACAACATAACCACTCAAACCATAAATCACAAACAATCCAAATAAGACCGTAGGCGGATGGATGTTGACCACTGCAATGCCCAAAGCCACCAGCACAATGGCTGCGAAGGGCACACTTTTTTTCATGTGCACATCCTTGAAGCTGTAAAACGGCACATTGGTCACCATGGTCAGGCCCGCATACATGGCGATCACCAGCATCGGCCAGGCCACCGAGGCCCCCTCGTAATCCAGTTCGGTCATGATCCAGATGAAACCCGTGACAAGGGCAGCAGCAGCTGGCGAAGGCAAACCCTGAAAGAAGCGCTTGTCCACCACTGCTGTGTTGACGTTGAAGCGGGCCAGACGCAAAGCCGCGCAAGCGCAATACACAAAGGCGGCAATCCAGCCCCAACGCCCCAGCCCCTTGAGAGCCCATTCATAGGCGATCAACGCAGGGGCGGCACCGAAGGAGACCATGTCCGACAATGAGTCCATCTGTTCGCCAAAGGCGCTTTGGGTGTTGGTCATGCGGGCCACACGGCCATCCAACCCGTCCAGCACCATGGCGCAAAACACACCGGTCGCGGCCAGATCAAAGCGACCATTCATGGCCATCACAATGGCATAAAAACCACCAAACAAGGCCGCGAGCGTGACCATATTGGGCAGGATGTAAATGCCTTTAGGGGGCTTGCGCGGAGTGCGATGTGCGCCGGCATCTTCGACGGGTTCAATATCGTTGTGCATCACTCACATTCGTTGGGTTATAGCCAGACTCTAGCACCCCAAAACAAAGGCCACCGAAGTGGCCTTTGTTTCAGAGGGTTCAGGCCATCAGTTGCGTGACTTGTCCACCAGCTTGTTCTTGGCAATCCAAGGCATCATGGCGCGCAATTGTGCGCCCACGACTTCAATGGAATGCTCGGAAGTCAAGCGGCGGCGAGCAGTCATGCTCGGGTAATTGGTGCGACCTTCCAAGATGAACATCTTGGCGTATTCACCCGTCTGGATGCGCTTCAAAGCGTTGCGCATGGCTTGACGGCTTTGCTCGTTGATCACTTCAGAACCGGTCACGTACTCGCCGTATTCGGCGTTGTTCGAGATCGAGTAGTTCATGTTGCCGATGCCACCTTCGTAGATCAGGTCCACAATCAACTTCAGTTCGTGCAAGCACTCGAAGTAAGCCATCTCAGGGGCATAACCGGCTTCCACCAAAGTTTCGTAACCCATCTTGATCAATTCGACCGCGCCACCGCACAGAACAGCCTGCTCGCCGAACAAGTCGGTTTCAGTCTCTTCTTTGAAGTTGGTCTCGATGATGCCGGCCTTGCCGCCACCGTTGGCCATGGCGTAGGACAGGGCCAAAGCACGGGCCTTGCCGCTCTTGTCCTGGTGAATCGCCACCAAGTGGGGCACGCCGCCGCCTTGGGTGTAAGTGTTACGCACGGTGTGGCCAGGTGCCTTAGGAGCGACCATCCACACGTCCAAGTCTTCGCGGGGCACGACTTGGTTGTAGTGCACATTGAAGCCATGGGCGAAGGCCAAAGACGCGCCTTGCTTGATGTTGGGAGCTACATTGTTGGTATAGACCTCGGCAATCATTTCGTCAGGCAACAAGATCATGACCACGTCAGCGGCTTTGACCGCATCGTTGACTTCCATCACGGTCAGACCGGCTTTGCCGACTTTGTCCCATGAAGCGCCACCTTTGCGCAGACCGACCACGACTTTGACGCCGCTGTCGTTCAAGTTTTGCGCATGGGCATGCCCTTGCGAACCGTAACCGATGATGGCAACGGTTTTGCCTTTGATGACGCTCAGGTCACAGTCCTTGTCGTAAAACACTTTCATGATTTTCTCCTACAAAAATTTTAAAATTCAAACACGCAAAATTCGCTCGCCGCGCCCGATGCCGCAGGCACCTGTGCGGACGGTTTCGAGAATGGCACTCCGGTCGATGGCCTCCAAAAAGGCATCGTTCTTGGAAGAGTCACCCGTCAACTCAATGGTGTAGCTCTTGTCCGTGACGTCGATGACTCGGCCTCGGAATATATCAGCCATCCGCTTCATTTCCTCACGCTCTTTGCCCACGGCGCGCACTTTCACCAGCATCAACTCGCGCTCGGTGTAAGCGCCTTCGGTCAAATCCACAACTTTGACCACCTCGATCAGGCGGTTCAAATGCTTGGTGATTTGTTCGATCACGTCGTCCGACCCGGTGGTTTGGATGGTCATGCGCGACAGGCTGGGGTCCTCTGTGGGCGCAACGGTGAGGGACTCAATGTTGTAGCCGCGAGCAGAAAACAAGCCCACCACGCGGGACAGGGCACCCGCTTCGTTTTCCAGCAAGACAGCGATGATGTGTTTCATATGCAATTCCTCTTTTCGCCACCCTCCCCCGCACACGGTAATGCGCGGGCTCGGCGGTCAATAGATTCTTCAAAAAATGGTGTGAAAGGATGTGGGCTTACAGATCTTCTGCGCCCATGATCATTTCGGTAATGCCTTTGCCAGCGCGAACCATCGGGAACACGTTTTCGGTAGGGTCCGTGCGAATGTCCAAGAACACCGTCCGGTCCTTGAGTCTGCGGGCCTCGCGCAAAGCGGGCTCGACATCCTCAGGGCGCTCGACCAGAATGCCCACATGGCCATAGGCTTCGGCCAACTTCACAAAATTGGGCAAAGCGTCCATGTAACTGTGGCTGTAGCGGCCTGAATATTCAATTTCTTGCCATTGACGCACCATGCCAAGATAGCGGTTATTCAAGGCGAGGATTTTGATGGGCGTGTTGTATTGCAAACAGGTCGAAAGTTCCTGAATGCACATCTGCACTGAGCCTTCACCGGTGACGCAGAAGACTTCGCTGTCTGGCTTGGCCAGTTTGATGCCCATGGCATAGGGAATGCCCACGCCCATGGTGCCCAAACCACCGGAGTTGATCCAGCGGCGTGGCTCGTTGAACTTGTAGTACTGGGCCGCCCACATTTGGTGCTGACCCACATCGGATGTGATGTAAGCGTCAGCATCCTTGGTCATGTCCCACAGGGTTTCAATGACCCGTTGAGGCTTGATGACTTCGGTGTTCTCATGGTCATACTTCATGCAATCACGGGCACGCCAGGTATCGATGGTGGACCACCAGGCGCCCAAAGCATTCGCGTCGGGTTTGACGGACGATTCCTTGATCATCGCGATCAATTCTTGCAGCACATCTTTGACATCACCCACGATCGGCACGTCCACTTTGACCCGCTTGGAAATACTGGAAGGATCAATGTCGATATGAATGATCTTGCGCTCGACTTGCGCGAAGTGCTTGGGGTTACCAATCACACGATCATCAAAGCGCGCACCTACCGCCAAAAGCACATCGCAGTTTTGCATTGCGTTGTTCGCTTCCAGGGTGCCGTGCATGCCCAGCATGCCCAGAAACTTGGGGTCGGTGGCAGGGTAAGCGCCCAAGCCCATCAAGGTGTTGGTGCATGGGAAACCCAGCATGTCCACCAAAGTGCGTAATTCTTGCGAGGCATTGCCCAGCAAAACACCGCCACCGGTGTAGATGTATGGCCGCTTCGCGGCCATGAGCAATTGCAGCGCCTTGCGGATTTGACCGCCGTGACCCTTGCGCACGGGGTTGTACGAGCGCATTTGCACCGTCTCGGGGTAACCGGCGTATGGAGTCTTGTTAAAAGACACGTCCTTGGGCACGTCCACCACCACAGGGCCGGGGCGGCCGCTGCGGGCAATGTGAAAGGCCTTTTTCATGACCTCGGCCATGTCCCGCGCATCTTTAACCAAGAAATTGTGTTTGACGATCGGGCGGGTAATGCCTACGGTATCGCACTCTTGGAAAGCGTCCAAACCAATGGCAGCCGTGGGCACTTGACCGCTGATGATGACCATCGGGATGCTGTCCATGTATGCGGTGGCAATGCCCGTTACCGCATTGGTCAGGCCCGGACCGGAGGTGACCAAGGCCACGCCGACTTCACCCGTGGCGCGGGCAAAACCATCGGCGGCATGCACTGCAGCCTGCTCATGGCGCACAAGTACATGCTGAATGGTTTCTTGTTTGTACAGCGCATCGTAGATGTGCAGCACCGCGCCGCCTGGGTAACCCCAGATGAACTTGACGTCTTCCGCCTGCAGTGCTTTGACCAGGATTTCCCCTCCGCGCAGCTCAGGCACGACGGGGTGAGATGATGATGCCGAATCGGCTTTAGAAGTTTCCATATTCAACCTTTGTGAATTTCTCTAACGAAAAACCTTGGGTGCCCCTTTGCTGAGCTCTTGTGAAGCCGCATTGGGACTTTGGACCACAGCCATGGGCGCTAAATGTGACAACGCCGGACTGTGACCCGTTTGCTTTTTTTCAATTGCAACCCGACATTATCGCACTGACTGAAGGCCCCACCGGTTTTCAATGCGATTTGGGGCATGAAGGTGCGATAATCTGGCGCAAACACAGGAGATTTCACCCTTGCACAGGGTGAAGCAAGCAGTTGGCCACGGAACAAGAACTCTCAGACTTCCTCAAAAATATGGAGAAACGTGCTTTCAAGCGCACGCTCTACCATGTCAGAGACGAAGAGGCCGCATTGGACATCATGCAGGACAGCATGATCAAACTGGCCACACATTACGGCGACAAACCCGCCGCCGAATTGCCCCTCTTGTTCCAGCGCATCTTGTCCAACACAACTTTGGACTGGTTTCGCAGGCGCAAAACCAGAAATGCACTGTTTTCCAATCTCAGCGACTTTGTGGGTGAGTCCGATTCGGAAG
The DNA here is from genome assembly GCA_947454355.1 of Comamonadaceae bacterium. Classification (GTDB taxonomy): domain Bacteria; phylum Pseudomonadota; class Gammaproteobacteria; order Burkholderiales; family Burkholderiaceae_C; genus Limnohabitans_A. The sequence continues at coordinate 10,173 of CANGKR010000031.1, forward strand.
ATTTTGATCTGCTGGAGACCGTGAACGGGGCCTCAGATCGTGAAATGGGCGAAAGCGCGGAGGACCAAACCCGGCGCAAGCAAATTTTCCAACAAATCGAATCGGACATCCAAGATTTGCCTGCGCGTCAACGGGAAGCCTTCCTGCTGCGTTACTGGGAGGAGATGGACGTTGCAGAAACGGCTGCCGCCATGGGCTGCACCGAAGGCAGTGTCAAAACACACTGTTCACGCGCCGTTCACGCACTGAGCCGATCGCTCAAGGCCAAGGGAATCACATTATGAAAATGCAATCACACACTGCTGCACCCGCCATTGACCGGTTGGGTTCTCGTTTAGCCGCGCGTCTGGACGAGGACATGCCCGAGCTGTCCTACGACTTGACGGAGCGTTTGCGCGCCTCGCGCATGCAGGCTTTGGCTGTTAAGAAACCCGAAACGGTGAAGGTCTTGGCCCAAGAAATGAGCCTGTCTGCCGGCCAGGCCGCCCTGAAATGGGGTGGTGAAGGTGACAACCTCTGGAGCCGTGTGGCCTCATTGCTGCCCTTGATCGCCCTGATTGTGGGCTTGATGGTTATCCAAAGCATCCAATCGGAAAACAGCGCGTTGGAAATAGCCGAGGTCGACTCCGCCCTGCTGATTGATGACCTGCCCCCCAACGCCTATACAGACCCTGGTTTTCTTCAGTTCCTGAAGACCCAGCAAAGTGAGCCAACGGAGATCCGCTGAGGTGTTGTTCGTTCTTAAGCACTGGTTCACCCCTGTCATCATGGTCCCTTGGGTCATCGCTGGCTTGTGCTTTGCCGCAGCAGCAGACACCCCTGTGGCTGATGCCCCTCCTGGGCCTGCCTTGGCACCCTCATCAGCTGCCACCTTGACTCCATCGGTGTCCGCCCCTGCCCAAGTGGCCTCCCCGGCACCCTTGGCGACAGCCAAAAGTCGCCCTCAACTGCCTTGGCCAGACCTGAGCGCTACTCAAAAGCAAGCCCTGGCGCCTCTTGCGCCCTTGTGGGCCAGTTTGAGTGAAGCGCAAAGACAAAAATGGTTGGCGCTTTCCAAAAACTTCAATAATCTGCCACTCGCTGAGCAGCAAACCATGCACAGCCGCATGGCCGAGTGGGCCAGCCTGACGCCGCAACAACGTACCCAAGCTCGCCTGAACTTTGGCGAATCCCAAAAATTACCGGCCCAAGTCAAAAAAGCGCAGTGGGAGGCCTATTTGGCTTTGCCTGATGATGAAAAACGCAAGCTTGGCGCCACACAACCTGCCCCTATCTGGGGGGCTGCACCTGCACAACGCCCGGGTCCTGCGGACAAGCTTTCTCATGTGCAGCCTTCCAACGGTCAACCGCCCGCCAAGGGCAAGGCCCCTGGGGTGAAGGACCTGGACCCCAAAACTTTGTTGCCCCCCGCCAAAAACCTGCCATCCAAGCCGGATGCGCCTGCAGCGTGACCGCCCTTGAGGGCGACATCGACGCCCTTGCATCGCCACTCTTGGCGCCGCCTTTGCTGCGCCGCATGGCCTGTTGGCTCTATGAAGGCATGTTGCTTTTTGGCGTGGTGTTCATCACCGGCTATCTGTTCAGTGCCCTGAGTCAAACCCGCCATGCCCTCGACCATCGTCATGGTCTGCAGGCCTTTGTCTTTTTGATTCTCGGTATTTATTTCACCTGGTTCGGCACCAAAGGCCAGACCCTGGCCATGAAAACCTGGCACATCAGGGTGGTGGACACTCAGGGGCGGGCCCTCACGCAAGCTCGCGCACTGCGACGCTACTTTTGGAGCTGGGTATGGTTTTTACCCCCGATCGTGGCCGCCACACCTTTCCAACTCAGCGCCGCCCAAACCCTGGTGCTGATGCTCGGCTGGATCGCCGTCTGGTCCTTGCTCAGCCGTTTTCAAAGCCAGGGGCAGTTTTGGCACGATATCTGGGCCGGCACACGCTTAGTGACCGAGCGTCAAGCCCCTGTCACGCCCAAGCCTTAGGATGGTTGGGTTGCCAGCCATTTTCACCCCCTATGACGTCATCAGCATCACCCCAACCACCTGCTTTTTCCCTGTGCGTGTATTGCGGCGCCAGACCGGGCGATGATGCGCAGTTTGCATCCACGGCTCGCCAGGTGGGGCAATGGATCGGACAGCATGGGGGGCAGCTGGTGTATGGCGGCGGTAGCAATGGTTTGATGGGCGTGTTAGCGGATGCCACCCTCAAAGCCGGTGGGCGGGTGGTGGGCATCATCCCGCAAGCCCTGGTAGATAAAGAATGGGCCCACACGGGCTGTAGCGAGTTGCATGTGGTGGACACCATGCACGAGCGCAAACGCATGATGGCCGAGCGGGCGGACGCCTTTTTAGCGCTGCCCGGCGGTATTGGTACTTTTGAAGAGTTCTTTGAAGTCTGGACTTGGCGCCAGCTCGGCTACCACGACAAACCGGTCGGCTTGCTCAATTTGAACGGCTATTACGACGGTTTGCTGGGCTTTTTATCAGGCGTGGTGGACCACCAATTCATGGTGGACGCTCAGATGAACTTGATCGACGTGGACACGCAGTTCGAAACTCTTTTGATAAAACTCGTGCAGTCCGCCGGAGTGCATTACTCACTGAATGCCAAGGACCTCTGAGCGCAGACTCAGATGGCTGCGTTGTCCATCTCACCCGTGCGGATACGCACCACACGCTCCACACTGGTCACAAAAATCTTGCCGTCGCCGATCTTGCCGGTCCGGGCAGCCTTGACAATCGCATCGACACAGGTCTCGACGTCATCGTCTTTGATGACGACTTCCACTTTGACTTTGGGCAAAAAATCCACCACGTATTCGGCGCCACGGTACAACTCGGTGTGCCCTTTTTGGCGACCAAAACCCTTGACTTCCGTCACGGTCAAGCCAGTCACGCCGCATTCGGCCAGGGCTTCACGAACTTCTTCCAACTTGAAGGGTTTGATGATGGCGGTGATTTGTTTCATGGCAAGGTCTCAGAAGAAAAATTAAGCTCGGAATTTGTTGGTCATAGGATAACGCCAATCCTTGCCAAAACTGCGGTGGGTCACACGAATTCCCACAGGCGCTTGTTGTCGTTTGTACTCATTGATTTTGATCAGCCGAGTCACTTTTTCCACATCGGCGCGATCGAATCCGTCAGCGATCAAAGCTTCAATGCCTTCGTCATTTTCCATGTAGCGCGCAATGATGGCGTCGAGCACTTCGTACGCGGGCAAACTGTCTTGGTCTTTTTGATCCGGACGCAGCTCGGCGCTGGGCGGACGGGTGATGATACGTTCGGGAATCGGCTGGGCACAGGTGCCGTAAGGGTCATGGGCATTGCGCCAGTTTGACAGTCTAAACACCTGCGTTTTGACCACATCTTTGATGACCGCAAAACCGCCCGCCATGTCACCGTACAAGGTGCAATAGCCGGTGGCCATTTCACTTTTGTTGCCCGTGGTCAGCACGATGGCCCCAGTCTTGTTGGACATGGCCATCAACAAAGTGCCGCGAATGCGGGCTTGGATGTTCTCTTCGGTGGTGTCTTCGGCCAGTCCAGCAAATTGCAAGGCCAGTGCGGACTTGAAGCCTTCAAACAAAGGTGCAATAGTGATTTCGTCGTAGCGCACGCCCATGCGCTCGGCCATGTCCCGTGCATCGATCCAGCTGATGTCTGCCGTGTAGGGCGAGGGCATCATGATGGCATGGACATTCCCCGCGCCGATCGCGTCCACCGCGATGGCCAACACCAAGGCCGAATCGATCCCTCCTGACAGGCCCAGTACGGCTTTTTGAAAACCATTTTTGCCCAGATAGTCGCGCACCCCCAGCACCAGGGCGTCCCACAAATCGGCTTCGTCCGAACGCACTGCTGATACAGGGGCCGGCTGGACGATCAAGTCATCGCCCTGAACCTTCAGACCCACACAGGGCAGATCTTCCACAAAAGCAGGCGATCGCATCTGGACTTCGCCTTGGGCGTCCAGCGCAAAAGAGCGACCTTCGAAGACCACTTCGTCTTGCCCGCCCACCAAGTGCGCATAGACCAATGGCAAGCCACTGGCCAGCACCCGCTCGCGCATGTGCTGCTCACGCTCGAGCCCCTTGCCGGCATGAAAGGGCGATGCATTGAGCACCGCCAAGACCTGGGCTCCCGCCGCCTTGGCGCGCTGGGCAGGCCCGTCAAACCAAGCGTCTTCACAAATCAGCAGGCCGATGCGAACGCCCTCGAGCTCGAACACACAAGCCTGGTCGCCAGGCGTGAAATAGCGTCGCTCATCAAAGACCTGGTAATTGGGCAACTCTTGCTTGGCATATCGCGCAACGGTTTTGCCATCCACCAACACCGACGCCATGTTGTAGCGGCGGGTCACAGACACGCTGCGGCTGCGCATGCCACCGCCCTGCGGGTGACCGACCACCACCGCCATGCCTTTTAACCCGGCGGTTTCGCGGGCCACTGTTTTCAGGGCATCATCACAGGCATCGATGAACGCCGGACGCAGCAACAGGTCTTCTGCGGCATAGCCGCAAATGGACAATTCAGGGGTCAGCAAGACGCGCCCGCCCTTTTGATAGGCGGTGTGCGCGGCATCGATGATTTTGCGGGCATTGCCCGCCATATCGCCCACCACAAAATTGAGCTGAGCCACGCAAAGATTGAGAGTCATACAGGTGCAGGAATTCAAGTCAGACGATTATGTCATCCAGGTGCACGATTCCATGCACGAATTTGACGCCGCGGCATGGAATGCCCTGCTGGCCTTGCAAGACCACCCCACCCCCTTTATGCAGCATGCTTACTTGCAGGCCATGGAGGATACTCACGCGGCCAGCCCCGACAAAGGGTGGGGGCTGCAGGTGATCAGCGTCTGGAGTCAGGAGGAGGATGGTCTGCGTTTGTGCGCTGCATGCCCCCTGTACCTCAAAGGCAATTCATACGGCGAGTATGTGTTCGATTGGGCTTGGGCCGATGCCTACCAGCGCCATGGTCTCACCTATTACCCCAAGGCCATCGTCGCGGTGCCGTTCACGCCCGTGCCTGGTAGCCGTTTGCTGGCAGTTGATGCGACTGCCCGTCTGTGCCTGGCACAGGCCTTGATTGGTTTCGCTAAAGACCAGGGTCTGTCTTCATTGCATGTGTTGTTTGCGGATGAATCCGCAGACCTGAAGGCTTGCCTCGATGCGGGCATGATGCTTCGCCACACCGTGCAGTTTCACTGGCACAACCAGGCCTACCGTGATTTCGACGACTTTCTCAGCCACCTGAGCCAAGAAAAGCGCAAGAAGATCCGCCAGGAGCGACGCAAAGTTCATGAGGCTGGCGTCACCTGGCAGGTACTGCAAGGCACAGACATTCATTCAGCCGATTGGGACTTCTTTTACCAGTGCTATGCCCAAACCTATCTTGAGCATGGTAACCCGCCCTACCTGAGCCGGGCCTTCTTTACCGCCATGGCCGCCGATATGCCCGAAAACTGGGTGCTTTTTGTGGCCGAACGCGATGGCCGCCGTATGGCCTGCAGCCTGCTCGGCCTCGCACCGGCCAAACACCCTGAGACCGCTGGCGGTGTGGCTTACGGTCGCTATTGGGGAGCCTTGGAGCGGGTGGACTGTCTGCATTTCGAGGCGTGTTACTACCAGCCCCTGGCCTGGTGCATTGCACAGGGGGTGGAACGATTTGAAGGGGGCGCACAGGGCGAGCACAAAATGGCCCGCGCCCTGTTGCCGGTGCAAACTAGCAGCGCCCACTGGCTGTCGCACCCTGGTTTTTCAGATGCGGTGGCCCGCTTTCTGGCCCAAGAGGGCCAGGGGGTGGAGGCCTACCTGCAAGACTTGCAACGCCGCTCGCCCTTGAAGCAGGGCTGAGTCAGGCCCTTATCAAGCCTTGGCGGCTTGGTAAGCGGCAATCCCGTCCGCGACTTCTTTGCGGGCAGCGTCAGGGCCTTCCCAGCCCTTGACCTTGACCCATTTACCCGCTTCCAGGTCTTTGTAGTGCTCAAAGAAATGGGAGATCTGGCTCAAGCGTAATTTGTTCAAGTCTTCGGGTTTTTGCCAGTGGGTGTAGATCGGCAGGATTTTGTCGATCGGCACGGCGAGCACTTTGCCGTCTTGCCCGCCTTCGTCTTCCATCAGCAAAATGCCGATGGGGCGGCACTTGACCACCACGCCCGGAATCAAAGGGAAAGGCGTGATCACCAACACGTCCACCGGGTCGCCGTCACCAGCAATGGTTTGCGGCACATAACCGTAGTTGGTGGGGTAATGCATGGCGGTGCCCATGAAACGGTCCACAAAGATGGCGCCTGTTTCTTTGTCCACTTCGTATTTCACAGGGTCGGCGTTCATCGGAATTTCGATGATCACATTGAAAGTATTCGGGGCATCAGTGCCAGGGGTCACGTTGTCGAGGGCCATATTTACAGTCTCAGGGGGTTGATTGAAAGCAGCAATCCTAGGATTAACCCGCATTTTACTTTCACAGGCCTTTCGCTTCAGACTGAACTATTTTTTTCAATAACCGGAACCATCGGAGAACCGAAAAGTCGGGAAGTCACACCGCAACAGGTGACTTCAAAACGTTCAGCAGACGCCAGTCACCCGTTTGCTTTCCAAATGCGGCGGCTCAGTGACAATCAACCTATGCATCTGAATTTCATCGCCAACGAATCGCTGGCCGCCGTGAGCGGACAAACCCTGGATGTCCTTGATCCCTCGGACGGGCAAGTCTTTGACCAGATCCCACGCAGCCAAGCGGCCGACATCGAGCTGGCCGTGAAGGCTGCTCGCAAGGCCTTTGAAGGCTCTTGGGGTCAGCTGAGCGCGGTCGAACGTGGTCGGCTGCTGATGAAGCTGTCGCAAAAAATCAGCGAACATGCGGCCGAGTTGACCGCATTGGAGCAGCGCGACTGCGGCAAACCCACCAAGCAAGCCGCTGCCGATGCGGTGGCCTTGGCGCGTTACTTTGAGTTTTACGCCGGGTCTTGCGACAAATTTCACGGCGAAACGCTGCCCTACCAAAACGGCTACAGCGTGCTGACTTGGCGCGAGCCGCATGGCGTGACAGGCCATGTGATTCCCTGGAACTACCCGATGCAAATTTTCGGTCGCAGCGTGGGCGGCGCCTTGGCGGCCGGCAATGCATGCGTGGTCAAACCTGCAGAAGACGCTTGTCTGAGCCTGATCCGCGTGGCCCAACTGGCCGCCGAGGTGGGTTTCCCGGCGGGGGCCATCAACATCGTGACGGGCTATGGTCATGAGGTGGGCGATGCCTTGGCACGTCACCCCGGCATTGACCACATCAGCTTCACCGGCAGCCCCCGGGTGGGCACCTTGATTCAGCAAGTCGCAGCCGAGCGCCACTGCCCAGTGACGCTAGAGCTGGGCGGCAAGAGTCCGCAAATCATTTTTGCCGATGCCGATTTAGACGCGGCTATTCCCGTGGTGGTCAATGCCATTGTGCAAAACGCCGGCCAGACCTGCAGCGCAGGCTCGCGGGTGCTGATCCAGAAAGCCATTTACGAACCTCTGCTCGCGCGATTGGGCGAGGCTTTTAGCCGCCTGCGTGTGGGCTCGGCGGCCATGAACCTTGATGTCGGCCCCTTGATCCGCGCCAGCCAATTGGAGCGGGTCACTGATTTTCTGGCGCAAGCCCAAAAGGACGGCATCCCCACCGTGGCGCAGGGACAAGTGGCTGCAGGCGTGCCGTCGGGTGGTTTTTACCAAGCCCCCACTTTGCTGCGCGATGTACCTGTGATGCACCGCCTGGCACAAGAAGAAGTGTTCGGCCCAGTGCTCTCGGCCATGTCCTTTGCAGACGAAGACCATGCGGTCGAATTGGCCAATGCGACCGAGTTCGGTCTGGTCGCTGGCATCTGGACCCGCGAAGGTGCCAGGCAATTTCGCATGGCCAAGCGGGTGCGCAGCGGCCAGATCTTCATCAACAACTACGGTGCCGGTGGTGGCGTGGAGTTGCCTTTTGGAGGCGTCAAGTCTTCAGGCTACGGCCGTGAAAAAGGCTTTGAAGCCTTGCTGGGTTTCACCACGCTCAAGACAGTCGCCATCCAGCACGGCTGAGGCTGCGGCACAATGGCAACATGTCAGAACGAATCATTCCTGTGGTGGACCAGCGCAGTAGCCTCATCTTGCCTGCGCCTGCCAAGCTGCAAGCCGGCACCACACTGAAAGATCAACTTCAGCGCCCCCTGCATGACCTGCGCATCAGCGTGACCGATCGCTGCAATTTCCGTTGCAGCTATTGCATGCCCAAGGAAGTCTTTCACAAAGACTACCCTTACCTGCCGCACAGTGATTTGCTCACCTTTGAGGAAATCACCCGTACCGCCAAAGTCTTTGTGGCACTGGGTGTGCGCAAAATCCGGCTGACTGGTGGCGAACCCCTGCTGCGCAAAAACATCGAAGTGTTGATCGCTCAATTGGCGGCTCTGCGCACGCCCGATGGACAAGCCCTGGACATCACCCTGACCACCAACGGTTCGCTGCTCGCTCGCAAAGCTCAGGCCTTGAAAGACGCGGGCTTGCAACGCATTACGGTCAGCCTGGATGGCCTGGACGACTCGATTTTCAGGCAAATGAACGATGTGGATTTTCCAGTCAACGAAGTGTTGGCCGGCATAGAAGCTGCTCAGGCCGCAGGGCTGTCGCACATCAAGGTCAACATGGTGGTCAAGCGGGGCACCAACGACCATGAAATCTTGCCCATGGCCCGCCATTTCCAAGGCTCGGGCGTGACCTTGCGCTTCATTGAATACATGGACGTAGGTGCCACTAACGGCTGGCGCATGGACGAAGTCCTGCCCAGCGCCCAAGTGATCTCTCGCATCCAAGCCGCCCTGCCCTTGGTCCCCTTGGCCGCGGCCGCGGCGGGCGAAACCGCCCAACGCTGGGGCTATGCCAATGCCAAGGGCCAATACGATCCGCAATTGGGCGAAGTGGGCGTGATCAGCAGCGTGACCCAAGCCTTTTGCCGCGATTGCAACCGCGCCCGTTTGTCCACCGAAGGCCAGTTGTATTTGTGCCTGTTTGCGTCGCAAGGCTACGACCTGCGTTCTCTCATTCGCAGCCACCTGTCAGACGAGGAAATGGTCGCCCAAGTCGCGGCCATTTGGCAAGGTCGCTCGGACCGCTATTCAGAACTGCGCAGCAGCTTGCCGCCTGACGCCTCACAGACGCCGGCTCGCCCGCGCGTCGAAATGAGTTACATCGGCGGCTGAAGATGAGCGGTGTAGACAGCCTCCCTGCGGTCACTGGCCTGATTCTGGCCGGCGGTCGAGGCTCCCGCATGGGCGGCGTGGACAAAGGCTTACAGCCCTACAAAGGAAAGCCCTTGGCCTTGAATGCCTTGCAGCGGCTGCATGCGCAAGACATGCCTTTGGCTCGCGTGATGGTCAATGCCAATCGCAACACCGCCATCTACCAAGGCTGGGGCGTACCCGTCTGCCCAGACACGCTGGAAGGTTATGCCGGCCCCTTGGCAGGTTTTTTGACGGGTCTCACCCTTTGCGCCACGCCCTGGCTGCTGACCGTACCATGCGATTCGCCTCGTTTTCCACTGCAACTGTTGTCACGCTTGTACAGCGCGGTGCGCCGCGAGGGCGCAGACATTGCCATGGCGAATGCGCTCGAAGAAGACGGCCAATGGCACGCTCAACCGGTTTTTTGCCTGATGCGCTCCACGCTGCGTGAGAGCCTGCACGCTTTCACCTCACATGGCGGTCGCAAAATTGACGCCTGGACAGGCCTGCACCATACCGTGATGGTCCCCTTTGATGCGCCCGGTGATGACCCGATGGCTTTTTTCAATGCCAACACCTTGGCGCAATTGCAGCAACTCGACAGCCATGCGTGAAACGCCAACATCCTTGTCCGTCGAAGCCGTGCTGGCGCATTTGGAGCAAATGACCGTACCCCTGTCAGACTCAGAGCCTGTGGCACTGGTGCAAGCCTTGGACCGGGTGCTGGCCGAAGATGTGATCTCGCCCTTGAACGTGCCGCCACATGACAACTCGGCCATGGATGGTTATGCATTCAATGGCCAGTCACTGCCGCAGGCCCAAACGCTACAGGTGGTGGGCACAGCCCTGGCGGGTCAAGCCTGGACGGGCTCCGTCTTGCCCGGCCAATGCGTGAAGATCATGACAGGCGCCATCATGCCGCCAGGGCTGGACACGGTGGTGGCGCAAGAAATGACGCGGGTGCAAGGCGATCAGTTGCACATTCCTGCAGGCACCTTGCAGCGCGGCGACAACTGCCGCTTGTGCGGCGAAGACATTCAAGCCGGAAACATCGCCTTGAAGTCCGGCACCCGTTTGGGCCCGGCGGCCTGCGGCCTCTTGGCCAGTTTAGGTTTGCCGGAAGTGCGCGTCACCCGCAGGTTGAAAGTGGCCTATTTTTCAACCGGTGACGAGATCCTGAGCCTGGGCCAGGCCCCCCGGGAGGGAGCGGTCTATGACAGCAACCGCTTCACCGTGCATGGCATGTTGACACGTCTGGGTTGCAGTGTGCTGGACATGGGCGTGGTGCGTGATGATCCCGCCTTACTCGAGGCCGCCTTTCGCCAAGCAGCGGCACAAGCGGATGTGATCATCACCAGCGGCGGCGTGAGCGTGGGTGAAGCCGACTTCACCAAAGCCATGATGAAGCATTTGGGCGATGTGGCTTTTTGGCGCATCGATATGCGCCCGGGTCGGCCCATGGCGGTAGGTCGCATCCATCAAGGTGATCGCTCAGCGGTCTTGTTCGGTCTGCCCGGCAACCCGGTGGCGGTGATGGTCACGTTCATGGCCTTTGTGCGGCCCGCACTGGAGCGGATGATGGGCATGCAGCGCCCAGCCTTGCCGCTGCTCAAGGCCCGCAGTCAAGAAGTTTTGCGCAAAAAACCCGGCCGTACCGAATACCAACGCGGCATCGTGACCCGAGATACGCAAGGACAGCTGCAAGTCATCACGACCGGTTTGCAGGGTTCAGGGGTACTCAGTTCCATGGTGCAGGCCAATGGGTTGATCGTCTTGCACCACGATCAAGGCACGGCCCAAATTGGCGACTGGGTCGATGTGATGATGTTTGACGGCCACCTCTGAGACTTCAAACCCCAGCC
>CANGKR010000032.1 GCA_947454355.1 Comamonadaceae bacterium
CCGACATCGCTGCTCAGTTGATTCGGGCTGGGGTGCAGGTCACCATCTTCAATCAACGCAGTGTGGCCGAGATTTTTTCCATGCTCTATCAGGTGGGCTCGATGGTGGGGCAAGCCGAACAAGCCTTGCTGCGCCTGGGACAGATGCAAGCACAGCTGGATACCATCCGGGCCGCTGCGGCCCGCTTCAAGAGGCGCCCCCGCGTGTACTTTGAAGAGTGGGACATGCCGCACATCAGCGGCATCCGTTGGGTGTCCGAGCTGATCGGCATCGCCGGGGGGGATGATGTTTTCCCCGAGCTGGCCATTCAATCGCTGGGCAAAGACCGCATCATTGCCGATGGACAGAGCATCGTCGAGCGCTCGCCTGACATCATCATTGGCTCTTGGTGCGGTAAAAAATTCCGGCCCGAGTTGGTGGCCGCACGGATGGGCTGGCAGGACGTGCCTGCGGTGCGCGACCAGCAGTTGTTTGAAATCAAATCAGCTGACATTTTGCAGCCCGGCCCGGCGGCATTGATCGACGGGGTGGCGCAGATGCACCGCCTCTTCGCGCAATGGGAGTCCCGCTGTGCGTAAGCTGTGGCTGGCCCTCATGATCGGTTGCTGGTTGAACGCGCAAGCGGTAGGGGTGCGTGACGACCGCCAACAAGTCATTGACCTGCCGCAGGCGCCGCAACGCATTGTGAGTCTGCTGCCTTCCCTGACCGAAACTGTCTGTGCCTTGGGTGTCTGCGATCGACTGGTGGGGGTGGACCGTTACAGCAATTGGCCAGCCAGCGTGCAGTCCTTACCGCGTGTGGGCGGTGGCCTGGACCCGAGCATCGAAGGCATTGTGGCCCTCAGGCCCGATTTGGTGCTGGCGGCAGGATCGACCCGCGGCGCCGACCGCTTGGAGGCCTTGGGTCTGAAGGTCCTGCGGCTGGAGCCCCGCACCCATGCCGATGTGCATCGCAGCCTGACCACGGTGGCACAGGCTTTGCACTTGCCTGCGTCGCAGAGTGATCGCGTTTGGCAACATATTCAAAACGGCTTGCAGGCGGCGGTGCAGTCGCTGCAACCGTCAGCGCGGCAAGGCCGTGTGTATGTGGAAGTCAGCCCAACGCCTTATGGCGCGAGTGAATCGTCTTTCATTGGTGAGACATTGCAGCGCATGGGTTGGCGCAACATCCTGCCTGGGTCGATGGGGCCTTTCCCTCTGGTCAACCCTGAGCTGGTGGTCCGTTCGCAGCCCGATGTGATCATGGCGGGTGACAGCAGTCGCGCCAGTGTGTTGGCGCGGCCAGGATGGTCTTCATTGCAGGCTATTCAATCGGGCCGGCTGTGCGTGTTCACGCCCGATGAATCCAATTGGTTGGTGCGGGCCGGACCGCGCATGGCCGATGGCGCTCAATTGATGGCCGATTGTCTCAACCGAGCCGCTTCTGCCCTGCCTGGTGTTGCGCGATGAATCTGAATGCATCCACCTGGCGTTGGGTCAGTACTTTGCTGCTGCTGAGTCTGGCCGCGTTGGTTTTGGGAACGGCGGCTGGTAACCAAGGCTGGCAAGCCTGGTGGCAATATCCCGCTGATGCGGTGGTGCAGCAAATCGTGTGGGACATCCGTTTGCCGCGCAGCCTGGGCGCTTGGTTGGGCGGGGCCTTGCTGGGTCTGGCCGGTGCGGTGGCGCAAGGTTTGTTTCGCAATCCGCTGGCCGATCCTTTTGTGTTGGGCAGTGCCTCGGGAGCCTCGATGGGTGTGTCTGTATTCCTGAGCATGATGGGCGGCGGGGCCCTGACGGGTTGGCTGAGTCTGGGTTTGACGGGGGCGGCGTTTCTGGGGGCGGTGCTGGCGGTGTTGTTGACCTTGGTGTTGGCGCGCGGTGCTGAGCAAACCCTGCGCTTGTTGCTGGCTGGCGTGGTGGTGGGGGTGGTGTTGGGGGCGATCACGTCCCTCTTGTCTCTTTGGCAACCTCAGGTTTTGCTGGCCATGCAGGGCTTCATGCTCGGTTCGAGCGCGTTCATGAATGTTCAGGGTTGCCTGCTCTTGGCCGCTGTGTTGGCGGTGTGCACGGCTGTAGCCATGGCACTGTCACGCGTGCTCGATGCCTTGACCTTAGGTGAAGCCACTGCGAGCAGTTTAGGCGTGCCTTTGCATTCGGCGCGTTTGGCGCTGGTGGGTGTGATTTCCCTGGCCACTGGCGCAGCCGTGGCACAGATGGGCTTGGTGGCCTTTGTGGGGCTGGCCGCACCGCACTGGGTTCGCTCCTGGGTGCGCACTGCGCAAGGTGGGCAATTGCTGTTGTCGGCCCTGATGGGCGGACTGATGCTGTGCGGTGCCGATGTGCTGGCCCGTGTGGCGCTCGCACCGCAGGAATTGCCCGTGGGTGTGTTGACCGCTGTGGTGGGCGGAGGCTATTTACTTTGGCGCGTCCACCAGGAGTCGGTATGACCTCCGCCTTGCAAGCGCTTGATTTGACCGTGGCCTTGGGTGGGCGGACGGTGCTGCGAGACATCGACCTGCAGATCACCGCTGGCCGCTGGACCTGTGTGGTCGGCCCCAATGGTGCAGGCAAGTCGACCCTGCTTAAAGCTTTGGCAGGCTTGCTGCCCTGTCAAGGTCAGCTGTGGTGGCAAGGCCAGCCCTTGGGGTCTATAGGTCGCCGCGAGCGGGCACAGCGTTTGTCTTGGCTGGGGCAGGGCGAGGTCGCCAGCCTGGACTTGTGCGTTTGGGACGTGGTCATGCTGGGCCGCCTGCCGCATCAAGCTTGGCTCGATGCCCCTTCGGCTATGGACCGCGAGTGTGTGCAAATTGCCCTTCAAGCCACGCAGGCTTGGGAATGGCGCGAGCGCACGCTGGGCGCTCTGTCCGGGGGCGAGCGTCAGCGTGTGTTGTTGGCACGGGCTCTGGCGGGCCGGGCACCGCTGATGTTGATGGACGAACCCTTGGCCCATCTTGACGCACCTCACCAGGTCGACTGGCTGGAGCAAGTGCACTGTTTGCGTGCGCAAGGCACTACGGTTTTGAGCGTGTTGCACGAAGTGGGCATGGCCTTGCAGGCTGACGAGATCGTGGTCATGGCGCAGGGTCGGGTTGTGCACCATGGTGCCAGTCAAGACGCGGCCACCCATGCTGCCATCGAAGCGGTGCTGGAGCACCGGGTGCGCATCTGTGCGGTACAAGATCAGTGGGTAGTCCTGCCCCGCCTGTCCTCGGGTGGGTAAGGCAATGTAGCCCTGATTGGAGCCGGGTGTTTGAGTTTTGTGTTTAAGATACACAAGGAGTTTTTTCGAATGTACAGACTTTCCTCTTCACGCTTTTGGTTGTTGGCGGCCCTGGTTGCCGTGTCGTGGCCTGCCCTGGCCCAAACCATCAAGATTGGCGAGCTCAACAGCTACAAAGCCCAGCCTGCATTTTTGGAGCCCTACAAAAAGGGCATGGAACTGGCCATTGACGAAGTCAATGCGGCAGGTGGTGTGATGGGTCGCAAATTTGAGCTCATCACCCGCGATGACAACGCCAACCCCGGTGACGCGGTGCGCGTGGCCGAAGAATTGATGATCCGCGAAAAAATTGATGTCCTGACGGGCACCTTTTTATCCAACACCGGGCTGGCGGTTGCGGATTTCGCCAAGCAGAAAAAAACCTTCTTTCTGGCCGGTGAACCGCTGACCGACAAGCTGACTTGGCAAGGTGGCAATGCCTACACCTTCCGCTTGCGGCCAGGGACCTACATGCAGTCAGCCATGCTGGTGCCCGAAGCTGTCAAGCTCAAGAAAAAACGCTGGGCGATTGTTTACCCTAATTACGAATACGGCCAGTCGGCTGCAACTGCCTTCAAAGCCTTGCTCAAAGCTGCGCAGCCGGACGTGGAGTTTGTCGTCGAGCAAGCACCCCCTTTGGGCAAACTCGATGCAGGTAGCGTGGTTCAAGCCTTGGCCGATGCCAAACCCGATGCGATCTTCAATGTGCTGTTCGGAGCCGACCTGACCAAGTTCGTGCGCGAGGGCAATACCCGTGGCCTCTTTCAAGGCCGCGAGGTGGTCAGCCTCTTGACTGGCGAGCCTGAGTATTTGGATGCTCTGAAGGACGAAACACCCAATGGCTGGATCGTCACTGGTTACCCCTGGAGCAACCACAACACCAAAGAGCACCGCGCTTTCTTGCAGGCTTACCAGGCCAAGTTCAAGGACTACCCGCGCATGGGCTCTGTGGTGGGCTACGCGATGATCAAGTCGGTGGTGGCCGGCGTGGCCAAGGCCCAGGGCACTGATGCCGAGAAACTGCGCGTGGCCTTTCGCGGTCTTCAGGTAGGCACCCCTTTTGGCAAGATCACTTACCGTGCTGAAGATCACCAGTCCACGCTGGGCGCCTTTGTGGGGCGGACCCAGAACGAAGGCGGCAAAGGCGTGATGGTTGACGCTCGCTATCTGGATGGCGCTCAGTTCCAGCCTCCAGCTGCTGAGGTCAAGAAGTCGCGCAACGCGGACTGACTGCGGGCCGCATGAGTGTGTCCGGCTTTGCAGTCCAACTCCTGAACGGTCTGGCAGCGGCGTCCTCATTGTTTTTCGTGGCGGCGGGTTTGTCGCTGATTTTCGGTGTCACTCGCATCGTCAATTTTGCGCATGGCTCCTTTTTCATGGCGGGCACTTACCTGGCCTACACCCTGGTGGAGCGTACTGCAGCCAGTCTCGGCTACGCAACGGCTTTGCTGCTGGCGGCGCTGTGCGTGGGCGTGCTGGGTGCCCTGATCGAAATGCTTTTGCTGCGCCGCATTTACAAAGCCCCGGAGTTGTTTCAGTTGCTGGCTACCTTTGCGCTGGTGCTGGTCTTCAAGGACGCGATTTTGTGGCTTTGGGGACCCGAGGAACTCTTGGGTCCCCGTATGCCTGGCCTGGCCGGCTCGGTGAGGGTGCTTGGGCGGCAGTTCCCCACCTATGACTTGATGTTGATTGCAGCGGGTCCCGTGATGCTGGCGAGTTTGTGGTGGCTGCTGCACCGAACACGTTGGGGCACCTTGGTGCGCGCGGCCACGCAAGACCGCGATATGGTCAATGCCTTGGGTGTGAATCAGGCCTGGTTGTTCACCGCGGTATTTGCGCTGGGCGCCTTCTTGGCCGGGCTGGGTGGCGCCTTGCAGTTGCCGCGCGAATCGGCCCATCTGGAGATGGACCTGAACACCTTGAGTGCAGCTTTTGTCGTGGTTGTGGTCGGCGGCATGGGTTCGATTCCTGGCGCGTATCTGGCAGCCTTGCTGATTGCCGAAGTCAAAGCGGTCTGCATCTGGCTGGGGGTGGTGCAGTGGGCGGGCATGAGCCTGTCTTTTTCCAAACTCACCTTGGTGGTGGATTTCGTGGTGATGGCCATTGTGTTGATCTGGCGACCTTGGGGCTTGATGGGCAGAGCACCTGCGCCCAGCCGGATTGTGGGTTGGCGTGAAATGCCGTTGCGCGGTTTGAGCACCTGGGGCTTGACGGTGTCTGGCCTACTGGCCTTGATGCTGCTGGCCTTACCGTTGCTGAGCGCCGATTCGCCCTATACCACTGTGATGATGATCGATGTATTGATCGCCGCCCTGTTTGCTGCCAGCTTGCATTTCATCATGGGGCCTGCGGGCCTGCATTCGTTTGGTCATGCTGCTTACTTTGGCATTGGCGCCTACGCTGCAGCGCTATGGGTGCGTCAGACAGACGTTTCCATGGAGGTGGCATTGCTACTGGCGCCCTTTTGCGCCGCGTTGGGGGCTGCGGTGTTTGGCTGGTTTGCAGTTCGTTTGTCGGGCGTGTACCTGACCATGCTGACCTTGGCTTTTGCGCAGATCACTTGGGCGGTGACTTTCCAGTGGGACGGTTTGACCGGCGGCAGCAATGGCTTGACGGGGGTATGGCCTTCCGAAATGTTCAGCGACAAACGTATCTACTATTGGCTGACCTTGAGCCTGGTCACGGCCGGGGTCTTGACTCTGCGCCGGATCATGTTCTCGCCCATGGGGTATGCGCTGCGCGCTGCGCGCGATTCGGCGTTGCGGGCAGAAGCCATTGGTATCGATGTGCTGCGCTTGCAGTGGTTGGCCTTTGTGATCGCAGGAGGTTTCGCGGGTTTGGCCGGGGCCTTGTACGCGTTTTCCAAAGGCAGCATTTCGCCGGAAGTACTAGGTGTGAGTCAGTCGGTCGATGGCCTGGTCATGGTGCTGATGGGCGGTCTACAGACTTTGACGGGTCCCCTGTGGGGCGCCCTGGCCTTTACGGGCTTGCATGATGTGATGGCACGCCATACAGATTACTGGCGGGCCGCGATGGGCGGCATTATTTTGCTTTTGGTGCTGCTCTTCCCTCAGGGCCTGGCGGGGGCTTGGTCTGCCTGGCAAGAAAGAGGGCGCGACGGCAGTCCTTCAAGGACTCTCGCATGAGCAACTTGTTGTTGCAAGTGCGCGATCTGCGCAAAGCCTTTGGCGGCGTCCAGGCGGTGGAAGGCATCAGTTTTGATTTGGCACCCGGCGAGATGCTGGCCATGATCGGCCCCAATGGCGCGGGCAAGTCCACTACCTTCAACATGCTGCATGGGCAACTGCGTCCGGATGCGGGGGAGGTACTGTTTCAAGGTCTGTCTGTAGGTGGCTTGTCCAGTCGAGCCCTCTGGCGCAAGGGTGTGGGGCGGACTTTTCAGATTGCCGAGACTTTCACGTCGTTATCCGTCATCGAGAACGTCCAATTGGCTTTGCTATCGCATGATGGCGGTGTGTTCCAGCTGTGGCGGCGTGCGGCAGCACACCGTCAGGTGGATGCTCTGGCCTTGCTGGCGCAAGTAGGCCTGGAATCGCAGGCCGAGCGGCCCAGCCATGATCTGGCCTATGGCGATGTCAAACGCCTGGAGCTGGCCATCGCCTTGGCCAGCAACCCGGCACTCCTGCTGATGGACGAACCGACCGCGGGGATGGCGCCACAAGAACGCTTGGACCTGATGGCCTTGACCCGGCGCCTGGTGGCCGAGCGTGGCATGGCAGTTCTGTTCACCGAGCACAGCATGGATGTGGTGTTTGCCCACGCCGATCGGGTGATCGTGTTGGCAAGAGGGCACTTGATTGCTGCAGGCACGCCCCAGGCCATTCGCGATGACGCGCAGGTGCAAGCGGTGTATTTCGGTACTGGTCATACCTTTGAACAGGTGGCCTCATGACGGTGCTGCTGCAAGCGAGCGGATTGAGCGCAGGCTATGGCGCGGCCTGGATGGTGCAAGGCCTGGACCTGCAAGTGCGTCGTGGCGAAGTGGTCGCCCTCATGGGGCGCAATGGGGCGGGCAAGTCCACCACCTTGAAGGCCTTGATCGGTGCGGTCAAGCGCAGCGGTCAGGTGAACTTCATGGGTGAAGACCTGTCGTACACCGAGCCCTACCAGGCCGCACGATTGGGGCTGGGTTATGTGCCGGAAGACCGGCGCATCTTCACCGACCTGACGGTGATGGACAACCTTCGGGTAGGGCAACAAGCGCCTCGCCACTGGCCTGACGGTCAGCCAGCACCACTGTGGACACCTGCGCGCCTGTTTGAATTGTTTCCAACGCTGGGGGCGATGACCCAGCGCCTAGGCGCTCGCATGAGTGGCGGCGAGCAGCAGATGCTCAGCGTGGCCCGTACTTTGATGGGCAACCCCTTGGTACTGCTGCTTGATGAGCCCTCTGAGGGCGTGGCGCCCATCGTCGTGGAACAGATGGTGCAGATGATCCAGGCCCTCAAAACGCAGGGGGTAAGCGTTCTGCTTTCTGAGCAGAACATGCACTTTGCGGCCTTGGTGTCAGACCGTGCCTATGTGCTGGAGAAAGGGCGCATCTGCTACGAAGGCTCGATGTCAGCACTGGTGGCCAACGACGAAGTAAGGCGCCATTACTTGGGCGTTTGATTCTCTGTTTTTCGCAAAGCGGTTTTGTCTGATGGGCTTTTGTTCGACGAGGCTTTGCTGGTGGTTTTGCCTTTGGCAGGTAAGGCCTTAGCGGTTTTGACTTCGCCAGCCGCTGCCAAGCGCTGCAAGGTTTCGACATACACCACCAAGCGCTGTAGATAGTCCGGTGAGGCTTCGCGCATCAAGCTCATGCACTTTAAGACCAGCATGTGCGAATTGAGCGGACCGGCATTGAGAGGCGCTTGCGACAGTGCATGGCTGACTTGCTTGTGCGTGCGCAGTTTGCCCAATTCTTCCCGAAAGGCCCTTACACGCGGGCTCTCCAAGGAGGAGGGCTGGACCGGTGTGGGCTGCAAAGCCTGACCGGGCGTGCGCCTGGTTTTCCAAGTATGGACCAGCTGGCCCAAGGTAGAGGGCTCAGGGGGTGCAGACGAGCTGCATGAAGCTTTTGCAGTCTTGGCGCCAGGCAAAAGGCCGGCAGCCATGCGGGCTTGCAAGGCGTCCAAAGCTTGGCTCAACTTGCTGTCAAGCAAAGCGCGTGCGGCGCCTTGGTGCGCTTGGCTGCGCTCTTGCAAAGACAGCACATGCAGCCAGCCTGCTACATCTTGTGCTGGTGCGCCTGCATCGCGCAAGGTCGCCAGTTTGTCTGCCAGCACGGCGTCACTCATGGCGATGAATTCCTGGGCACAGGAGCCATTTCCACACGTCGGTTTTGGGCCCGTGCGGTTTCGTTGGTGTTGGGTACCAGGGCTTGCTCTTGGCCAAAGGCGGCGGCAAACAACAGGCCAGAAGGCATACCCTGGTCGATCAAACTGCGCGTTACGGTCAATGCGCGTTGGGCAGAGAGTTCCCAGTTGTCCTCAAATTGCCGGTTGCGGCTGGTGACCACTCTGTCGTCTGTGAAGCCGCTGACCATGAGGATCTCGTGACGCGACTGCAGGTAACTGCGCAAAGGGCCCACCAGGCTTTGCAGCAGTTGACGGCCTTCGGGTTGAAGCTCGGCAGAGTTCAGCGCAAACAAGAGTTTGCCGCTGATGCCAATACGGCCATTGTTCAATGTGATGCGACCACTGGCCAAGGGACCGGCCAGGGCTTGCTCGAGCGACAGGCGTTTTTGCTCTTCGATCTGGCGTCTTTGCACCTCGGCTTCGAGCTGGCTGGCCATCTGCAGTTGCGCGGCCATCACCCCGACCAGCAACAACACGAAGGCACCGAGCAAGCCTGTCATCAGGTCGGCAAAGGAAATCCAGACGGCGGTATTGCTCTCGACCTCGCTGTCATGCTCCATCATCCGGCGGCTCCTTGGGCTGCTTGCACACGCAAGCTGTCCAGTACATCTTTTTGCGAGGTGATGCTCAGGTCGATGATCTCCCGGGCTTGGGCCACGTAATAGGCCAGTTGCTCGTCGCTGCGTGCCATCGACTTGTCCAGCGCCTGCTCGATGCGTTCCAGTTGCTGCATGAGCTGTGCATTGGTGTCACTGAAGCTGCGCACTGCGCCGCCCAAGGCGTCGCCCAGGCTGGCCACGTCCACCGCGCTGGCAGTGACCTGCGCGGCCACATCACCCAGTTTGGCCGACTCGATACTGACCTGCGTTGTGAACTGCGCGCTGGCGGTTTGCAGGGTGCTGGCTGATGAGCTCACCAGGCTGTCGATGACCTGGCGCTGCTCAGTGGACGCGTGGTTGATCGCGTCCAGCAAATGGCTGAGAGTGTCCATGATGCGGGTGCGCTCTTCCAGCAATGCGTTGTCGCGGGCCACACTGACCGAGATCTCCTGGCGCATCTGGCCAATGACTTGTGCTGCCGCCAAAGGCGCTTGAGAGGCCGTGTCGATCAAGCGCGCAATCGGCGCTTCCAGCGCAGTACCCAAAGTTTGCAGGTGGGTGGTCACAACGGACTGCAACTCACTCAGGCGCTCCACGGCGGCCTGACCGCGTTGCGATTCAGCTTCGCGTAGGGCCGTGAGTTCTTGCTTCAAAATGGTGGTCAGAGCCTGTGCCCGCTCTTGGTGCTCTTTGGCCCATTGCGCTTCGCTCGCCTTGCGGCTTTGCAGCAAGGTCTCGCCACTGGCCATGAGCCGCTGTATTGCGCTGGCCAGCTGCGCCGCTTGGGTTTGCGTTTGGGTAGCTATCTCTTGAGCAGTGTGTTCCAAACTGACGCTGATCGCTTGCTGCTGAGTCGAGCTGTTCGCGCTGGCGGTTTGCCATTGTTGTTCAAGCTGGCTTGCCATTTGTGCCAGGGACGCGTTCCAGGTCTGCAGACGGATTTGATCGGCTTGCTCTATCCGCGCTTGCTGTGCGGTCTGGGCCACTTGCAGTTGCGCGACGACGCCTTGCGCTGTGGCTTGCAAATCGGCTTGCAGTGTTGTGAGGTGTTGCTGCGTGCGCTCGCGCAACTGTTCATTCAGTTGCTGAGCTTGCTCGGCTACTTGGTCCATGCTGGTTTGCACCACCGGACGCAGACTGTCCACAGCGCTTTGTAAGCCTTGGCTCAAGTGACTGCGCAAAGATTGGTCCACCGATTGCGCGAGCGCTTGGTAGGCGTTTTGCACTTCGAGGTGAAAATTTTGCTGGTTCGCAGTCAATTGAGCCTGGCTTTGGGCGTGCGTTTCGGTCAGCTGCGCCATCATGGCTTGCAGCTGTTGTACCACCTGAGGCAAGGCCAGTGCTTGCTGTTGCATAGCTTGGTAGGTGGCTTGGCGTTGGTGCGTCAACGAAAAGCCCCGCAAGCGGGTGGCGATGCAGGTGTCCAGCAACTGGCTGACCTGGGCCCGTTCGCGGCGGGCCAGGCTGCTCATCAAACCTAGCATGGCCGAGGTGGCTACGCCTGCGACTGAGGTGCCAAAGGCCAGCCCTAGTCCCTTGATGGGTTCAGCAAAAGCTGCGCGAATGCCTGCGAGTTCGCTGGAGCCCTCTAGGGCAAACACCGCGCCATTGAGCGTGACCACCATACCTAAAAAAGTGCCCAACATGCCCAGCATGACCAAAAGGCCCACCAAATAAGGCGTGAGCGCAGGGCCGGGCAGACCGGCACGTTCACCTTCGATCCGTTGGCGCACAGGGTTATGCCAAGCCGCAGGCAGCATGACCAGCCAACCGCTCAGGTCCTGCAAGTCCTCGGGGATCTGCTGTAGCGCTTTCGCAAGAGCCTGCGTGCTGCTGCGGTACTGTCGCAGCTCCAAGGCGCCAAAGACATATACAGCGGCTATCAAGGCCGTCATGACCAGCACCAGCGGGTGGCTGCTGGCCACCATGGCACAGACCCAGACCAGGGCCAGTGCCCCCAGTCCAAAGGCCAGAGAAAACAGGTATCGATGCAATGAGGTCATGGGGGGGTATAGGCTTGCAACAAGCCAAGGCTGGCTTGCATGCGGGTATCGAGTTCAGCCAGCAAAGCGGCGCGCAGTTGTTCGCACCAAGGCGTCAGCCAGGTATGGGGCTCAGCCTCAGGCTGCTGCAGGTGTTTTTTCAGGGCTTGAGAAAAACGTTTTTCCAGCAATTTGGGCAGGCGGGCCAGCAGAGTGTCTTCGCGCTCGCTCAATATATTTTCAAAGCTGGCATCCAGCGCTGCCAATTGTTGCAAAGGCGCTGAGCAGGCGGCCACATGGGTGCGCAGCATCGCGCGCATTGGGCGGATTTGCGATTGCATTTGCCTTTGGTGCGCGTTGTGATAACGCCGAAAGGGCTCATAAGCGGTTGAAAGATCAAAGGGCGCTTGGGGGACACTCGGCAAATCGAGGCGGGGCTGGCCAGCCACGGGCGTGCCCTGGGTGATCGAGGCAAGCAATGCGGCTTGGACTTGTTGGACTTGAGCATGCAATGTCTCAGCTCGAGGCAAGGCGGTACGTCGCTTGGCAGGCCCGGGTGCCTCTTGGCCCAGCAGCCCGTGCAGGGCAATGGCTTGCCGGAAGTTCAACCAGTCGCCCAGTTGTTGACCCACTTCTTCCACTGGCGCGGTCGCATCGCTCAGGCCGTTTTCAGTCAGAAAACGCACAAGGGGGGAGCTGTTCAGCGGGACACGGGCTTCGGCACGCAACATACATTCAAACGGGTCGAACCAAAGTGGGAAGGGAGATCAGGCCGATCAGAAACAACAGGAATTGGAGGGCAGGCCTCCTCGGCTTGAGATAAGCTCGCAGAAGCTGGGATTTTACCTGCACTCATCCGCACGGCCAGGGGCTGGGAGTGAGGATTGGAGATGATGATGACGAAAAATAGAATGCTTTGGTTTCCTTTTTGCTTCGCTTTTTGCGCTCTCGCCTTGCTAGCGCTGCCTGCGGGAGCCGAACCGGACGAAGAAGAGCTGGGTAAATCCAGCGGCTACCCCTTGGGTGCGCGCTGGTCGGCCATGGGCAATCGTGTCGGGTCTTGGTCTGCCTTGGACAAGGTGCCCGGTGTGTTGGGTGAATTTGTGGCGCGCAGCGACAACCACAGTCCACTGCCCCAAGCCTCGCCTGCTCCTGCCATTCAATACCGCTATCGCAATCTACGCTACACGCTGGACGAGTATTTGGAGCGGCGGCGCATCACTGGTTTGTTGATCTTGAAAAATGGTCAGATCGTGGCAGAGCACTACCGTTATGACCGAAAGCCAGAGGCCAGGTTCCTGTCGTTTTCCATGGCCAAGAGTGTCACCTCTTTGTTGATCGGTGCAGCGCTGGAGCGTGGAATCATCAAGTCCTTGGATGACACCGCTGGGCTGTACGCTCCAGATCTGGCTGGCAGTCCTTATGGCCAAACGCCGATTCGGCATTTGCTGCGCATGAGTTCGGGCTTGACCTTCACCGAGCGTTATGACGGACGCGACGATGTCTCCAAACTCAGCTACAGCTTTGCCACAGGCAACCCTGCGGTGGTGAGTCTGCTGCGTTCTTTTTCTGACCGGCACAGTGCATCGGGTACCAAGTTTGTGTACGCCAGCGCCGAGACCGATGTGCTCGGCCGTGTGTTGACCGGCGCCACAGGCCGCAGCATGGCTGACTTAACCACCGACTGGCTGTGGAAACCCATGGGTGCAGAGAGCGATGCCTTTTGGTGCCATGGGCGCGACCGCCAAGCGGGGGCTTATTTCTGCTTCAATGCCACCCTGCGCGACTGGGGGCGCCTAGGAATGCTGCTGGCCAACGATGGCCAAGCGGGTGGACGAGCAGTCATCTCGGCCGACTATTTGCGTGAGGCGACGGAGATCGGCCGTCAACCCTCTGCATTTGCTCCCTATAAAGCCACGCCGTTTTTTGGTTATGGCTACCAGTTTTGGTTGCACCCTTTGAAAGAGCGCAGTTTTGCGATGCAAGGGGTGCACGGTCAGTCGGTGTTTGTGCAACCGTCCAGCGGCATCGTGATGGTTCAAACCGCTGTCTATGCCCAGGCCAGTGGTGCGCAAGACCCCGAGCCCTATGCCGAAAGATCGGCCCTGTGGCTGGGTATATTGCAATCGCTGGGGGGAGACTCCACGCGGTATTGAGCCCGCCGTGGAGACTTTGCTTCAAGGCGTCAAGGTTTTTGGCCGGAAATCGCAGGTGGTGGCCACGCCGCATTGGTAGCACAAGGGTTTGCGCGCTTGGCAGATATAGCGGCCATGCAGGATCAGCCAGTGGTGGGCATCGACGAGGTATTTGGCGGGGATGCGCTTGAGCAATTGTTGCTCCACTTCCAGAGGCGTTTTGCCCGGCGCCAGACCTGTGCGGTTGCCCAAGCGAAAGATGTGCGTGTCTACCGCCATGGTGGGCTGACCAAACGCCACATTGAGGACCACATTGGCCGTTTTGCGACCCACGCCCGGTAGTTCTTCGAGTTGCTCGCGGGTGCCGGGCACTTGGCCGCCGTATTGGTCGACCAGGATCTGGCATGTGGCCATCAAGTGCCGGGCTTTGCTTCTGAACAGACCGATGGTCTTGATGTGGGATTCCAGGCCTGCCAAGCCCAGGTCCAAGATTTTTTGCGGTGTGCCTGCGACTGGAAACAAGCGGCGTGTGGCCTTGTTCACCCCCACATCGGTGGCCTGGGCTGACAGCAGCACGGCGGCCAGCAACTCGAAGACGCTGGTGTATTCCAGCTCGGTCACCGGCATCGGATTGGCCGCTTGCAGGGTGGCAAAAAAAGTTTCAATGTGGGCAGGTTTCATAGCGCTTTCGGATCTTGGCAAAATGGCGGTCAAGATCACCTGAAAGATACACCATGCCCACCCCGTCTCCTTTGAAATTTGCAGACCGCCTGAACAATGTAGAAACCTCCGCGATCCGCGAGCTGTTCAAGCTCTTGGGCAAGCCGGGCATCATCAGCTTTGCGGGAGGTTTTCCGGACAGCGCAATGTTCGACGTGGAAGGCATTCGCGAAGCCAGCAGTCAAGCCTTGTCAATCGACCCTGGAGCTGCTTTGCAATACGGTGCGACCGAAGGTTATGGCCCGCTACGTGAACAACTGGCGCAATTCATGGCCCAAAAGGGTGCCAGCGATGTGCGCCCCGAAGACTTGATTGTCACCACCGGCAGCCAGCAAGCCCTGGACTTGATCGGCAAGACCATGATCAGTCCCGGCGACAAAGTCATTGTCGAAGGCCCGACTTTTTTGGCCACCATTCAATGTTTTCGTCTGTATGGCGCCGAGTTGATCAGCGCCCCCGTGGACGACAAGGGTGTCAAGACCGACGAATTGGAAAAACTGATTGCTGAGCACCAGCCTAAGTTTGTGTATTTGATCCCCACCTTTGGCAACCCCAGCGGCGCCTTGCTCAGCGCCGAACGCCGCCAAAGAGTGCTGGAGATGGCCGTCAAATACCAAACTTTGATCGTGGAAGACGACCCTTATGGCGACTTGTACTTTGACCAAGCGCCACCGCCCAGTCTGTTGGCCTTGAGTACCTCCGTGCCGGGCAGCCGTGAGCTCTTGGTGCATTGCGGTTCGCTGTCCAAAGTGCTCTCGCCTGGCCTGCGTGTGGGCTGGATGGTCGCGCCCGCTGAACTGCTCGCGCGAGCCACCATGTGCAAGCAATTCAGTGATGCCCACACCAGCACTTTTGCCCAAGCCACCGCCGCGCAGTATCTGAAGGCCGGTCGCATGCCTGCCACATTGGACAATGTGCGCCGTGTGTACGCCCAACGCGCTCAAACCATGGGCGATGCCTTGCGCAAAGACTTGGCCGATGCCGTGTCCTTTGTGCAACCTCAAGGTGGCTTGTTTGTCTGGGCCCGTTTGACGGGAGCTCGCGGTCAGGTGGCTGATGGCAATGTGTTTGCCAAACGCGCCATCGACAACGGAGTGGCCTTTGTGCCCGGAGCGCCGTTTTACTGCGCTGCACCGGACCACGCCACATTCCGTTTGAGCTTTGCCACTGCTGCGCAAGACAAAATTTTGGAAGGTGTGGCACGTCTGGCCAAGGCGCTGTGATGACCGAGCGCAATCTGAGCGTTCAAGGTACTGAGGTCTGGCTGCAAGGGCAGGGTGAGGTCATCCTCATGTTGCACGGCTGGCCCGACACCCGGGCTTTGTGGGACGGCACCGTGGCCGCCTTGCAAGACCGCTTCACCTGCGCACGCTTGACCTTGCCCGGCTATGAAAGCGGCCCCTCGGTCACCAGCTTGGACGACATGTGCAGCTTGCTGGCGCAGGTGGTAGATCGCATCAGCCCCGAGCATGCCGTGACTTTGATGGTGCACGACTGGGGCTGCATATTCGGTTACCAGTTTGCATTGCGTCACCCCGAGAAGGTCAGGCGCGTGGTGGCGGTCGATGTGGGCGACCACAACTCGGCGGCTCTACAGCGCAGTTGGGGCGCGAAGGAAAAACTCTCCGTGATGGGCTATCAGGTCTGGTTGGCTTTGGCCTGGAAGATGGGGGGGAATCTGGGTACGCGCATGACCCGCGCCATGGCCCGGTGGTTGCGTTGCCCTACAGATTCAATGCACATCACCCACCGCATGAACTACCCCTACGCCATGCAATGGTTCGGAACCGCAGGCGGTTTTCACAAGGCGGCTCCAATCCAATTACCCATGCCCCTCTTGTTTGTCTACGGCGAGCGCAAGCCCTTCATGTTCCATTCCCAGGCTTGGTTGGATCGGGTGGCTGCAGCGCCGGGCAGTGCAGTGCAGGGCTTGCCTTGCGGCCACTGGGTGATGATCTCGCGGCCCGAGGCCTTCCATGCCTGCGTGCGAAACTGGTTGAACGCTGCGTGAGCCCAGAAGATTTACTCAAACTGGTCAGCATGCCCATGCCGTTTGGCAAGCACAAGGGTGTGATGATCGCTGATCTGCCTGGCAACTACCTGAACTGGTTTGCGCGGGAAGGCTTCCCCAAAGGTGAGGTTGGCCGTTTGCTGCAGCTGATGCAGGAGATTGACCACAACGGGCTCAAAGACCTGCTCAAGCCTTTGCGCCGTTGATTGTCGCCTGTGAATTTCAGGGTCGAATGACTTCGAGCAAGCGGTCCAAGCCGCCCTTATTGATCGCCACCATCGCCTGCTCGCGCACCTTCGGTTTGGCGTGGTAGGCCACTGACAAACCGCCCGCTTCAGCGCAGGCCTTCATCATCGGTAAGTCGTTGGCGCCGTCGCCCATGGCAATGCATTCGCGCGGCGTGATGCCCAGCAGAGATGCAACTTCCAGCACGGTACGGCGTTTTTCGGCGCCGTCACAAATATCCCCCCAAGGCTGCATGACCAAGCCACCGGTGAGTTCGCCGTCTGCGAGCTCCAGCTGATTGGAGCGCGCAAAGTCGATGCGCAGACGAGCCTTGACCCGGTCGGCAAAGAAGGTAAAGCCGCCCGAAACGAGCAGTACTTTGAGATCTGCTTTGTGGCAAGCGTCGATCAGCTCGGTCGCACCGGGATTGATTTTCAGACGCTCCGTGTAAACACGCTCCATGTCCGCAACGGTCACGCCTTTCAGCAAAGCCAGTCGGCGGCGCAGGCTATCGCGAAAGTCAGTGATCTCGCCGCGCATGGCGGCCTCGGTGATGGCGGCCACATCGGCCTTGCGTCCGACGGCGTCAGCGATCTCGTCAATGCACTCGATGCTGATGAGCGTCGAGTCCATATCAAACGCGATCAGCTTGAACTGTGACAAGGACAGGGGTGCGTTGAAGCCTTGGATACTGAGGCCGGGCGAATATTCGGATGCAGTCATGTGGGGTGAATGAGAAAGGGGGCTCGCCAGTCAAGACCGGTACGCCTCTGTGACACTGACCTGTAGTTTAGGCCAAGCCAAGGTCTATGATGAGAAAAAAGGAGACCCGCTATGCACCCCTTCACACGGACAATCCCTTCTGCAGGTCCACGCCAGCTTTGGCGCCTCAGCCTCGCAGCTGCTGCCTTGAGCGCCGCAGCAGCGAGTCATGCACAGACCTTCCCCAGCCAGCCGATCACGATGTTGATCCCTTACCCGCCAGGCGGCAGCGCCGACATGTTGGCGCGGCCTATGCTGGCCATGCTGCAAAAAGAGTTGGGTCAACCCGTGGTGCTCGACTACAAAGCAGGCGCAGGCGGCACCATCGCTACCGGCATGTTGGCGCGTGCCAAGCCGGATGGCTACACCATCTTGATGGTGCTGGCCGCGCATGCGATCAACTCCAGTCTTTACAGCAAACTCCCTTATGACGCACGCAAAGACTTTGCGCCTGTGTCCATGCTGGCCACTTTGCCACTGCTGCTGGCGGCCCCTTTGACCACCCCGGTCAACACCGTGCCTGAATTGATCACTTATGGTCGGGCCAACCCCGATAAGCTCACCTTCGCCTCTGCGGGCAATGGCAATACCAGCCATCTGGCGGGTGAAATGTTCAAGACCGCCACAGGCGTCAAGATGCTGCACATCCCCTACAAAGGCAGTGGCCCGGCGGTGGTGGGCATGCTGGGCGGCGAGGTGTCCATGATGTTCGACAGCATTTCAACCTCGTTGGTGCAGGTCAAAGCTGGCAAGCTCAAAGCCATTGCGGTCACCGGCGACAAACGCTCCCCCTTGCTGCCCGATGTGCCAACCGTCAAAGAGTCCGGCGTGCCCTCCTTTGTGGTCAACGGGTGGTACGGCATCTTGGCCCCAGCGGGCACCCCGCCTGAAGTTGTGGCCAAACTCAACCAGGCCCTCAACAAAACCGTACGCGACCCCAAAGTCGCTGCGCAGTTGACCGAATACGGCTATGACGTGGTCGGCACCAGCCCCGAAGCTTTTGGCCGCCATATCGAATCCGAACTCGTGCGCTGGAAAGACGCGGTGCAAGCCTCGGGGGCCAAGTTGGAGTGAGGGTGGGACTCCTCAGCTGACCATTTCTCGAGGCTGCCCCAAACTCCGCAGCACATCCCGCACCATCTGTGCCCTTGCCTTGGGGTCGGGCAGATCACGTTCGATGCGTAGCTTGTCGTTGCCCGCCAGCTTGATGTGCTTGTTCTTCTGAATCAGGCTGATGATGGCCATCGGATCCACCGGAGGGTTGGGCTTGAAGGTGATCTGGATCATGCCGGGTGCGGCGTCGACTTTGATCACACCGTAAGGCAGGGTCAGCACCCGCAGGCGGTGTACATCGACCAGGGTTTGCGCTTGCGGCGGCAATTTGCCAAAGCGGTCCACAATTTCTTCGAGCAGGCTGTCGATCTGGTCAGCGGTCTTGGCCGTGGCCAGTTTTTTGTAAAACGACAGGCGCAGGTGCACGTCGCCGCAGTAGTCGCCGGGCAGCAGGGCGGGAGCGTGCAAATTGATGTCGGTGGTCACCGACAAGGGGCTGAGTAAATCGGGTTCTTTGCCAGCCTTGAGGCAGCGCACGGCTTCAGACAGCATTTCGTTATAGAGCTGAAAGCCCACTTCCATCATGTTGCCGCTTTGGTTTTCGCCCAACACTTCGCCCGCTCCCCGGATTTCCAGGTCGTGCATGGCCAAATAGAAACCGCTGCCCAGCTCTTCCATTTGCTGGATCGCATCCAAACGCTGAGAGGCCTGTTTGGTTAACCCTTGGATCTCGGGCACCATCAAATATGCATAGGCTTGGTGGTGCGAGCGGCCCACGCGGCCACGCAGCTGGTGCAGCTGGGCCAGGCCGAACTTGTCGGCGCGGGAGATCACGATGGTGTTGGCGGTGGGCACGTCGATGCCGGTCTCGATGATGGTCGAGCACAGCAAGATGTTGTAGCGCTGGGCCACAAAGTCGCGCATCACACGCTCAAGTTCGCGCTCGGGCATTTGACCGTGGGCCACGGCAATTCGAGCTTCGGGCAGGATTTCTTCGAGTTTTTGGCGGCGGTTTTCGATGGTCTCGACCTCGTTGTGCAAAAAGTAGCACTGACCGCCGCGTTTGAGCTCGCGCAGCACAGCTTCACGGATCACACCCGTGCCTTCATTGCGCACAAAGGTCTTGATGGCCAAGCGGCGTTGCGGCGCCGTGGCGATCACACTCAAATCGCGCAAGCCTTCGAGCGCCATGCCCATGGTGCGAGGGATGGGGGTGGCCGTGAGCGTTAGCACATCGACCTCGGCGCGAAGGGCTTTCATGGCTTCTTTGTGGCGCACACCAAACCGGTGTTCTTCATCAATGATCAACAAGCCCAAGTCATGGAATTTGGTCGACTCGCTCAGCAGCTTGTGCGTGCCCACCACAATATCCACTGTGCCATTGGCAATGCCTTTGAGCGCTGCCGTGACTTCTTTGCCAGAGCGAAAGCGCGAGACCTCGGCCACCTGCACAGGCCATTTGGCAAAACGGTCTTTGAGGGTTTGGTAGTGCTGTTCGGCCAGCAAGGTGGTGGGGGCCAAGATGGCCACCTGTTTGCCTCCCGTAACTGCGACAAAGGCAGCGCGCAGGGCGACTTCGGTTTTGCCAAAACCTACATCGCCGCAGACCAAGCGGTCCATCGGGCGGGGGCTGATCATGTCCTGGATCACGCAGTGGATGGCGGCCTTTTGGTCTGCGGTTTCTTCAAAGCCAAAGTCATTGGCAAAGGTCTCGTAATCCTGCGGGCTGTAGCGGAAGGGATGGCCCTCGCGTGCAGCGCGGCGGGCGTAAATGTTGAGCAATTCGGCAGCCGAGTCGCGAACTTGTTCTGCAGCTTTGCGTTTGGCTTTTTCCCATTGCCCACTGCCCAGCTTGTGCAGTGGCGCTTCGTCGGCACTCACGCCTGTGTAGCGGCCGATCAATTGCAGCTGACTCACTGGCACATACAAGGTGGCTTTGTCGGCGTATTCGAGGTGCAAAAATTCTTGCAGGGCGGGGGTCCCGTCTTCATTTTTTTCGCCCAGGTCCATGTTGATCAGACCCCGGTAGCGTCCAATGCCGTGCTGGCTGTGCACCACCGGATCGCCCACATTGAGCTCGCTCAAGTCTTTGATCAGGGCTTCAACATCGCTGACCTGCTCTTGCTTTTTGCGGCGGCGCGTGGTGGGTCCGGCCGCAAAAAGTTCGGTTTCGGTGACCAGGTCGATGCCTTGCTCGAACCAATGAAAACCGCTGACCAGCGCCGCTGTGGCCATTCCCACTTTTTCGTCGCTGGCCAAAAATTCTTGCAAGTTGTCAAACACAGGCGGTGCCAAGCCGCTGGAACGTACAAAGTCCAACAGGCTCTCACGGCGGCCATCGCTTTCAGCCAGGATCAGCACTCGATTCGCGCTGCTGCGGATGTGCGACTGCAAGCGTGCCAGCGGGTCCTCGGCGCCGCGCACTACGGTCAGCTCCGGCAGGGGTTGAGCCAAAGCGTTGTCATCAACATCGGCAGCCACTGAGCCGGATGCCGCGGCCAGCGTGCCGGCCGCACTCTTCAAAGCCAATTGTGCGTGTGAGTTGCACAGGGTGTAGAACTGCTCTGCGCTCAAGAACAAGGCTTCTGGCGGCAAGGCAGGGCGATCGGGGTCGCCTTGAACCAATCGGTAACGGTCCTTGGTGTCTTGCCAAAAGCGCTGAAAAGCAGGCTCCAGGTCGCCATGCAAGATCACCGTAGCGTTTTGCCCCAGGTAATCAAACACAGTGGCGGTTTCTTCAAAAAACAGCGGCAGGTAGTACTCAATGCCTGCCGTGGCCACGCCATTGCCCATGTCTTTGTAGATGCGGCTTTTGGTCGGGTCGCCTTCGAGCAGTTCGCGCCAGCGACTGCGGAACTTGGCGCGGGCCGCCTCGTCCATCGGGAACTCACGACCGGGCAGTAGCCGCACTTCAGGCACAGGGTACAGACTGCGTTGGCTGTCGGGGTCAAAGGTGCGGATGCTGTCGATTTCGTCGTCAAACAAATCTACCCGGTAAGGCACCATAGAGCCCATGGGAAACAGGTCGATCAAGCCGCCGCGCACTGCGTATTCGCCCGGGCTCACCACTTGGCTGACGTGCGAGTAACCTGCCAAGGTGAGTTGCGCTTTGAGTTTGGCTTCGTCGAGTTTTTGTTTGACCTTGAATTCAAA
>CANGKR010000033.1 GCA_947454355.1 Comamonadaceae bacterium
ATGGCCAAACCCTTCAGCCTGCAAGAGCTTGAAGCGCGTGTGCGTGCCTTGAGTCGCCGTGGCATGGGCGGTGCCACCTCGCAAATCAAACACGGGCCCTTGGTGTACGACCAAGCAGGGCGTGTGGCCACCATCGACGGCAAGATGGTCGAATTGTCGGCAAGAGAATTGGGCTTGCTCGAGGTTTTGTTGCAACGCGCAGGCCGCTTGGTCAGCAAAGACCAACTCGTCGAACGCCTGTGCGAGTGGGGCGAAGAGGTCAGCAACAATGCGATCGAGGTGTACATCCACCGCCTGCGCAAGAAAATTGAAAAAGGTCCGATCCGTATTGCCACGGTGCGCGGACTGGGTTATTGCCTTGAAAAAATAGCGCCTTGAAATCCCAACCCTGGTCCTTTTTCAAACGCGAGCAGCGCTCGCTGTTTGGCGAAATTCTGGACTGGATGCTCACACCTTTGCTCTTGCTCTGGCCTGTGAGTTTGGCCCTAACCTGGCTGGTGGCCCAAGGCCTGGCCAACAAACCCTTTGACCGTGCATTGGTCTACAACGCGCAGGCACTGGCCCAATTGGTGCGCGTGGGTCCAGACCATAAAGTGCAATTCAATTTGCCCCAACCGGCCCGCGAGTTGCTGCGCGCTGACGAATCGGACCTGGTCTACTACCAAGTGCTGGGACCGAAAAATGAACTCCTCGGCGGTGACCGTGACCTGCCCCAGCCCGATGATGAAGAGCGCACACCCAGCTACGAAGTCAAATTGCGCGACGCTGAAATGCGCGGCCTGGAAGTGCGCGTGGCCTCCACCTGGGTGCGCTTGGAAGTTGCGCATGCCGAAAGCCCGTTGGTTTTCGTGCAGGTGGCCGAAACACGCGAGAAGCGCTCGGTGTTGGCCGCAGAGATCATCAAGGGGGTCATGCTGCCTCAGTTCGCCATCCTGCCCTTGGCGGTGCTGCTGGTGTGGTTGGCGCTGGTGCGGGGCATCAAGCCCTTGTCGCAGTTAGAAGAGCGCATCCGCGCCCGCAAACCCGACGACCTGAGCCCCTTAGACGAAAAAGCCGTGCCTATGGAAGTGGCGCCACTGGTGTCATCAGTCAATGATTTGCTCAATCGCTTGAAGGAATCGATCGCCACCCAAAAACGTTTTTTGGCGGATGCTGCGCATCAGCTCAAAACCCCCTTAGCTGGGCTGCGCATGCAAGCCGATCTGGCCCAGCGCAAAGATGCCGGCGAGGAGGAACTCAAGCATTCATTGCAGCAAATCGGCCGCGCCAGTGTGCAGGCCACGCACACGGTCAATCAATTGCTGTCTTTGGCGCGCGCAGAAGGCGGCGGCGCCAACATCAGCCGTCAGCCCTGTGACATGGTGGTTTTGCTCAGTGAAGTCTTGCAAGACGCATTGCCACGCGCAATGGACAAAGGTCTGGACCTGGGGTACGAAGGCGCTGATGCCGGATCGCCCGATGTTGTGGTGCAAGGCAATTCAGTGCTGCTTAAAGAGATGGTGCGCAATCTCGTAGAAAACGCCATCCATTACACCCCCGTCACGCCAGAACGCGTGGGCGTGATCACCGTACGCATTTTGGTAGACCCCTACAGCCACGCTTTGGTGATCCAGGTGGAAGACAACGGCCCCGGGATCCCACCCGCAGAACGCGAGCGCGTGTTTGAGCCGTTCTACCGTGCGCTGGGCACCAATGTAGATGGCTCGGGCCTGGGCTTACCCATCGTGCTCGAGATCGCACAACAACACGGCGCCACAGTCAGCATGGATGTCGCGCACCCGGGTCAAACACCGCCGGGTGCATGCTTTACGGTGCGCTTTGCCCGGGGCAGCCGCTGAACCAGCAGCCGCGCGCCAGACTCAGGCGGGCTGGTATACGTTCAATTGCAAGCGTTCGCGCTCGATCACACGGGCCACGGCCGGAACGGCCGCCACGAGCTGCACATAGGCCCACAGAGCACCAAAGCTTGTGGGGTCGATGCCAGACATCCCGCCCCAACGGGTCAAAGTCAGGGCGTAGGCATCCAAGGGCCCGAAGCTCGCGCCAGACAGCCAGGTGCGGCTTGCCAATTGCGCAGCCTCCACCAAGGATTGCAATTCGGCCAACAGCTCGCGATAGACCTGGGTGTTGAACTGCTTCAGGTGCGCCTGCACATCTTTTTGATCCGAAAATTTATGCGGTAAAAAAATGTGCGCGAAGGTGGTGTGCACCGTGTTGTTCATCCATGCCAGGGTTTGCAGTGCCTGGGCGCGGGCCATAGCTTCGGTGGGCAAAAAGCCTGAGGCTGGATACAACTGGTCCAGGTACAACACGATGGCCAAGATCTGATTGATCGGTTGACCATCTGCCACCAACAAAGGCACCTGGCCACGCGGGTTCAAGGCCTTGTAGGCTGGCTGCAAATGCTCGCCCTTGTGCAGTTTGACCAACACCGGTTCAAAGGTGGCGCCCGCAGCCTCCAGCATGGTGTGTGGGACGAAAGAACACGCGCCAGGCGCAAAGTACAGTTGTAAAGCCATTCAATTTCCTTTCGCAGCGGGCAGGGGTTCGGCAGGTGGCAACACCGTCACCGCCGGATCGGGGATTTTGTCGTTCACAGCCGGTTTGGGTGAGACACGCATGGAGTCCGGTTGGATCTGGTCTTTCAATCGCGCAGGTTCTTGCACGATGTCTGGCCCCATACCCAGGGAGCGTAAGCCTTCATGGCCCCACAACCAAAACAAAACATTGGCGACTACCAAGGCCAAGGTGATCCAACGCCACATCAAACGGTCTCCTTCCATTGCGCAGGTCGGACACTGACTTCCGAGCTGATGATGCCGACAGTACCGGCAGGGGTTTGCAGTTGCAATGCACCGCGGGCATCCACGCCCAAACATGGGCCTTCTAGACCATCGCTGGTGTTGACCATGTGACCCTGCAGCACATCGCGGGCGTGAAAACGCGCCTGCAAAGGGGCAAAACCTTCAGAGGCAAATTGTTGCACGGCCAAGATCAATGGCGCTGCCACGCGGCCCAAGGCGTCGGCGGCCGTGATGCCGGGCAGCCAATCCACCAGTGCTGCAGGGGGCGTGCGCAAGCCCTCAGCACTTTGCGCCTGGATGTTCAGGCCCACACCGATCACCAGGTAACTCAGGCCACCGATGCTGGACGCTTCGATCAAAATGCCACCCAGCTTGCGGCCTTGTACCCACAGGTCGTTGGGCCATTTGAGGCCAATGTTTGGATGCAGACTTTCTGCCAGGCTCAAGCCCACAGCCAAAGACAAACCTGACCAATCACATGGGGCCAGCGGCAGGCCCACAGAAAAAGTCAAAGAGTCGCCGCGTTGGCTGACCCAGTCTCGCCCCTGTCGGCCTCGGCCTGCGGTTTGGGTTTCGGCCACCAACAGAATGGGTTCGGTTTGCCCAGCGCGTGCACGCTGCATCAGCTCGGTGTTGGTAGAGCCCACTGCAGGCAGGATCTCCACACTGAAAGTCGGCAGTAGGGGGGCTACCTGCTCCCAAATGGCTTCTGCAGGCCAACGCAAGGGTTCGTTCATCACTGCGCGCCCAAGTTGGATTTATTTGGACTTGCCGCCATGCTTGCTTTTGTTTTTCTTCTGTTGGCTGGGGATGCGCGGCGTGGCAGGGCGGCGCTTGGGCGCCAACAAGGTTTTGCGGCAGTTGCTGCTGCCACACCAGCAGGGGTACTCGGCCTTGAGCTTGGGGGTGTAGGGCTCGTCGATGATCAGGCCGTAGTCGTAGTTCAGCTCTTCGCCCGCATGGATGTTGCGCAGCGCTTTGATGAAAATCCGGTCGTTGACTTCGTCGGCTTCGCAATTGGGGTCGCAGCTGTGGTTGATCCAGCGTGAAGAGTTGCCCCCATTCAATGCGTCAATGACCTTGTCTTCGTTCACATGAAAGTAAAACGTGTGATTCGGGTCCGACGGGTCATGCGGGTGGCGATCCTGTGCTTCGTCCCAGCTGATGATCTCGCCAACGTACTCGATGAGTGTCTCGCCTTCGGCGATGTCGACCAATGCAAAAACACCTTTGCCATGCACACCGGAGCGGCGAACTTGGATACGGCGTTGCGACGAAGTTGAAGGTGTTTTGGCCACGGCTTTGAAAATTTGTTATGGTGAAAGCATGTGGGCGCGCGCATGTGTGTGCGCCCGTGGGCATGCGCGCACATGTGCGCACGCGAGACAACGGATTGTAATGAGGTGAAAATTTTGGGTAAAACTTTGGTGATTGCAGAGAAGCCTTCGGTGGCTCAAGACATCGTGCGCGCCCTCACGCCCACAGCGGGCAAGTTTGAAAAACACGACGACCATTTTGAGAGCGACACCTATGTGGTGACCAGCGCGGTGGGCCATTTGGTGGAGATTCAAGCGCCCGAGCAGTTCGACGTCAAGCGTGGCAAGTGGAGCTTTGCCAACTTGCCCGTGATCCCGCCCTTCTTCGACTTGAAGCCGGTCGACAAAACCAAGACCCGATTGAATGCCGTGGTCAAACAAGCCAAACGCAAGGACGTGAGCGCACTCGTGAACGCCTGTGACGCGGGACGCGAGGGCGAATTGATCTTTCGTTTGATCGAGCAATACGCAGGTGGCGCCAAGCCCTTGGGCAAGCCTGTGCAACGGCTGTGGCTGCAGTCCATGACGCCGCAAGCCATTCGCGACGGCTTTGACCAACTGCGCAGCAACACCCAAATGCAAGGCCTGGCTGACGCCGCACGCAGCCGATCAGAAGCCGACTGGCTGGTGGGCATCAACGGCACCCGTGCCATGACCGCCTTCAACTCGCGCGATGGCGGTTTCTTTTTGACCACCGTGGGTCGCGTGCAAACGCCCACCTTGGCCGTGGTGGTCGAGCGGGAAGAGCAGATCCGCAAATTCATCAGCCGCGATTACTGGGAAATCCACGCCAGCTTTGAAGCTGCGGCGGGCAGCTTTCCCGGCAAATGGTTCGACCCGAAGTGGAAAAAAGACGACGAAGACAGCGAGAAAAAAGCCGACCGTGTGTGGACCGAACGCGACGCGCAAGCCATTGCCAATGCGGTGCGCGGGCAAAAAGCCACCGTCACCGAAGAGGCTTCGCCCACCACCCAAGCCAGCCCGGGCCTGTTTGACCTGACCTCTTTGCAGCGTGAAGCCAACGGCAAGTTCGGTTATTCGGCCAAAACCACGCTGGCGTTGGCGCAAAGCTTGTACGAGCGCCATAAGGCCTTGACCTACCCCCGAACCGATTCGCGCCATCTGCCCGAAGACTACGTGCCCGTGGCCAAGCAAACCTTTGAAATGCTGGCCGACAGCGGCATGAAGCACCTGGCCCCGCACGCGTTGAAGGCCTTGAACAACAACTACATCCGCAAAATACCCCGCGTGTTTGACAACAAAAAAGTGTCAGATCACTTTGCGATCATCCCGACCCTGCAAGCGCCCAGTGGCCTGTCTGAGGCTGAGCAAAAAGTCTATGACCTGGTGGTGCGCCGCTTCATGGCGGTGTTCTTTCCCAGCGCCGAATACCAGGTGACCACTCGCATCACTGTGGCTGCGGGGCACAACTTCAAGACCGTGGGCAAGGTCTTGGTCAAGCCCGGTTGGCTGGCCATTTATGGCAAAGAAGCTGCCGAAGAAGTGGCAGACGCCAAAGACGGTGACAAGGGCCAGAACCTGGTGCCCGTGCAGCCTGGCGAGCAAGTCGGCGTGGAGTCGGTGGAAGCCAAGGGCCTCAAAACCCGCCCCCCTGCCCGCTACTCAGAAGCCACCTTGCTCGGTGCCATGGAAGGTGCTGGCAAGCTGGTAGACGACGACGAGTTGCGTGAAGCCATGCAAGAAAAAGGCTTGGGCACGCCAGCCACCCGCGCTGCCACCATTGAAGGCTTAATCAACGAAAAATACATGTTGCGGGATGGCCGCGAGTTGATTCCCACCGCCAAAGCCTTCCAGTTGATGACGCTCTTGCGCGGCTTGGGTGTGGAAGAACTCTCACGACCCGAATTGACCGGCGAGTGGGAACACAAGCTGGCGCAAATGGAGCAAGGCCTGCTCAGTCGCGAAGAGTTCATGCAAGGCATTGCCGCCATGACCGAGCACATCGTCAAAAAGGCCAAGGAATACGACCGCGACACCGTGCCCGGCGACTACGCCACCTTGCACGCCCCCTGCCCCAACTGCGGCGGTGTGGTCAAAGAAAATTACCGCCGCTATACCTGTACAGGGAGCGATGGCGCGAGCGAAGGCTGCGGATTCTCTTTCGGTAAATCGCCTGCCGGACGCACTTTCGAGCCTGCCGAAGTCGAGCAATTTTTGAACGACAAAAAAATCGGCCCCCTTGAAGGCTTCCGCTCCAAAGCCGGTTGGCCCTTTGTCGCTGAGATGATGCTCAAGTACAACGAAGAAGATAAAAACTGGAAACTCGAATTCGACTTCGGCGACGATAAAAAGAACGAAGACACGGGCGAGATCGTTGATTTTTCAGCCAGTGAATCCTTGGGCGTTTGCCCTAAATGCGGCAGTCCAGTTTACGAGCATGGCAGCAACTACGTGTGCTCCAAAACCGTGCCTACGGACGCACAGCCCACGCCGAGCTGCGACTTCAAGACCGGCAAGGTCATCTTGCAGCAACCTGTGGAGCGCGAGCAGGTCACCAAATTGCTGGCCACAGGCAAGACCGACTTGCTCGATAAGTTCTTGAGCAATCGCACCCGCCGCACCTTCAAGGCCTTCTTGGCTTGGAATGCGGAAGAAGGCAAAGTGAGCTTTGAGTTTGAGCAGCGCGAAGGTGGCAAGAAGTACCCGCCGCGTAAGACCGCTGCTAAAAAGACGCCCTTTGGCAAGGTCGCTGCGGCCAAAACCCCGGCCGCCAAAAAAGCGGCCAAAAAGGTTGCCAAGACCGCTGCTCCCAAAGCACCGCGCAAAGCCGCAGTGGGCACGCTCAAGCCCAGCGCTGCCTTGATGGCGGTGATCGGCGACGGCACCTACGCACGCACTGAAGTGGTCAAAAAAATCTGGGACTACATCAAGGCCAACAGCCTGCAAGACGCGACCAACAAGCGCGCCATCAATGCCGATGGCAAGCTCAAAGAAGTGTTCGGCAAAGATCAGGTCACGATGTTTGAATTGGCCGGGATCATCGGCAAACACCTGAGCTGAAAAGCCAACGCCCACGGAGGTGGGCGTTGGTGTTTATCGCGCCAAGCGGCGCGGGGATGCTCAGCGGGCCACCACGCGGGCCATCTCCAGACACTTGTTGGAGTAGCCCCACTCGTTGTCGTACCAGGCTACCAGTTTGACGAAGGTGCTGTCCAAAGCGATGCCGGCATCGGCGTCAAACACGCTGGTACAGACTTCACCGCGGAAGTCGGTAGAGACCACCTTGTCGGTGGTGTAACCCAGCACGCCTTTCAAGGCACCTTCGCTTTGGGCTTTCATTTCGGCACAGATTTCGGCGTAAGTGGCTGGCTTGTCCAGCTCAGCGGTCAGGTCCACCACAGACACGTCTGAGGTCGGCACGCGAAATGCCATGCCAGTCAGTTTGCCCTTGATCGCCGGGATCACCACGCCCACAGCTTTGGCCGCACCCGTGCTGCTGGGGATGATGTTTTCTAAAATACCCCGCCCGCCGCGCCAGTCTTTGTTGCTCGGGCCGTCCACTGTTTTTTGCGTCGCAGTGGCCGCATGCACGGTGGTCATCAAGCCGCGTTTGATGCCCCACTTGTCGTTCACCACCTTGACCAAGGGGGCCAGGCAGTTGGTGGTGCAAGAGGCATTGCTGATGATGGCCTCACCCGCATAGGCGCTGTGGTTCACGCCATACACAAACATGGGCGTGTCGTCTTTGGACGGCGCCGACATGACCACCTTCTGGGCGCCAGCGGCCAGGTGCTTGCTGGCGCTGTCTTTGTCCAAAAACAGCCCCGTGGCTTCGATCACCACTTGGGCACCCACTTCGTTCCATTTCAGGTTGGCGGGGTCACGTTCTTGCGTCAGGCGAATGCGTTGGCCGTTGACGATCAGCGTGCTGCCATCGACGGCGATGCTGCCCTTGAACCGGCCGTGCACGCTGTCGTACTGCAGCATGTAAGCCAAATAGTCGGGTTCGAGCAAGTCGTTGATGCCCACAATCTCGATGTCCGAGAAGTTTTCTACCGCTGCGCGCAGCACCATGCGGCCAATGCGGCCAAAACCATTGATTCCGATTTTCAGGGTCATGTCAGTCTCGCTCTGTTGTTCGATGTAACCATCGTACGACAAATTGTGAAACTTTATTACATTGCCCGTTGGTGAACACGGGTTTGTTCTGGTTTAGTAACCGGTGCTGGATGGTGGCTGAATCGTTGATTCACCGCACAGTCTTGCCACGACCCAAAGTGGATGCTAAGCCCTCGCGGTCCAGCAGCGTGATCTGTCCTCTGACATAGCTCAACCAACCCTTTTCTTTCATGATGTTGGCAGCCTGTGTGATGCTGGCGCGACGCACGCCCAGCATTTGCGCGATGTGGGTTTGGGTCATGACCAAATCATCTGAGCCGCAGCGGTCAGCACTGCGCAATAACCAGTCGGCCAAGCGTGTTTGTATGTCCTGCCTGTGCGAGTCTGCAGCCAACTGCGCGATGTCTTGGTAGAGCGTCCACAAGTAGCGAGAAAAAAGTTCCCGCCAATGCGGCCGGCTTTGAACCATGCGCCGCAACGCCTGTGCTGCCAATTCGTAGGCAAAGCCATCGGACTGAACCAGCCAACTGAAATGTCCCGAAGGCATGCCCCACAGGGCTTGCAGGCCCACTGCGCCTTCGCGCCCGATCAGTCCCACCGTCAAGCCGTGATCCAATGATGGCGGCTTGGCCGACACAAACAAGGCCACGGCCCCGCGGGTCAGAAAAAAACAGCTGCTTTGTAAGACGTGCGCATCGGTCAATACATCACCTCGCTTGAACTCCTTCAGGCGCGAGTTTTTGATGAGCAAAGCTTGGTCAGCCGCGCTCAGTTGCGCAATCAAACCATTGGAGTGGGAAAACAAAAACTGCCCTGCGTTCAGCGAGACCTGGGATCTTCGGATGCTGCAGTCTAGACCTGAAAATGAGCGCTAACTTCGATCTGATCGCCTTGCGGATCGGTTTATGTACGACACCGTACAGCATTTCAAAAGCGCTTTGTCTGGATGCTTAATTTCTGCAATGGATGGCATCCCCATTCAGTACGGTAACGCACCGATACAAATGAAGGCGAATTCAAAAGAAACCCAGGCTGCACAAAATCGTCATCAACTGTGTGGTGTTGATGAGAATGGCTTTTTTATGGATGGCGTGAAAGTCCGGCACCCTGTCAGGTCCTTGTGTCTGGATATCGGCGCTCAGTTGGTCCATACGCGGCACAAAATGAAAGCGCACCCACCAGGTCAGCGCGGCAATGGCTGCGGCGCCCACCGCGAATACCGGACGACCCGCCAGGCCATAGCTGACGGCGGTGGCCAGTGCCACGACAAAAGCCATTTTGAAATAGGTGATGTAAAACGAGCGGACAAAAGGCCCGTCGATCGGGTTGTCGTGCTTGAGTGTGAGCAAAGGCACAGACCCCAACAAAAAGTACGCCGTGATCGCCATCAAAGCGACGGTGAAAAACAGGGCGAACAAGTGGGCGGGGAGCATCGTCAATGTGTCAATGGTGGCGTCAAATCGCGCAGTTCGCGCTTGAGGATTTTGCCAATGGCACTGCGGGGCAGTTCTTCGATGAAGTGCAGCGCCGACAAGCGCTGGGTTTTGCCCACGCGTTGTTGGTACCAGTCCATCAACTCTGGTGCTGTGGCCGTTTGGCCATCCCTCAAGACCACGTAGGCCACTGGCGTTTCACCCCATTCGCGCGAAGGTACGCCCACCACCGCTACTTCTTTGATGCGCGGGTGCTCGCGCAAGACAGCCTCCAGGTCGCTGGGGTAGAGGTTAAAGCCGCCACTGATGATCATGTCCTTGCGGCGATCGACCAGCGTCAAAAAGCCGTCGGCATCGAAGCGGCCCACATCGCCCGTGCGAATGAAGCGCCGACCGCTGCTGTCGTACCACTCGGCTTCGCGCGTTTTTTCGGGTTGGCCGTGGTAGCCGTTCATCATGGCGGGTGAGTGGCCCACTACTTCGCCGGTCGAACCGGGGGGCAGTTCCACGCCGTTTTCATCGATCAAGCGGATGTCGTGGCCTTCAGACGGTTGGCCCACTGTGTGCAGCTTATCGGGATGCTCGTGGGCATGCAGGATGCAGGTGCCTCCGCCTTCGGTCATGCCGTAGAACTCGATCAAGGAGCCTGGCCAACGGCGCAGGACATCGGCTTTGAGCGAGGCGGCAAACGGCGCACTGGTGCAGAACTTGACTTGAAAGCTTGACAGGTCGTGCTGATCAAAGCTCGGGCAATCCATGATGCGCTGGTATTGCACGGGCACCAGCATGGTGTGGCTGATGCGGTGTTGCTCAGCCAGTACCAGGTACTGCGCGGCATTGAACTTAGGCATGATCACCACACAGCCGCCCAAGGCCAGGGTGGGGAAGAACACCACCAGCGTGGTGTTCGAATACAAAGGCGTGGACAGCAGCGAACAGGTGGCGGGGCTGTAGCCATAGGTCAGGCCGCGGCGCATGTGCATCCAGCGCATGCCATGCGACTGCACAATGCCTTTGGGCGTCCCTGTGGTGCCAGACGAATAAATGATGTTGAAGGCCGCTTCAGGGGCCACATTCACAGGGCTGGGTGTAATGTGGGCCGGGGCCAGCCAAGCCTCCAGGGTCTGCCCAGCGTCGCTACCGTCGAGTGCAATGCGCTTCAAGCTTTGCATCTCAGGCTCCACCAGAGCCAAGGCTGCTGCGTCCAGGAACAGCAAGCGAGCCTGTGCATCGCGCAGCATGCCCGTGAGGATCTGAGGCGTGACCGATGGCGCCAAGGGCGCGACCACCACGCCTGCCCGCAGGGCACCCAAAAAAACGCAGGCATAGTCCACACCGGACAGACTGCAAATCGCAATGGCCTCGCCTGGCGACACACCGTCCCGTTGCAGGGCACACGCCACGCGGTTGATGCGCTCGTTCAGGGCAGCGTAGCTCAAGCTCGTTTCCGGGTCACGAATGGCCGCAGCATGGGGCTGGGCTTGGGCATGCCGTTGCAACAGGTCAGAGAGGGTTTGGTATGGCGAATCGGGTGTCATGGCCATCAGCGTAATGGAATTTGGCAGGGATTTCTGCAGCCTGGGCGACTTAAGGGTTAGTACCCATCCGCCCCCGGTGCGGGTCCGACCACCCTTGTCACCCTCTTGCAAGGTTTTCAGATTAAAAACAAGGCTTGTACGGAAAAATCACACGCCCCGCTGCCTTTTGGGCAGGCGGGTTTCAAGATCGAATACAGTATTCGTTTTCCGACCTTTTTTTCCTTCGATATAGAACACCATGGCAGCAGACAAACCCCAAATCATTTACACCCTGACCGATGAAGCCCCTTTGTTGGCGACAGCGTCCTTTTTGCCTATCGTTCAAACTTTTGCGGCTTCTGCGGGCATCGATGTGGTGTCCAGTGACATTTCGGTGGCTGCGCGTATTTTGGGTGAGTTCTCTGACCTCTTGCCCGAAGCCCAGCGTTTGCCCAACAACCTGGCTGAGCTGGGCAAACTCACGCTCAAGCCTCAAGCCAACATCATCAAATTGCCCAACATCAGCGCCTCTGTTGGTCAGTTGAACTTGGCCATCAAGGAACTGCAGTCCAAGGGTTACGCCCTGCCCGACTACCCTGATGCACCCAAAACGGACGCCGAAAAAGACATCCGCGCACGTTACAACCGTTGCATTGGCTCGGCCGTCAACCCCGTATTGCGCGAAGGCAACTCCGACCGCCGTGCCCCCCGCGCTGTCAAAGAGTTTGCCCGCAAGAACCCCCACAGCATGGCCGAGTGGAGCCAGGCTTCGCGCTCGCACGTCTCACACATGCATGCGGGCGATTTCTATCACGGTGAAAAGTCCATGACCCTGGACCGCCCCCGCGAAGTGCGCATGGAGCTGATCACCAAGAGCGGCAAAACCATTGTGCTCAAGCCCAAAGTCTCCTTGCTCGACCGCGAGGTGATCGACAGCATGTTCATGAGCAAGAAGGCCTTGCTCGAGTTCTACGAGAAAGAAATTGAAGACGCGCACAA
This sequence comes from Comamonadaceae bacterium, assembly GCA_947454355.1. Taxonomy (GTDB): domain Bacteria; phylum Pseudomonadota; class Gammaproteobacteria; order Burkholderiales; family Burkholderiaceae_C; genus Limnohabitans_A. The sequence continues at coordinate 12,150 of CANGKR010000033.1, forward strand.
CACGGGTGTGATGTTCTCGCTGCACGTCAAAGCTACCATGATGAAGGTCTCGCACCCCATCGTGTTCGGCCACTGCGTGAAAATCTTCTACAAAGATGCTTTTGCCAAACATGCCAAATTGTTCGACGAACTGGGCGTGAACGTGAACAACGGCATGGTCAATCTGTACGACAAAATTGCCACCCTGCCACAAAGCAAGCAAGACGAAATCAAGCGCGATCTGCATGCCTGCCATGAAGGTCGCCCCGAGCTGGCCATGGTCGATTCAGCCAAAGGCATCACCAACTTTCACTCGCCCAATGATGTGATCGTGGACGCCTCCATGCCCGCCATGATCCGCAACGGCGGCAAGATGTGGGGTGCCGACGGCCGTTTGAAAGACGTCAAGGCCGTGATGCCCGAGTCGACATTTGCCCGCATTTATCAGGAGATGATCAACTTCTGCAAATGGCATGGGGCCTTCGACCCCAAGACCATGGGCACTGTGCCCAACGTGGGCTTGATGGCGCAGCAAGCCGAAGAATACGGTTCACACGACAAGACTTTTGAAATTTCGGAAGACGGCGTGGCCAACATCACCGACATCAATACCGGTGAAGTGCTGCTGAGCGAGAACGTCGAGGCCGGTGACATCTGGCGCATGTGCCAATGTAAGGATGCTGCGATCCGCGACTGGGTCAAGCTGGCCGTGACCCGCGCCCGCAACTCCGGCATGCCCGTGGTGTTCTGGCTGGACCAGTACCGTCCGCACGAAGCGCAATTGATCACCAAGGTCAAGATGTACTTGCACGAGCACAACACGGCGGGCCTGGAAATCCAGATCATGAGCCAGGTGCGTGCGATGCGCTACACGCTCGAGCGTGTGGTGCGTGGCTTAGACACCATCAGCGCCACGGGCAACATCTTGCGTGACTACTTGACCGACTTGTTCCCCATCATGGAATTGGGCACCTCCGCCAAAATGTTGTCGGTTGTGCCTTTGATGGCCGGTGGCGGCATGTACGAAACCGGAGCCGGTGGCTCTGCGCCGAAGCACGTGCAACAGTTGGTCGAAGAAAACCACTTGCGTTGGGATTCGCTGGGCGAGTTCTTGGCTCTGGCGGTGAGCTTTGAAGACCTGGGCATCAAGTACAGCAACGAGAAAGCCAAAATCTTGGCCAAGACGCTGGACGCGGCCACGGGCAAATTGTTGGACAACAACAAGAACCCCTCACCCAAAACCGGCCAGCTCGACAACCGCGGCAGCCAGTTTTATTTGTCCTTGTACTGGGCCCAAGAATTGGCTGCTCAAACCGAAGACAAGGCCTTGGCCGCCAAGTTCGCTACTTTGGCCAAAGCCCTGACCGAGAACGAAAAGAAGATCGTGGAAGAGCTCAATGCCGTACAAGGCAAGCCTGTCGACATCGGCGGCTATTACATGCCTGACATGAAGAAGGTCAGCGCCGTCATGCGCCCCAGCGCCACGTTCAACGCGGCCATGGACGCGGTCAAGGCCTGACCTGAACCCCACTTCGCGTGTGCTACATACGCGGAGTGGAGTGTTTGTGATTCAATTCCTGTTGCTCTCTGCTTCACGTGTACTCACTCCCTGACAGGCAAAGACCTTGGTATATGGAGTGGTAATTCCGATCTACAGAATAGAGTCTCCATTCATTAGGAGTTTGAAATGTCGAATTCAGGAAACCTCAAATACAAACCGGTAGGTTGTGGCGGCATGCTTCTGGAAGCCCATTCCCGCAGAAGCTTCATCAAGGCGGCGGGTGGCAGCGTGTTGTTCACCAGCGTGGGCATGATGGCCTTCGGCGCCCATGCGGCCTCGGGCAACTACGAAGCCATGGTCTTGTCTTGCATCGACCCCCGCTTTCAAGACCTGGTCAGCAAACAACAGGCGGCCGATGGCCTGGTGGGCAAATACAGCGCCTTCACCATTGCTGGTGCGTCCATTGGCGTGGTGGCACCTGCTTTCCAAGCTTGGCAGCAAGCCTTCTGGGACAACCTGGGGACGTCGGTGCAGTTGCACAACATCAAAAAAGTCATTGTGGTCAACCACAGAGATTGCGGCGCCGCCAAGATCGCCTATGGTGAAGCCAAGGTCGCCACACCCGAAATTGAGACCGAAACTCACAAGGCCGCGTTGATGGCTTTTCGCGAGCAACTCAAAATCAAACAGCCCGCCTTGGCCGTGCAATTGGGCTTGATGAGCTTGGACGGCAAGCTCGAAATTTTCAGCTGATCTGCGTAGACTTCCCCCTGAAGATGCTTTGTAAAATCAAGCATCTCAGCAGGGAGCGAAGTATGTTTCAAAAATGGGTCCAGTCGGCCGTGTGGCTCTCGGCTGTGCTGATGGCCTCTGTGGCCGGTGCGCAAGCGCGTTTTGATTTCAAGACCACTCCTGGTGCGCTGAGCAAAGACATCCGGCCCACCCACTACCGTTTGCATTTCGATCTGGACCCGGGGTCTGATGTCTTTTCGGGCCGCGCCACGATTGCATTGAAAGTCGAGCGTGCCGCTGCAGACATCACCCTGCATGCCGATGATCTGGAGGCCACGCAGGTGAGCCTATCGACGGGCACTGCAAACCGTGCCCATCGCGCCTTGCGGGTAGAGAAAAACCCTGCCACCCAAACCTGGCGATTGATCCCGCAAGACGGGCATTCCATTGTGCCTGGTCGCTATGCTCTGACTGTGCGGTACACCGGCCGTGTGAACAAAACCGATGCTGGTCTGTACCGCGCACCCTACAAGGACCAAGGTCAATCACGCGACATATTGGCCACCCAACTCGAAGCAGTTTTTGCGCGCAAGTTATTTCCCGCTTTCGACGAGCCCGCTTTTCGCAGCGTGTTTGAAATCTCCGTTAATGCGCCCAAGTCTTTTGACGTGTACGCCAACATGCCAGTGCGGGCCACCCAAGATCAAGGCAGCCAACGACTGCACACCTTCAAGCCCACACCTTCCATGCCCTCGTATCTGGTGGCTCTGACCGTTGGGCATTTTGACGTGCTGCAGGGTCAGTCCGGTCGCGTGCCGCTGCGCATATTCACCGCACCGGGTAAACGAGCGCAAGCAGCCTATGCGATGGAGGTCACGCAAAAGGTCTTGCCGTTTTACAAGGCGTATTTCGGCATCGATTACGCCTTGCCCAAACTGGACCAATTGGCCGTGCCCAGCACCCGTGGCGGCGCCATGGAAGACTGGGGTTTGATCTCCTACGCTGAAACCACTTTGCTCTTTGACCCGAACAACAGCGCAGTGCAGCGCCGCCGCCAGGTTTTTTCGACAGTGGCGCACGAGATTGCGCACCAGTGGTTTGGCAACCTGGTCACTGCGGCCTCGTGGGAAGAAATCTGGCTCAACGAAGCCTTTGCCACTTGGATGGCCGAGAAAGCCACAGACCACTTCAATCCCGAATGGCAAGTGCCCTTGCGCAGAAGGCAGCCCATCGACCAGGCCATGGTCAAAGATGCCAGCTCGGCTACACGCGCCATCCGCTCGGGTGCGGTGCATGAAGACCGTGTGTTCGATGTGTTTGATGACATCACCTATACCAAAGGTGGTGCAGTCTTGAGCATGATCGAAGGCTGGCTGGGTCCTGCAGTGTTCCAAAAAGGCCTGGCCGCATACATGCAGCAGCGACGTTTCTCCAACGCCACAGCGGCTGATTTGTGGTTCCACATGGGTCAGGCTGCAGGGCGGGATGTGAGTCGCATGGCCCGCAGCTGGACCGACCAAAAAGGCTTTCCCCTCTTGCAAATTGATGCCCGTTGTGAAGCAGGCCGCACGCGAATGCAAGTGCAGCAACAACGCTTTGCCAGCGATGCCCAGGCAGCTGACGCCAGCTTGTGGCAAGTGCCTTTGATCGTCTCGCATGGTGGCAAGACGCACCGCTTGGTGCTGACCCGCTCACGGCAAGAATTTACATGGCCCGGTTGCCCATCGACACCACCGATGGTCAACGCTGGCGGTCAAGGTTTTTACCGCGTGCAGTACGCCCCCGCGCTGTATGACGCCCTCGTCAAAGAGTTTGCATCGTTAGTACCCACGGCGCGTATCACCTTGATGAGCGACAGTTTTGCGTTGGTGCAAATCGGGCAACTGCCCCTGTCTGCGTATGAGTATTTGCTGTCGCAACTGCCGGCGGTCCAAGGTGCGGGACGCGCCACTTTGCTGGACCTGTCCCGCAAGAGTTTGAGTTTCCTTGATGCTGTGTATGCCCAAACACCCGTGCAATCGGCTTTGCGTGCGCGGGCCCGCCAACTGCTGGCGCCGGAGTTGAAGACCTTGGGTTGGCAAGCACAAGCGGGTGAAAGCAGCGAAACCCAATTGCTGCGCAATGGCCTGATCAGCAGTTTGGCCCACTGGGGCGATGAAGCAGTCCTGGCGCAAGCTGAGAGTTTGTTCTTGGAGGATGAAAGCGGGACAAAGCCCATACCGCCGGAGGTCCGGGATGCGGTGATGCATGCTGTGGGCGTGGGCGCCAATGCTGTGCGCTATGCCCGCCTGCTGCATCGACTGACAACGGCCAATAGCGAGGAAGACCGCTGGCGCTATGCCGAAGCCGTGTCCGCTGTGAAAGACCCCGCGCTTGCGCAGCAAGTGCTGGACTTGTCTTTGCGCGGGGTGCTGCCCAGCAACATCGCTTCACGCTTGCCGCATCTGGTGTCTGAAAACGGGATCCACAGCGCAATGGCTTACCGGTTTGTGATCGAACACTATGCCCAGTTGGCCGAAGTGTCGGGCGAGATGTTCGGCGCTTCTGCTTGGCTTGTGCCTGGTGCGGCGTCGGGCTTCAACACCGAGGCGCAAGCCAAGCAGTTGCTGCTCGATCAGCAGCAAAAAGCGGGCGATAAAGGCGCCATGACAGCAGCCCAGGTGGCCGCCCAGATTCGCCTGCGTGCCGAGTTCAGGGCTCGTGAGCCTGCACCTTGATGTAAAGGGTCAGGCGGTCTTCTTTTTAGACACCACCCGCACCATTTCCAGGCATTTGCAGGCGTAGCCCCATTCGTTGTCGTACCAGGCCACGATCTTCACAAAGGTCTTGTCCAGACCGAGGCCAGCGGTGGCGTCGAACACGCTGATGCAGGACTCGCCGCGGAAATCAGTGGACACCACTTTCTCGTCGGTGTAACCAAGGATGCCTTGGAGTGGGCCTTCGCTTTGCGCTTTCATTTCAGCGCAAATCTCGGCGTAGCTGGCTTCTTTGTTCAGCTCGATGGTCAAGTCGACGACGGACACATCCGAGGTCGGTACGCGAAAAGCCATGCCAGTGATCTTGCCCTTGATTTCGGGGATCACCACGCCCACCGCCTTGGCCGCGCCGGTGCTGCTGGGGATGATGTTTTCCAAAATGCCACGTCCGCCGCGCCAGTCTTTGCGGGACGAACCGTCCACGGTCATCTGGCTGGCAGTAGCGGCGTGCACTGTGGTCATCAGGCCGCGCTTGATGCCCCATTTGTCGTTCATCACCTTGGCCACGGGGGCCAGACAATTGGTGGTGCAGCTGGCGTTCGAGACGATCGCTTCGCCAGCATATTTGTGGTGGTTCACGCCAAACACAAACATGGGGATGGTGTCTTTGGACGGTGCAGAGATCACGACCTTTTTGGCGCCTGCGACCAGGTGCATTTTGCTTGTGGGTTCTGTCAGGTAGTGGCCTGTGCACTCCAACACGGTGTCCACCCCCATCTGGCCCCAGCGAAGGTTGTGCGCGTCACGCTCATGGCTCAGGGCAATCCGTTTGCCGTTGATGATCAAGGCGTCTTCGGTGTGCTCGACAGTGCCGTCAAAGCGGCCGTGGACGCTGTCAAATTTGAGCATGTAGGCCAGATAGTCGGCTGGTTTGGGATCGTTGATGCCCACGATCTGCAGGTCTTTGAAGTCACCTTTCAGCGCTGCCCGAAGTGCCAGACGTCCGATACGGCCAAAGCCGTTGATGCCAACCTTGATGGTCATTTTGAAAGCCTATGTCAAAAGTTACGAATCGGTTACGTAACCAGATTAGAAATCAGGATCCTTTCAGCAACCTGATCCCTGGCGAACGGGTATCCGTTCGCCACTGGTCAGGGCGTTCAGCCTCTTGTCAAAGCGGCGTGAACGGTGTCGGCCACGTTCTCGGCGGTGAAGCCAAAGTGTTTGAACAAGACAGGGGCGGGTGCAGACTCGCCAAAGGTGTCGATGCCCACCACCGCAGCGCAGCCGTATTTCCACCAGCCATCGGTGGAGCCCATCTCGACCGCCACGCGCGGGATGCCAGCGGGCAGCACGCTTTGTTTATATTCAGTGTCCTGGCGGTCGAACACATTGGTGCTGGGCATGGAGACCACGCGCACACCGATCTTGCGTTCGGCCAACAGTTTTTGTGCGGCCAGGGCCAGTTGCACTTCAGAGCCGGTGGCGATGATCACGCCGTGGATCTTTTTGATGCCAACGTGTTCTGGCTCAGACAGAACATACGCGCCACGGCTGATGTCGCCCAGATCGCTCTTGGGTGAGTAAGCCAGGTTTTGGCGCGACAGCAGCAGAGCCGATGGGCGGTGGGCGTTTTGCAGCGCCACAGCCCAGGCCACGGTGGTTTCGGCCGTGTCGGCGGGGCGCCACACGTCCAGACCGGGGATCAGGCGCAGGCTGGCCGCGTGCTCGATGGACTGGTGAGTCGGGCCGTCTTCACCCAAGCCAATGGAGTCGTGGGTGAACACGTGGATGATGCGTTGCTTCATCAACGCTGCCATGCGGATGGCGTTGCGGCTGTAGTCTGAGAAAGTCAGGAAGGTGCCGCCGTAAGGGATGTAACCGCCATGTAACGCCACGCCGTTCATGATCGCGGCCATGCCGAATTCGCGCACGCCGTAGTTGATGTGCCGACCGATTTTGCCGTCTTCGGTCTTGACCACGTCACCGGCCAGGTCCACGCGGAAAGCGGGTGTGGATTTGGTGTTGGTCAGGTTGGATCCGGTGAGGTCGGCCGAGCCGCCCAACATTTCGGGCAGTGCGGCGGTGAAGGCTTCCAGCGCCAGCTGGCTGGCCTTGCGGCTGGCCACGGTCTCGCCCTTGGTGTGGGCGGCCACGACGGCGTCAAACGCCACTTGGTTGAAGTTCTTGGGCAGCTCGCCCTTCATGCGCCGCACGAACTCTTTGGCTTGTGCAGGGAAGGCGGCTTTGTAAGCGGCAAAGGTTTTGTTCCACTCGGCTTCGCGGGCTTTGCCAGCGGCCTTGGCGTCCCAGTCGGCATAGACCTCTTTGGGGATCTTGAAGGGCTCGGCCGTCCAGCCCAGGGCTTCGCGGGTGAGCTTGATTTCTTCGGCGCCCAAAGGCTCGCCGTGGGCTTTGGAGGTACCTGCACGGTTGGGCGAGCCCTTGCCGATGGCGGTCTTGCAGACGATCAAAGTCGGCTTGTCGGCGCTGTGCTTGGCCGTTGCGATGGCCTTGGACACCGCGGCGGCACTATGGCCGTCGACAGCGTCGATCACGTTCCAGCCGCAGGCGGCAAAGCGCTGGGGCGTGTTGTCGATGAACCAAGGGGCAACTTTGCCGTCAATGGAGATGCCGTTGTCGTCGTACAGGGCGATGAGTTTGTTCAGCTTCCAGGCGCCAGCCAGGGCCACGGCTTCATGGCTGATGCCTTCCATCAGGCAACCATCACCCAAAAACACATAGGTGTGGTGGTTGACGATTTTGTGGCCGTCTTGGTTGAACTCAGCGGCCAACATCTTCTCGGCCAGCGCCATGCCCACGGCGTTGGTGATGCCCTGGCCCAGTGGGCCGGTGGTGGTTTCCACGCCGGGGGTCACGCCCACTTCGGGGTGGCCTGCGGTTTTGCTGTGCAGGGTGCGGAAGTTTTTCAGTTCTTCGATCGGCAGCTTGTAGCCGGTCAAATGCAAGACCGAATAAATCAGCATGGAGCCGTGGCCGTTGGACAGCACAAAGCG
>CANGKR010000034.1 GCA_947454355.1 Comamonadaceae bacterium
ATTGGAGGTGGCGCTAGATCGAACCGTCTTGGCGCATTGTGCTGACACTGTGGGCGCGATGGCCCGCGCCTTTGATATCACCCGCGAGTATTTGGGTACGCGCAGCCAATTTGGCAAACCGATCGCCGCTAACCAGGTGGTACAGCATCGCTTTGTCGACATGTTTGTCGAGATCGAAGAAGCGCGCTCCCTCATGCGGATGACCGCCAACCTTTATGACGCTACTGCAATCAAATCGGACCCCGAGCTCAAGCGTCACTTAGCCTCCACCAAGGCCTTTGTGTCGCAAGTGGCTCACCATGTCTGGGAAGAGGCGGTGCAACTGCATGGCGCGATCGGCATGACCCAGGAATACGAGGTTGGAGCCTATGTGAAGCGCCTGGCACTGGCCACCAACCTGTTTGGCGATGCTGCCTTGCATTTGGAACGCGTGGCCACCTCGTCGCTGAACCCTTAACACCGCTCACCATCGCAAGGACTCGACAAATGCAAGATCCCGTTGATTCGCATACAACAAATTCATCGCCCGTGATCGTGACCCTTGCGGACGGCGTGATGCAAATCGTTATCAATGCCCCTGAGGCTCGCAATTCCATGTCGGCCAAGGGCGTGGTGGAAGGCATTCTTGCAGCTTTGGACCAACTGGAACGTGAACCAGAACTGCGTTGCGCGGTGCTCACCGGCGCCGGTGGCGCATTTTCGTCTGGCGGTAATTTGCAAGACTTATCGTCCAAAACCGAAGCCCAGGTGCGATCGCAAATGAGCGCCAACACCTGGTTGTACCGACGCATCGCGCTGTGCGACAAACTGGTGATCGCTGCTGTGGACGGACCTGCTTATGGTGCGGGTTTGGGCCTGGCCACCTGCTGCGACTGGATCGTTGCTGGCGAGTCTGCTGCGTTTTGCAGTGCCTTCGTGCGCGTAGGTGCCATGCCCGATGCCGGATTGTTTTGGTCTTTGCCCTCCCGCCTGGGGGCAGCTGGAGCGCGACGCATGATGTTGTTGGGCAAGGAGGTTCGGGGCGCTGAGGCTTTGGCCATGGGCTTGGCCGATGATTTTGTGAGCGAAGGCTCAGCCCTGCCTGCGGCCATGGCCGTGGCTGCGCGCTTTGCGCAAGGACCCACTCGCGCCTACGGACGCATCAAGGCCGGTTTGCGACAAGCGCCCATGTCGGTTGAACAGGCTTTGCAGTTCCAGCTCGACAACGGCCCAGGTCTGTTCGCGAGCGAAGACTTTAAGGAGGGCGCCCAAGCCTTTTTGGAAAAACGCAAACCGGTCTTCAAAGGCCGCTGAGCACTGCACTCATATTTTTTTAAGCACACAAAAAACATGACGACCCCAGACTCCTCAGAGATTCCACCCTTGCAGGGCCTCAGGGTGGTCGAGTTTGGCCAATACATTGCCGTACCGGCGGCCGCTCAGATACTGGGCGATCTGGGTGCAGATGTGATCAAGGTCGAGGCCATCGCAGGGGATGCTGCCCGGTATGTCGGTTGGGCGGATGATGCCTATGGTCCGATGTTCAGTGCCTACAACCGCGGCAAGCGATCGGTGGTGCTGGATCTGCGCAGCGAGCGGGGTCGCCAGCAGGCCCTAGAACTGGCCTGCAGTGCCGACGTGGTGTTGCAAAATGCTCGCCCGGGCACTATGGAGCGTCAAGGCCTTGGCGCTGCTCGGCTGATGGAGATGGCGCCCCGAATGGTTTATGGCCAAGTCAGTGGTTTCGGTCAACAAGGTCCTGCCAGCTTGCGGCCGGGCTTTGACATTGCTGCCCAAGCAGAAAGCGGCATGATGAGCCTGAACGGCGATGCGGATCGCGATCCCACGCGCGTGGGTTTCACCGTGGTGGATGTGATGGCTTCTCAGGTCCTGAGCAACGGTGTTTTGGCAGCATTGGTGCGGCGTGGCGTTACTGGGCGGGGCGGGTTGGTGGATATCTCATTGATCGATGTGGCCGTCTCGGCCATGGCCAATGCCTGGGCTGAGTACCATTTGAGCGGGCGGATGCCGTTGCGACGTGGCAACATCCAGCCCAACACCGCGCCTGCGGCCGATGTGGTGCGCACTGCGGACGGCATGATTGTGGTCTCGGCCTATACCCAGGATCACTTTGGCAAGTTGTGCGCCGCGATCGGCGCACCCGAGCTGTCGAGTGACCCCCGCTTTGTGGAGAACGCGGGGCGCGTCGCCAACAGACCCGCTCTGATGGACGTTCTGAGCCAGGCCATGTCGCACATGACATCCGACCAAGTTTGCGATTTGCTCGCTTCGGCGGGTGTCGTGGCTGGGGTTATCCGGACCATGGCCGATGTGAAAGCGGGTCAAGCCGGTGTGTCGTCTGACCTGTTTGTGGAGGTTACCGCACCGGAACGCGTCAAGATCCGTGTGCCCAGCCTGCCGATGAATTTGCCGGGTGTCGAGCGCCGGGCAGGGCGCCTGCCGGCACTCGGTGAGCATACGCAAGAGGTACTGTCTGCGCTCAGCTTGTGAACGGGGCGCTCAGGCGTTCTAGACTGTGGCAGGCGTCTTCGACGATGTCTTTCATCACTTCAGCCACGGTGCGCACTTCGTTGAAATACGCAATGCTTTGCCCAGCCGGGTGGTGCATCAACGGTTTGATTTCGTGTTCATCGATGGCCCCGAGCAGGTCGCCGACCAGAATGTCCTGCAGCGGCATTTTCAGTGGCGTAGGTGCCCCAGGGGCAGACCATTCTTCTGACCAAGCGGTTCGGATCTGGCGCAGGGTCTTGCCGCTGTCTGCGCGTGAGATGACCGTGTCGTCACTACCGGCTTCGAGCAGTTTCTGGCGCAAGGCATCTTGCATATGGTGTTCCGAGGTGGTCAACCAAGCCGTGCCCATCCAGACCCCCTGAGCGCCCATGGCCAGCGCTGCCACCAGATGGCGCCCGGTCGCTACACCGCCTGCGGCCAATACAGGCACGTCTCCTGCCATGTCCACAATCTGTGGCACCAAGGAATACGTGCCAATGACGCCCGTGTGCGCTCCCGCGTCATAACCTTGAGCCACCAAAATATCTATCGGTTTGGCCAAAGCCGCACGCGCATGCTTGGGCGAACCCACCAAAGCCAGCACTAGTTTTCCGCAAGCCTTGGCCCGCTCGATCACATCCATGGGTGAGCCGATACCGCAAGCCAGCAAGTTCACGTCCGAGCGCATGATCACCTCCAGTTGCTGCTGCGCCACTTCTTCGGACCGTACAAAGCGCGAACGCATACCGGCTTGCGAGGCCGCTGGAACTCCGTATTTTTCTTGTATGCCGCGTACAAAATTTTTATGCGCTTCGGGCAGCTGCGCTTCGATGGCTTGGCGATCGTTGATTTCGGGCATGCCCGTGGGCAAGACAAGGTTCACACCAAAGGGGCGATCTCCCACTTGCTTCCTGATCCAGGCCAGTTCATGTTCAATTTCTTCAGGCGTGTGCCGTGTGGCGCCCAGGACACCAAAGCCGCCAGCACAACAAATGGCCGCAACCACCGCAGGGTCGTGCGCGAAGCCAAAGATGGGCTGGGCAATACCCAGCTTCTTACTCAAGCGGGTTTGAAGATGTTCTGGTTGAAACATGGGTCAGGGCTCCAGTAGATGTCAATTTGACGTCAATTACCTGACCGATAATTTGTCAGATAATTGAATAATTTTTATTCGTGGTTGACTGTAAGTCATGGCAAATGCAAAATCAAGTCCTATGTCACGCTCGAACATCCCTGCTGTGAGTCAAGAATTTTCCGAGGAGGGGAGTATCAAAGACCCACAGTTCGCCTACACCCTGGCCAAAGGATTGGAGGTGCTGCGTGCATTTGACGCAGGCACTTCATCGCTGGGTAACCGAGAAATTTCGCAACGCACGGGCATTGGACGACCGACAGTTGTTCGCTTGACGCGCACACTCGCCCTGCTGGGGTATTTGAAATACCACGAGCAGACAGCGCGTTACCGCTTGGCTGCAGGCGTGCTGTCTTTCGGCTACCCATTGCTGTGTCAGTTGGGTGTTCGTCAACTCGCAAGGCCGCACATGCAAGAACTGGCGGATTTCGCACGTGGTGCTGTCTCACTGGCCATGCGCGGTGGCGACTATTTGGTGCTGATTGAAAGCTGCGTGGATAAAAATGCGCCTTCAGGTCGGCCAGACGTGGGGGCCATCCGCCAATTTGCAGATACATCTTTAGGGCATGCTTACTACTGCTCCACTAGCGATGGCGAACGCAGAGAAATTCAGGGCATGCTGAAAGCCCGGGACCCTCAAGCTTGGCCTGTGATCAGCAAACAGCTCAATACTTCGCGCAAAATATTTCAAGCCTATGGCTATTGCATCGTGCCTTCGCCGAGTGCAGGCATGGTGGCGATATCGGTGCCATTAGGCTTCATGGTCGATGGTGAGCTGCTCGTCATGAACTGCGCTGTGGCGCAGTTTTACTTGCAAGAAGATACTCTTGAAAAGCAGATTGCCCCACGCCTGCTCAACCTGGTGCGAATGCTTCAGACCAGTTTGGGCAGGCGTTGATGTTTAACCTTTGGAGACAAGAAACATGAAAGTCATATTTTTTCGCCAAGCCTGTGGCTTCCTCGCCTTGGCTTTGGCTTGTGTGGGATCGGCTTTCTCGCAAAGTGCAGCAGACAGTTTCCCCAGCAAAACCATCCGCTTGATCGTGCCCTATGCCCCTGGTGGGGGAACCGATTTGGTCATGCGCGCCATCGCCCCCGGCATGAGTGAGGTGCTGGGCCAGCCGATTGTGGTTGAAAACCGCGCCGGGGCTGGCACCATCACAGCCACCGATGCGGTGGTGCGAGCTGAACCCGACGGCCATGTTCTTTTGGCTGTGGGTGCGCCGATTTACCTCAACACAGCCCTGGGCATCAAAACCCCTTATGACCCTTTGAAAGACCTGGCGCCTGTCTCACTGTTGGTGAACAACCAAGGCTTGTTGCTTGTGGGTTCATCGGTGAATGCAAAAACCGTCAAAGAACTTGTGGCGCTGAGCAAACAACAAAAAGGTGGCCTGAGTTACGCGAGTGCGGGTACGGGCAGCTTCGGCCATCTTGCGGGCGAGTTGCTGAAGGTGCGCATCGGTATTGAGATGGAGCATATTCCCTACAAGGGCAGTGCACCGGCTTTGGCCGATTTGATGGGCGGTCAATTGCCCGTGGCCATCGATGCCATGATCCCCTCCGGTGCGCAAGTCAAAGCAGGCAAGGTGCGCGCCTTGGCCATTCTGTCCAATGAACGATCGCCGCTATTGCCGGATGTACCCACTTTGGCTGAGGCTGGATTTCCCGGCATTGAAGCTGCGGCCACTTTCGGTCTGATGTTGCCGGCTAAGACCCCGCCTCCTGTGATTGCCAAGATCCATGCGGCCATGAAAAAAGCCATCACCCATCCAGCCACACGCAAGCAGCTGGATGAGATGGGCTACCAAGTGGTGGCGAATACGCCCGAGCAATTTGGCGTCTACTTGCGTGAGCAAATCGCAACATGGACCCGGATCGTGAAAGACAACAAGATCAAACCAGACTGACCCCCACATGATCGACACTCCGACCAACAGTGGCCCGCTGCAGGGCATACGCATACTTGACATGGCGACTGTGGTGGCAGCACCTTTTGCCGCCACCTTGTGCGGGGACATGGGCGCAGAAGTGACTAAGCTTGAACTGCCTGACGGCAGCGATACGCTGCGCCACATGTTGCCGGTCATGGGGCCGCATGCGCTGTTCTGGAAAGTAACCAATCGAGGCAAACGTGGCATCACCTTGGACGTACGTAAGCCTGAGGGTAAGGCGCTTTTTTTGAAAATGCTGCCCAGCTTTGACGTTTTAGTCGAAAATTTTCGAACGGGCACCATGGACCGATGGGGCTTGGATCTGAAAACGCTTCATGAACATAACCCCGACCTGATCGTGCTTCGCCTGACCGGATTTGGGCAAACAGGTCCCTATGCACGCCGTCCCGGTTTTGCCCGAATCTTCGAGGCCATGAGTGGCTTTGCGCAACTGACAGGGGAGAGCGGAAGGTCTCCTCAACACATGAACTACCCATTGGGTGATGTGATCTCCGGGCTGTTCGGCGCTTTCTCTATTGCCACGGCGTTGGCAGACCGTGCGCGCAGGCCCCCTGGCGAACAACGCGGTTGCGAAATCGATCTGGCCGCCACAGAAGCCTTGATGCGCATGCTGGATCCCCTTCCTGTGGAGTACCAACACCAGCAGATTGTGCGAGAGCGCACGGGCGCCCGAGCCACGTATTCAGCCTTGTCGAATATCTTTGCCACGCAAGATGGTCAATGGCTCACGATCGTTGGCACCAGTGGCAACAGCTATCGCCGCATCTTTGACGCCATGGGCCGCGCTGATTTACTGGAAGGCGACAAACTGGCAACTTCCGCCTCCCGATTGCAACACAGCAACGAGGTGGATGGCATTGTTGCCGACTGGTGTTTGAGCTTGCCGCTGGCTGAAATTCAAGACATCCTGACCCGCCATGAAGTGCCCCACAGCAAGGTCTATTCCATTGAGGACCTGGTGGCTGATCCGCATGTGCAAGCACGAGAATCCTTGATTCAATTGCCCGACCCTGACTTGGGCCATGTGGCCGCACCTTGCATAGTTCCGCGCTTTTCCAATCACACGCCCACCACGCCGCGCAGTGGTCCAGCGGTCGGCGAGCACAACGAAGAAGTGTTTGGCGAGTTCGGCGTGCAGGCAGATGAGTTGGCGTGGCTCAAATCACTAGGTGTCGTATGAGCCTTTAAATGGCGGATTGCGCTTCATCCTCAATGCTAATATTTCCAACGAACAGGAGTAACAACATGAAATCATGGTGGATCCGTACGGTAAACAATGCAATGTCGCTTGAGCTGCGCGACATTCCCGTTCCGCATCCCGGGCCTGGCCAGGTGGGTATTCGTATCCATGCCGCGGCGCTCAATCGCGGTGAGTTCATTGCGGGCCACGGCCTGCACACTGCATCATCGGCTCGACCCGCAGGTTTTGAGGCGGCTGGCGTCGTGACATCGCTGGGCGCCGGCGTCACACGCTGGAAGGTGGGTGACCGTGTCATGGGCCGCTGCGATGGTGCCTTCGCGGAACACGGCTGCATGACGGCAGATGAAGTGTTCGCGGCTCCTCAGCGCTTGACGTGGGAACAAGCAGCTGCGACGACTGTGGTGTTCCTCACAGTCTATGAAGCGGTAATGGCCCACGGCCGGCTGGCCGCTGGCGAGTGGGTGTTGGTGACCGGTATCTCTTCGGGCGTTGGTGTGGCTGCGCTGCAGGTTGCCAAAGCTCTGGGTGCGAAGGTGATTGGCACATCGGGCTCCATTGAGAAACTCGAACGCTTGAAGGCATTGGGCCTGGATGTCGCATTGCACACACGAAAGCCCGACTTTGTCCCTGCCGTTATGCAGGTCACTCAGAATCAAGGTGTTGATCTGGTGGTGAACAACGTGGGTGGCAGTGTCTTTCCCGCATGCATTGAAGCGATGGGTTTTCAGGCGCGATTGGCCATGGTGGGCTATGTTGACGGGCAGGTCGAAGCCCCCATGGATCTTGGTGCCCTGCACAGTAAGCGGCTGCAGTTGTTCGGCGTGTCCAACAAGATGCGCACGACGGCTCACCGTATTGCTGCTGCGCAGGCGTTGGAGCGCGATTTGCTGCCCATGGTGGCAGATGGCCGCGTGTCGCCATTGATTGACCAGGTTTTCGCCTTGGATGACCTGCCGACTGCCCAGCAAATCATGCAAAGCAATCAACACCTTGGCAAGTTGGTCGTGCGTGTCGACTGATCACTTGCAATTTTTATTCACTGATAGCCACTTGGAGACACACAATGATCAAGCGCATAGCAGCCATTGCTTTGGCCCTTGCTGCGGTTGGGGCCACACAGGCCTTTGCCCAGGCTTACCCCAATAAGCCCATTCGGGTCGTGTTGGGCTACACGGCCGGCGGGGCAGCGGACGCGACTGCGCGACCGCTGATGCGCGTTCTTGAGCAGCTGCTGGGGCAACCCATCATCGTCGAACCCAAGCCGGGCACTGCCGGTGGTTTGGCAGCGGACTTCATCAGCAAGGTCCCACCTGATGGTTACACGCTTTACTTTGCCGATGGAGGCCCCTTCACCACTGCGCCTCACCTGACCAAAGTGAGTTACCACCACCTCAACTCGTTCACCCACATTGGCCATGTTTGCAGTACCGGCAGCGTGCTTGCGGTGCATCCTTCCTCACCATTCAAGAGCGTTGCTGACGTGGTGGCAGCGGCAAAAAAAGAACCGGACAAATGGAGTTACGGCACCTCAGGCGTTGCGGGTCCCCACCACTTTTCTGGAGAGCTGTTAAAAAGCTTCACTGGGGTGAGCCTTTTGCACATTCCGTACAAGGGTGGCGCGCCAGCGATGACCGACCTGATGGGCAACCAGGTGCCCATGCTTTTCTCCTCATTGTCGCCGGCGGTGGGCCCTTACAAGTCTGGCAAGATTCGCGTCCTGGCGGTGACTTCGCCCAAACGTTCCGGGGCTTTTCCAGAGGTGCCCACGATGGAAGAACTGGGCTACAAGGGTTTCGATTCCACGGGATGGTTTGAGCTGATGGGTCCTGCCGGATTGCCCCCAGAAGTTGTGGCACGGTTGTCACAGGCACTGCTCAAAGCGGGCGAAGATAAAAGCTTGCAAGAACAATATAAACAGTTGGGCTGCGACGCAGAATTTATGACAGCAGCTCAGACAGTCGAGAAGGTCAAGAGCGACTATGCCAAGTGGGGCAAGGTGATCAGGGATGCCAACATCAAGGCTGAATAAAAAGTCGCTTTCTGCGCCATGAGCAGAGTGCTGACGATCTGTTAGCGCCAATGGCGTTGTCTGACCTCTTCAAAATGCGCTGACAACTGCCGGCTCAGGTCGCGTTGATAGCTTTGCAGTTGTTGTCCAGGCATCAAGTCATGTTGTGGGGTGAAGGGGCATGTCGCCTGAGAAGAGCAACCCGACAATTGCTCCAGCACTGCCAAGCCCCAAAAAGGCACAGATACAGGGCAGTACCCACCCTCGTGGGTCATGACCAAACGGCCTTGTGAGTGGCGCTGGGCGATGTCCAGCACGGCATCTGTCATCCAGCGGAAAGCAACTCCGTCCAGCAGCATGCGACCCAAAGGGTCAAACCTGCCGGCGTCGTAGCCGCAAGGCACAATGATCAGCTCAGGTCTGTATGCGTCCAGCGCGGGCAGAACTACCTGTTCAAAGGCTTCGCGGTAGGCACCAAAGCCACACCCCGGAGGCAGAGGCAGATTCAAGTTATAGCCTAAGCCAAGGCCGGTTCCCAGCTCATCGGCTTCGCCTTTGACTAGCAAATATCCAGCCTGTTGGTGAACCGAAATGGTCAAGACATCAGCTCGGTTTTCGAAGCTTTTTTGCGTGCCATTGCCAAAGTGCACATCCCAGTCGACGATGGCGACACGTTTCAATCCATACACATCAATGGCATGCGCCGCCGCCAAGGCGGCATTGGAGAACACACAAAAACCCATGCCTTGCTCGGGCTCAGCATGGTGCCCAGGAGGTCGTGTCAAGGCATACGCTGTTTGTGCGTTACCCTTTAAGACAGCATCGACCGCAGTCAAGGCGCAGCCTGCAGATCGCCTGGCCGCGTCCCACCCATTGCTGGAAATGGGTGCACCCACGCCAGTGTTACCGCCGCCTTGCAAAGCCAGTTGCTGTACTTTCTGCACATAGGCTGCGCTGTGGATGCGGGTCAATTCTTCAGCCAAAACATCACGTGCAGGCATGACAGTCAATTGGTCCATCAGCCCGCTGGTTTGCAACAGGTTGTGCAAACGTCGTTTGGGATCAGCGTTTTCAATGTGACGGTTGTATGGTTCGACATAGCCGCCGGGTTTGAGCATCAAGGCGTAATTGCCTGGGTCGTGCCAGAAGCACAATTCGTCGGTGATGTAAGCAGTGCTCATGAGTTACGTGTGTTTGAAAACCAACAACGGCTAAGCCATGGCCACACCAACAACAAGAGGGTGGTCGCAACCAAGAGTGCCGAAATGGGACGTTCAAGAAAGGGCATGAAAGAGCCTTCGCTGCGACCCAGCGTTTGGCGCAAAGTGGCTTCTAAGGTGTCGCCCATGACCATTCCCAAAATCAAAGGGATGGTCGGGATGTTAGCTCGCGCGCAGACCAAACCCAAAACCCCAAAGATGGCAGCAATGATCACGTAATACATGCTGTTGGCTGCAGAGAAGGCGCCCACAAAACACAAGGCCAAAATGGCCAGGCCCAAAATGCGTGGATTTACATAGGCTAACTGTGCGAGGTATTTGACCGATAAAACCAGCATCAACAGAATGACCACGTTGATCACCAGCAAAGAAGCCAATACGCCATGGATGATTTCTGGGCGGTCCGTGAACAATGACGGACCAGGCACGATCCCATGCACAACGAACACACCCATGATGATGGCTGTGATGGCATCGCCGGGAATGCCTAATGTCAGCACCGTGATCATGGCACCGCCCGAATTGGAATTGTTGGCACATTCGGCCGCGACGATGCCTTCAGGGTTGCCCTCGCCAAAGGGCGTGGTGTCTTTGGCGCCACGCTGAGCCCAGAAATAAGCCAGCGAGGTGGACAAGGCCGCGCCTACAGCGGGTAAGACGCCAATGGCCGAACCCAAGAATAAGCCTTTGGCCATAGCTTTTGGATAACGAAAGGGCTCCATGAAACCCCGCCAAGACACTCCGGCTTTTTGGATCAGACTTTCATCGAAGTGCGGCACAGGAGAGCTGACCATGACCAGCGCTTGTGCCATGCCAAACAAGCCCACAGCCACCGGCACCAGCGGGATACCGCTTAGCACGCCGGGGATGTCGAAGGTATAGCGTTGCTCGTTGGAGTTGGGGTCAATGCCCACGGTGGCCAAAAAGAAACCCAAGCCCATCATCATCATGGCGCTCGCAAATTGTTGACGGTACGCTTTGCCCACGCATACCGCAGCCAACACGATGGCCATGACACTTTCGGGAGCGCCAAAGCGGGCTGCAAATCCGGCCATGGGTTTGGCGGCCAAGCCCAACAACAAGGCGCTGACGATACCACCCACAAAGGCCGACATGAATGCCAAAGACAAAGCGCGTTGGGCTTGGCCATTTTTGGCCATCGGGTAGCCGTCGAACATCGTCATGATCGATGAGGCTTCGCCCGGAGTACGGATCAAAATCGACGTCACGGCGCCGCCGTAAAAAGCGCCGCAATACACTCCGAGCAGCAAGGAAATTCCAGCCAGAGGTGCCATGCCATAGGTGAAAGGCAATAACACTGCAATCGTCACCCCTGGGCCCACGCCAGGCAACACTCCCACCACTATCCCCAACGCGGCACCTGCCAGCAAGGACAGAGCGATTTGCCAACTGCCCAATGAGGCTATTCCCTGTATGAAGCTGTCAAAAAACTCCATGATCACAGCCACCAGCCATGGCCGAAATAGACCTTCAGCACTTTCACAAATAGCCACCACATGGTCAATGAAAGCAAGACCCCCAAACCGAGGGTGATTCGCAAGCCCAAACCTAGCCACATGCCACTGGCAAGCATGAAGGCCAGGGTGCTGGTCAAATAACCTAGCCAAGGCACTGCCAGCATGTACAAGCCAAACAAAACCAGCATGCCCAAGGCCTGATCCATCCGGGCATGGCTGGAGTCCAGTTCATCGGAGTCAGCCACTTCGACGGTGCTTCGCCGCTTGTACAACTCCACCAAACCGGCGCTTGCAGCCAAACCCAATGTCAGTCGGGGAAAGAGCGCGGCTGATTCATACCAGGCCGCCTGACTTGGAAAGGGGGTGATCAGCGCAGGTGTGGCCAAGAGCATGCACAAGGCCGCGAGCGCCAGCAGGAGCACCAGCCCTTTGTCCCATGACCAACGCCAACGTGGTGGTGTCAGGTGCGACTTGGTGTCATGTTTTTTCACTTTTTGGCAAAGCCAAGTTCGTTCATCAGTTCAGCGATCCAGACGGTATCGTCACTTACACGCTTGTTCATTTGTTCTGCAGTCATGGGCAGAGCAGGGATACCGGCCTTTTTGAACTGGTCCTGAACAGGCTTGTCTTTGAGGGCTTCCATCATGACTGTCGACAATTTTTGAATGATGTCCTTGGGCACGCCGACTGGGGCTGCCATGCCACCCCAAGAGTAGATGTCACCGTAGCCTTCTTCAGCTGGCGTGGCCGCATTGGGAAAAACCGGGTTGCGCGTAGGTCCCCACGCGGAGATGACTTTGATTTGACCGGCTTTGGCATATGACAAAGCGCCTTCTGCGCCCGCCGTGGTGACGTCTGCATCGCCCGCTACCAGCTCTTTGGCGCTGGGATTCGGGAATGAAACTACTTTGTAGGCCCAGCCGTCTTTCTTGGCGATTTTGGCCGCGATCAAAGCTGGAACGGCGGCTGGTGCATAGCTACCGATGGTCACGGGTTTACCGTTCTTCTTAGCCCAAGCGGCAAATTCCTTGAGGTTGTTGGCCGGAATATCACCCCGCGAGGCGAGTACAAAGTCATTGATCAGCATGCCGCCAACTGATTGGTAGTCAGACATTTTGTAGGGCGTATTGCCCGCAATGATTTGCGAAATGCCGGGCCCCGGGGTCCAGGTACCAATGGTGTAGCCGTCAGGCTTGGCGCGAGTCATCTCGGCAAAGCCCACTACGCCACCACCACCGGGTTTGTTGATGACTTGCACAGGCACGCCCAAGCGTTTGCTCATACCCTCTGCCAGCAGCCGAGTGACAACGTCCATGTCATTGCCTGGTGGATAGGGGTAAATGATTTCGATCGGTTTGCTAGGCCATTTGTCTTGGGCCAATGCGATGCTGCTCATGGCTGATGCCATGGTGGCAGCGGATAAAACCAACAAACGTGTGCGCATTTTCATGAGAATTCTCCTTTGTGAATAGGGATGTGAAATCAAGTTTTTTCTGCTGCAGTGAATGCAGTGTGCAAAATTCTGAGAGTTTCGTCTACATCGTGCAGCGAGAACACCAAAGGTGGCGACAAAATCAAGCGATTGCCTTGCACGCGAATGATGGCACCCGCCTGACGTGCGCTGTTGACCAAGGTGGCTATATAGGGCGAGGGGGGCAGCAGCATGTCGCGCGTCGATTTGCTCTGGACCAATTCGATGGCAGACATCATGCCTTTGCCCCGCACATCGCCCACATGGTGATAGGCCAGCAGTTCTTTGAGGCGCTCTTGCATGTAATTCCCGACGGCTTGGGCATGGGAGGGTAGATCTTCAGACTCCACAATTTGGAGATTGGCATTGGCCGCAGCACACGCCAGCGCATGCCCGGAGTAGGTATATCCATGCATCATGGCGGCGGGTACATTGGGCTGGTCCCAAGCCTTTGCTACACGTTCGTTTACCAGAGTGGCTCCCAGGGGCACATAGCCAGAGTTGATGCCCTTGGCCATGGCCATGATGTCGGGTTTGACACCCCAGGCCCTGGCACCACACATAGAGCCGATGCGACCAAAACCGGTCACGATCTCATCGCTGATCAACAAGATGCCGTGATGGTCCAGCAACTGCCGCAATCCTGGCCAATAGCTCTCTGAAGGCACAATCACCCCGCCCGCACCTTGAACCGGTTCAGCCACCAAGGCCGCAATGTGCCGGGCTCCGACACGTTCAATGGTGTCACTCAAATCCTGCAAGCACCGTTGTGCCAGTTGTTCCGGGTCCTCTTCGTTCCACGGATTTCTGTAGACGTAGGGGTTTTGCACCAGGTGGCAACCCGGTAATAAGGGCTCGTAAGCGTCCCGAAACAGGGGGTTGCCGTTGAGTGAAGCGCCACCAAAGTGAACGCCGTGGTAACCCCACTTCAATGAAATGAATTGGGTGCGCTCACTTTGACCGTTCAACTTCCAATATTGGCGAGCCAATTTCAGTGCGGTCTCAATCGCGTCAGAACCTCCAGACGAGTAGAAAACTTTGCGCATGTTTTCAGTCGCAAACAGACGCATCAAACGCACCGACAGTTCAATGGCAGGGGGGTTGGATGTGTTTTGGAAGGTCGAGTAGTAGGCCAGCTTGTCCAGTTGTGCTTTGATGGCAGTGATGACTTCCGGACGGTTGTGGCCGACGTTGACATTCCAAAGTGAAGCTACCGTATCGAGATAGGCTTTGCCATCTATGTCGTACACATACACCCCGTCGCCGCGCTCCAATATCAATGGTGGGGTTTGCGCCACCGCTTTGGGATCGATCATCGGGTGGTACATGTGTTGTGCATTGGCGCTGCGGATATCGATGGTGTTCATGACCTTCAGCATAGGGAAAGGGAGGTAATGGAAAAAATCCATTATCCTCAGGACTTTCCCTTGATGCGTCAAAGTTTCCATGAGTTTCCCCAAAACGTCCATGTTGTCACCTCAGCAGGTGCCACTGTTTGAGAAGCCTGAATCGATTTTCGATTTGATCAATTTCAGGTTGTCTGAATTTCTGGGCGTCAGTGGCTCTTTGGTGACGCGTATTTGCGAAAATGAATTTGGCATCACCCGAGAGGAGTGGCAGTTTGTTGCCATGCTGGCCGACTTGAATGCAATGTCCCCTTCAGACTTGGCGGATCGCACGACGGTAGATCGGTCTCAAGCCTCCAAAACATTGCGGGCCCTGATGAACAAAGGCCTGGTGGATCGAAAGTCCGTTCCTGGCGATGGTCGAAAAGCCCAGGTTTCGTTGACTTCGTCAGGTGCAGACTTGTACGCAAAGCTTTTCCCCCGTGTGGTACAGGTGCATAACGAAGTGCTTCAAGACCTGGACACTTCGCAGCGGCAGGCCTTAGCAAACGGTGTGGTGCTCATGCAGGCGCGTGCAGTGGCCGTTGCGCAAAATCACAAACCGGAAGGCGCTGCCGGACGAAGGCAGGGCGGTAGTCGTCTGCGCTGGAATATGACGCCTCGCCAGGGCTAGCCGCGCAGCTTTTCGCGTATCAGGTCAGCCGCTTTTTCGGCCAGCATGATGATGGGGGCGTTGGTATTGCCTGAGACGATGCGCGGCATCACGGAGCCGTCAACCACCCTCAAGCCCTGCAAACCATGCACGTGCAACTTGGCATCTACGACGGCCATGGGGTCAGTAGCCGGTCCCATGGCGCAGGTACCTACGGGGTGAAAAATACTGCCCGCCCGACGGCGGATCCAGTCCAGGATTTCGGCATCATTTTGAGCGACTGAGCCGGGTTCGTGTTCCTGGGCGATGTAACTGGACAGGGGTGCTTGGCTTGCGATTTCCCGCATTTTGCGCACCATGTGAATGGCCAAGCGTTGATCGCTTTCTGCACTCAAGTAACCTGCATGGATCTGGGGTCGGGCCAGTGGATCGGCGTTTGCAATTTGGATTCGTCCCCGGCTTTCCGGGCGCAACATGCAAGCCGAGAGTGTGATGCCTGGAAAGGGGTGAGGTGGTTGATGCGGCCGGTCGAAACTGACCAGGCCGAAATGAATTTGCACATTAGGCCAGTGCGCCTGCTGGTCGTTGTCCAGCGACAAAAAAGCCCCTGCGCGGTAAACCCCTGTGGCCAAAGGCCCGGTGCGCGTCAGGTGGTAGCGCACAAAGTCGCGCGCACTGCGCCAGGTGCTGTTGGCAACATCGTTCAGGGTTTCGACGCCTTGGCAGCGAAAAGAGGGGCGAACCTGTAGGTGGTCCTGCAGATTTTCGCCGACTCCGGGTAAATCCACGATCGTGTGAATTTGATGGGCTTGAAGCAGGCCACTTGGGCCAATGCCCGACAGTTGCAGAAGTTGTGGCGATTGAATAGCGCCTGCACTGAGCACGACCTCATGCCGGGCGTGCAGACGGTGTGTTTGCCCATCCCGTATCCAGGATACGCCCTGAGCCCGAGAGCCTTGCATGAGCACCTGTGTGACCTGAGCGTCGCTGATGACTTTCAAATTAGGTCTTCGCATGGCTTGGCGCAGATAAGCCCTCTCAGTGCTCATCCGCTGACCGCGGTGCGTGTTCATTCTGAAGTAGCCGGCACCAGAGTTGTCGCCCCCGTTGAAGTCGGAAGTGGGCGCAATGCCCGATCGGCCCGCTGCCGAGACAAAGGCGTCAGACAGGGGGTCGTGCGGCAATTCAGAGACCCACAAGGGACCACCTTGCCCGTCGCCGGGCAAGGCGCGGTGCGTGTTCATGGCACGCTGGAAGTAGGGCAGGACTTCGTCCCAGGACCAACCATCGTTGCCTAACGCCTGCCATTGGTCGTAGTCTTGGCGATGACCTCTGAGATACAGCATGCCATTGATCAGACTTGTGCCTCCGAGGCCTTTGCCACGCGGCCAAGGCAAGCGCCGATTGGCCATACCTTCTTCGGTTTGGGTCTCAAATTGCCAATCGTGTGCAGGATTGCCCACGGTTTTGAAATAACCGATCGGGATGTCCAGCCAAGGGTAGTTGGAAGGCTTGCCCGCTTCGATGAGGGTCACTTGCAGTTGTGGGTTCTCGCTCAATCGAGCTGCCAGGGTGCACCCTGCTGATCCTGCACCCACAATGACAATGTCTGTTTCAATGATCTTTGCGGACATTCAATCAGCCTTGATTTGCGCGGCCCGCCCAATGCGTTGCCATTTTTCTGTCTCAGTCGCGATCACTTGGCCAAACTGAGCGCCACTCATCGGCTCCGATTCAAGGGCCAATGTGGCCAGACGTTCGCGAACATCAGGCAGGCTCAAGGCTTTGTTCAGCTCAGCGTTCAGACGTTCCACTACTTCTTTAGGCGTGCCAGTTTTAACCATCATGCCGTCGAAAGAGCGCAGTACAAAATCTCCAAAACCTTGCTCAGCCATCGTTGGGACCTCCCTCAGCGCATTGAGTCTTTTGGCGCCAGTCACGGCCATGGGTTTGAGTTTGCCGCCATTGATTTGCGGTATGGCCGCAGAGGCAGTCAAAAACATGAAATTGGTGCGATCTGCAATCAAGTCGCCAATGGCAAGACCAAATTGGTTGTAGGGCACGTGGGTGGTCAAGGTACCTGTTTGTTGCTTGAAAAGCTCTCCAGCCAAGTGCGCAGGGGTGCCGTTTCCACCAGAAGCAAAGCTCAAACTACCGGGCTTGGCTTTGGCGTTTTGGACGATATCTGATGGACCTTTCAAGCTACTGGTGACCGGAGCGACCAGTACGTTGTAGCTCCAGGCCATATGGCCTACAGGTTCCAATTGATTGAATGCAAGAGGCTGCGTGGGAAACAGCAATGGCGCTACTAACGAAGCAGATGACAAAAGGTAAAGTGTGTAGCCGTCGGCGGGTTGACGCAGAGCATCGGCCATGCCGATCGTGCCCGCCGCACCGGGCTTGTTGTCCACCATGATGGGTTGGCCCAGACCCGCACTCATTTTCTCGGCCACGATGCGTCCTGATACGTCGGCAGGTGTGCCGGGAGGCCAAGGCACCACCATGCGGATGGCTTTGTTCGGGTAGCTCTGCGCCCAAGTGGACGAAGCACATATCAACATGATGCTGGCCAGCATGACCTGCGAGCGTCGTTGGAAAAATTGCATGTTTGGCATGGTGAAGGGTCTCCATTGATCTTTGTGAGCGGCAACTTATTAATTGCCTGCGGATCATTATTCAAAGGAGTAGCAGATTTGACAAATGAATAATCGTGCCCCATTCATATCCGATTGGGTATGATGACATATGACTTTGAATCTCCAGCGAGTACTGACTATCAAACAATTGCGTTTGGTTAGCGTTCTGGGTCGTGAACTCAATCTGAGTCGTTGCGCAGAACTTCTTCACTCTACGCAACCGGCAGCTTCGCGTGCGCTGGCTCAATTGGAGTCGCACTTGAGAGTGCACTTGTTTCAACGCACGACCAAACGCATGGTGCCTACCGTCGCAGGCTTGAGTCTGATTCAACATGCTAATAGGGTGTTGGCCGAGATCGATCTGGCAGAGGAAGATTTACTGGGATTGTCGGGCGGTGTCCATGCCGAGATCAGGGTCGGCGTCTTAGCCTCATTCTCGCCCGCTGTTTTGGCTCGCGCCATGGCCTTGTCGCGCGACATGCTGCCCGAAGTGATGTTCACTGCCCAGATGCTGCCCTTGGAAGTGCTGTATGAGCAATTAATCGATGGGCGTATCGACCTGATGCTCTCGCATGCCGAATTGCGGGTCGACTTGAATCTGGTGGAGGTGATTCCCCTTTACGAAGAGCACAGTACTATTTTGGCGGGACTGGACCACCGTTTGCACAAAAAAAAGAGAGTCAGTTGGTCGGATTTGGCGCAAGAAGCTTGGGTGCTGCCGCCCACACATACCCCCTTGCGACCCAAAATTGACAGGATGCTTTCGGTTCATCGAAGCAGTGAGCGCTTAAGCAGAGGGTCAGATGTGCAAACTGATTCTTCTTTGCTGGCATTGCAATTGATTTGCCAGACCCCGATGCTCTGGGCTATCGCTCATCAACAAGCGAAGCAATTTGAAAACAGCGTCAAGGTGCGTGCGATTGCGCCACCCGAGGAAATGCTCAGAGGGCCCATGTGCTGTTTCAGGCTGAGGCAAGAGCAGATGAATACCCCGCAAAGCGTATTCTTGGGGTGTCTCAAAGACAGCTCAGTCAGCATAGCGGGCTGATGAATGGGAAGGGCTCTATGCATGAATTTCAGCGTCTATCAGCCTTCGCTATGGATACTGCATCTTCATTCTTGATACTTTTACGGGGCGCGTTGGGTTGAAATGACCTGCTGCGATTTACGCATACAGATTCGGTATAAATCCAAAAGAAAATCCGCTGTCCAGGCCTTTAAAGATATCTCGTTGCCTGAAAGAGTTCATTGCATCATTCCCCGATAACCTGAAAGCCGTATCCAATTTCAACAAGTCTAGCTTGTAGCCCACATCAATCAATTGAACAATCAGGGTGAGTCAATGGCTTTCAGAGATTTGCGCTAAACAAATTGCAGATTCAAAAATTGAGCCCATGCCTTCATCGGTTCAGTCCACCTTGATTTGATTTTCCTTCACGATCCTGCTCCACAAATCTATTTCTGAACGGATTTTTTTACCATATTCCTCTGAACTGCTGGCCACGACATCAAACCCCATTTCAGTCAGTTTGGCCTGCAAAGTCGGAGATTTGAGTGCGCGTACCAAGCTGTCATTCAACTTGGCCAATACGTCTTGTGGTAGACCAGCAGGCCCCAGCACGCCGTAAAAAGGGGCAGCGCTAGGCAAGTTCACGCCTTGTTCAAGAAGTGTCGGAACATCAGGGAACATGGGCGAGCGCTTGCTCCGCACAATGGCCAATCCATTCAACTTGCCCGCCTTCACTTGCGTTCCCGTAGGAACAAGGGCATCTATCAACACAGGCACTTGTCCGCCCATCACATCTCTTAAAGCTGGGGCCACGCCGTTGTATCCGATATGTTGCCGATTCAATTTGTACTGCGAAGCCACCATTTCAAACCAAAGATGACCATAACTGCCTGGCCCCCCACTTGTATAAGACAAGGCATCAGTGTTTTGCTTGGTAGAGTCCAATAACTCTTTGAAATTTTTCGCATGAAATGATGGATGAGAGACCACCAAAAGGGGTTGAGTCACAACTTCAGAAATCGGC
>CANGKR010000035.1 GCA_947454355.1 Comamonadaceae bacterium
AGCGCCTCGATCATGCGGGTTGAGCTTCGTTGGCCGAGGAAAGGAAACCTTTGACACCACCCTTTTTCAAGTGGATCAGCAATAGCGAGATGGTGGCAGGCGTCATTCCGGAAATCCGGGAGGCCTGCCCCAAGGTTTCAGGACGGTGCTTGCTGAGTTTTTGTCGCGCTTCAATTGACAGTGCTGTCACTTGCATGTAGTCCAGGTCTGTTGGTAACTTCATGTGCTCGTAGCGCGCAGATCGTTCAACCTCCTCGCGTTGACGGCCAATGTAACCCGAGTACTTGGCCGCAATTTCCACCTGTTCGACCACGGCCGACCAGTCGTCACCCAAAGTTTCACGTGAAACATCAGGGCTGGCATAACAACCCTCACTCATGGTCATCAAGCCCGAGAGGGTCACGCCCGGCCGCCTGAGCAAGTCGAACAGGTTGTATTCATGGTCAATGGCTTTGCCCAGCACGCGCTCGGCTTCCGCAGCAGGCAGGTTGCGCGGGTTGACCCAGGTGGACTTGAGGCGTTCTGTTTCACGTGAAACAGCCTCCAATTTGCGGCTGAACGCCTCCCAGCGCACATCGTCCACCAAGCCCATTTGGCGACCGGCTTCCGTCAGGCGCATGTCGGCGTTGTCTTCTCGCAGTTGCAAG
Organism: Comamonadaceae bacterium; assembly: GCA_947454355.1. Classification (GTDB taxonomy): domain Bacteria; phylum Pseudomonadota; class Gammaproteobacteria; order Burkholderiales; family Burkholderiaceae_C; genus Limnohabitans_A. The sequence continues at coordinate 648 of CANGKR010000035.1, forward strand.
CGGAACTCTGCGCGACTGGTGAACATCCGGTAAGGCTCGGTGACACCCTTGGAGATCAAGTCGTCCACCAACACACCCAGATAAGCTTGGTCGCGCGAAGGAAGCCAAGCAGCATCTCCCCGGCATTGCAGGGCGGCATTGATGCCGGCGAACAAGCCTTGGGCCGCCGCCTCTTCGTAACCAGTGGTGCCATTGATTTGCCCAGCGAAAAACAGGCCTTGGATTTGACGTGTTTCGAAACTGCTTTTCAGTGAACGCGGGTCGAAGTAGTCGTATTCAATGGCGTAGCCGGGTCTCAAAATGTGGGCGTTCTCCAGCCCTTTCATCGAACGCACCAAGTCGTACTGGATGTCAAAAGGTAAGCTGGTGGAAATGCCGTTGGGGTAGTACTCGTGCGTCGTCAGGCCTTCGGGCTCCAGAAAAATCTGGTGGCTGTCTTTGTCGGCAAAGCGGTTGATCTTGTCTTCCACACTGGGGCAATAACGCGGGCCCACGCCCTCGATCTTGCCGGTGAACATGGGGCTGCGGTCAAAGCCGGAGCGGATGATGTCATGGGTCTGCGCGTTGGTGTGGGTGATCCAGCAAGGCATGTGTGCAGGGTGCATGCTGGTCTTGCCCAAAAAGCTGAAAACCGGTACGCCCAACTCGGGGTTCAAGCCGCCGGGCACACCGTCACCGGGCTGCTCTGTGCATTGACTGAAGTCGATGGTGCGACCATCCAATCGCGGTGGGGTGCCGGTTTTCAAACGCCCTTGAGGCAGTTTCAATTCTTTCAAACGGGCCGACAGGCTCACCGCGGGAGGATCACCGGCTCGGCCAGCGGCATAGTTTTGCAAGCCCACATGAATCTTGCCGTCCAAGAAGGTCCCCGCCGTCAAGACCACGGTGCGTGAACGGAAACGGATGCCCACCTGGGTCACGGCGCCCACCACGCGATCGCCCTCGACTATCAGATCATCGACTGCTTGCTGGAACAGCCACAGGTTCGGCTGGTTTTCGAGCATGCGTCGAATGGCCGCTTTGTACAAAATACGGTCGGCTTGGGCGCGTGTAGCGCGCACGGCGGGGCCTTTAGAGCTGTTCAGGATGCGAAACTGAATGCCCGCCTCATCAGTCGCCAAAGCCATCGCGCCGCCCAAGGCATCTACCTCTTTGACCAGATGGCCCTTGCCAATGCCCCCGATGGACGGGTTGCAACTCATTTGACCGAGGGTTTCGATGTTGTGAGACAAGAGCAAAGTCTTGCAGCCCATGCGGGCCGCAGCCAAGGCCGCTTCGGTCCCCGCATGGCCGCCGCCGACCACGATCACGTCGAATTCTTGAGGGTAAAGCATGAAATATCCGCCAAAGGGGGTGGCACAAAAGAAGGCCCACAGACCACGAGGCCTCGCCTGGGCCGCACGCCATGGATGCGGGCCGCGCCTGCATTGCCTATTTTACAGGCAGTGACCTTCGGCGCACAGGGGCCGAGCGGTTAGGATGCGGCATGGTCTTTTCATGCCGCATGGGCTGCGCTGCTTGCTGCATCGCACCCTCCATCAGCTCCCCTATTCCCGGCATGCCCCACGGCAAGCCTGCAGGGGTGCGTTGCATCCAATTGGACCTGGATAACAAATGCCAATTGTTCGGCCTTGAAGAGAGGCCTTTGGTATGCAAACAACTCACCCCGTCCCCAGAGATGTGCGGGGAGCAGGACGATGGCGGACATCACGCTCGTCTGTACCTTGCGCGACTGGAAAAACTCACCGCACCCGATTAAGCTCGTCTGCACCGCAATGCACCTAACGCCCCCCGGAGAAACATCACCATGAGCTTGAACATCCCCAGCGTGAAAGAACGCGTCCACCCCGATGAATGGCAATTGCGCTGCGATCTGGCCGCCTGTTACCGCTTAGTGGCTTTGTACGGTTGGAGCGACCTGGTCTTTACGCACATCAGCGCCAAGCTGCCGCACAGCGTGTCGGGAGACGCGCACCAATTTTTGATCAACCCCTACGGTTTGATGTTCGACGAAATCACCGCCTCCAGCCTGGTCAAGGTGGACATGCAGTGCAACAAACTCGACGACAACCCCTTCCCCGTCAACCCGGCCGGCTTTGTGATCCACAGCGCAGTACACGAGGTGCGCGAAGATGCCGGCTGCGTCTTGCACACCCACACACGCGCAGGCGTAGCGGTCAGCGCGCAATCTCATGGCATCTTGCCCATCAGCCAACAAAGCACATTTGTGTTGGCTTCGTTGGCCTACCACGGCTATGAAGGCGTAGCCATCCGTGACGATGAAAAAGCCCGACTGCAAAAAGACCTGGGCCACGCCAATTACCTGATGCTGCGCAATCACGGCCTGCTCACGGTAGGCAAAACCATCTCGGATGCCTTTTTGTCGATGTACACCTTCGAGAACACATGCCGCATCCAAGTCGACGCCCTGGCCGGCAACAATGCCCAAAGTCTGACCCCGGTAGACCCTCAAATTGTCAAAGGTGTGGCTCATGCCATGAAAGTGCAGACCGACGGTCTGGGCGGTCAGTTCGTCTGGCCCTCCTTGCTGCGCAAACTGCAACGCGAACACAGCGATTACGCCCTCTGAAAGCCCCATGAAAACTTTGTTTGACTCCTGCAGCGCAGGCCGCCTGTCTTTGGCCAACCGTGTGGTGATGGCCCCCTTGACCCGCAATAGAGCCCCTGGCGCCCTGGCCAATGAGCGCATGGCACGTTACTACGGTCAGCGCGCCCATCCCGACACGGGGGCTGGACTGATCATCTCAGAGGCCACCGCCATCAGCCCGCAGGGCGTGGGCTATGCCGATGTCCCGGGCATCTGGAGCGAAGCCCAAGTGCAAGCCTGGAAACCCGTGACCCAAGCGGTGCATGCGCAAGGCGGCAAAATCGTGATGCAGTTGTGGCACGTGGGACGCATTTCACACACCAGCTTGCAACCGCAAGGACAAGCCCCGGTGGCGCCATCGGCTTTGACCGCGAAAACCAAAACCGTGCTGCTGGTCGATGGTGTAGCCACCTTTGTCGACACCTCAGCGCCCCGCGCCTTGGACATCGATGAATTGCCGGGGATCGTGCAGGACTACCGCGTGGCCGCCCGCCATGCCATCGCAGCGGGCTTTGACGGCGTCGAAATCCACGCGGCCAACGGGTATTTGATCGATCAGTTTTTACGTGCTGACACCAACCTGCGCACCGACGCGTATGGTGGCGCCATCGAAAACCGTGTGCGCTTTTTGAAAGAAGTGACCGCGGCCATCTGCGAAGAAATTGGCGGCGACCGTACCGGCATCCGGCTCTCGCCCGTGACGCCCGCCAACGACGCCAACGATGCACAACCCCAAGCTTTGTTTGATCATGTAGTTCGCGCTTTAGGCCCTTTGGGTCTGGCCTATGTGCATGTGATCGAAGGCTCTACAGGGGGCCCGCGCGACCACCAGCAAGGCGATGTGCCCTTTGACTACGCAGCATTCCACCAAGCTTACCGGCAAGCGGGTGGCCAAGGGGCCTGGATGGTCAACAACGGCTACACCGAAGCCTTGGCGGCCCTGGCCTTGGCCGATGGTGCTGATCTGGTCGCATTTGGCCGCTCCTTCATTGCCAACCCCGACCTGACTGCGCGCCTGCGCAAAGGCGGCCCCTTCAACAAAGCCGATCGGGCCACGTTTTACGGCGGCGGCGATGCGGGCTACACCGACTACCCGACATTGCCGGCCTGATCCTCATGCGCCCCAGCCCATGGGGCGAGCGCTTTCACCCTGTATGCCGTGTCACCTTGAGGGCTTGGTGTGGTCACGGGGACGCCAGCTTTTAAGCCACAAGGCATTGGTCATCACACTGACCGAACTCATGGCCATGGCGCCACCGGCGAGTACTGGATTCAAAAAACCCATCGCCGCCAAGGGGATGCCCGCCACGTTGTAAATGAAAGCCCAAAACAGGTTTTGCCGGATTTTGGCCACCGTGCGCGCAGAAATGTCCAGGGCATCACCCACCAGCGAGACATCGCCGCGCATCAAGGTGATGCCCGCTGCATGCATGGCCACATCGGTGCCGTTGCCCATGGCCATCCCCACGTGGGCTGCGGCCAAAGCAGGCGCATCGTTGACACCATCACCGACCATGGCCACTTTGTGGCCGCCTTGTTTGAGCTGTTCGATCAAGGCCGACTTGTCTTCGGGCAAAACCTGGGCACGCACCTCGCCCGCTTCGGGCCGAAGGCCCAATCGGCGGGCCATGGCCTCAGCGGCGGCCTGGTTATCGCCCGAGATCATGACCAAGCGCAAGCCGCGTTGTCGCAAGGCGACCAAAGCCTCGGCCGCGCCGGGCTTGGGCTCATCGCCATAAGCAAACAAGGCCAGAAGTTCTGCACGGTCACCGTTTTTCTCCACCAAGGCCGAGACGGTCGCGCCTTGGGCGTGCATCTGATCGACTTGCGCCTGCCAAGGCGCCATCACCAGACCACCCTCCACTGACCAAGCCAAACTGCCCATCCAGTAAGAGTGAGACGCCTGCTGGGCCGCCACACCGCGGCCCGCCACAATGTGCACCTGGTCCATATGATCAGCCACCACCTGTTGGGCTTGGGCCCAATGGCCGACCGCGCGTGCCAAGGGGTGTTCACTGCCGCTTTGCAAACCCGCAGCAATGGCCAAAGCTGCGTTCGCGTCTTGCCCTGGCGGAGTCCACTGGACCGTCACCCGGGGCTGACCCAAGGTCAAGGTGCCGGTTTTATCAAAGGCCACGGTGTCTACTTGGTGTGCCAACTCCAGGGCTTGTGCGTCTTTGATCAAGATACCGTGCTGAGCCGCTACACCCGTACCTGCCATGATGGCCGCGGGCGTGGCCAGGCCCAAAGCGCATGGACACGCAATAACCAAAACCGCGACTGCATGAATCAAGGCCGTCTCGAAAGAATGGCCCCATGACAACCACGCCAACAAGGTCACCATGGCCACGCCCAAGACCACAGGCACAAAAACCGCCGAGACCTGGTCGACCAGGCGCTGAATAGGCGCTTTGGCGGCCTGGGCATCTTCGACCAAACGGATGATGTGGGCCAAGACAGTCTCTTGCCCCACAGCGGTCACACGCATCTGCACGGGGCCCTCTCCATTGATGGAAGCGCCCGTCACCCGATCACCCACTGTTTTGAGCACGTGCAGGGACTCCCCTGTCAACATGGACTCGTCCACCTGGGTTTGGCCTTCGAGCACCACGCCATCCACCGGAAAACGCTCACCAGGCAAGACCTTCAAACAGTCGCCTTGCATGACTTCCAGCAAAGGAACATCCACCCAGCCCTCTGGGCCGCTCCAATGGGCCGTTTCAGGTCGCAAGGCATGCAAGGCGCGAATTGCAGAGGTGGTTTGCTGCTTGGCACGAGCTTCCAGCCACTTGCCCAGCAGCACCAAGGTCACCACCACCGCCGAGCCTTCAAAATACAAATGCGGCATGCTTCCTGGTGCGGCCGTCAGCCACAACCACACAGACAACAACCAGCCCGCGCTGGTGCCCAAGGCGACCAGCAAATCCATGTTGCCACTCAAGGCTTTGAGCGCGTGCCACCCTGCTTTGTAAAACCGAGCGCCCAAGACAAACTGCACGGGGGTGGCCAACACAAACTGCAACCAAGCTGAGAGCATCCAGTGCTGACCCCACAAATCTCCCACCATGGGGATCACCAAAGGGGTGGACAAGACCAAGCCCCAAGCGACCGGGGCAAAACCCGTCCAAGGCGAGGCATTGAGTGCCGCATCTGCTTGTGCGCTGGACCGGGGTTCATAACCCGCGTCTCTGATGGCTCGGCGCAATTGCGCCTCCATCCCTTCGTCACCGAGAGTTTCAATGCGCGCCGACTCCATAGCCAGATTGACCGATGCCGACAAGACACCCGGGACTTTGCTCAAAGCCTTTTCCACGCGGCCGACACAAGACGCACAGGTCATGCCGCCAACCGAAATATCGATAGAGCAGGTGTCGGATTTGATCTGTGTCATGTTGTCATTTTTCAAAATGTTTATGCTCGGTCTTCATTTTCAAACAGAATGTCTTTATGAATCAGCTGTTTCACGTCGAAGGCATGACCTGCGGTCATTGCGAAAAAGCCGTCACCCGTGCATTGCTCACTGTAGACCCCCACGCTCAGGTGAGCATTGACCGAAGTCAAAACAAAGTGCAAGTGGACTCCGAGCAAGCCCATGAGCTGCTGCGCAAAGCCATCGAAGCCGAAGGCTATCAAGTCCAGAACTGACTTTCTCAATGGCCATGACCACACACCGCAACCTTGAAAAGATCATTACCGGACAAGCCACGCGCGATGGAGCAGGCGTCAAACTCACCCGTGTATTGACCCAGGATCTGCAGCAACGCCTCGATCCTTTTCTGATGCTGGATCATTTCGCAAGCGATGATCCGAATGACTACGGCGGTGGTTTTCCTGACCACCCGCACAGAGGATTTGAAACGGTGACTTACATGGTGGCAGGCCGGATGCGCCACCAAGACAGCGCTGGACACGAAGGCTTGCTGCAAAACGGTGGTGTGCAATGGATGACTGCTGGCAAAGGCGTGATCCACAGCGAGATGCCTGAACAAGAATCAGGCGTGATGGAAGGTTTTCAGCTGTGGCTGAACTTGCCTTCGCACCAAAAAATGTGCGCGCCTTGGTACCGTGATATCCAGAGCCATGAGATCCCGCAAGTGTCCACTCCTGAAGGTGTACTGGTGCGTGTGATTTCAGGCGAGCATCATGGCACAACAGGCGCCATGAACCGCCCTGCCGATCTTTACCCCACTCAGCCTTTGTACCTGGATATTCATTTCCTGCAATCAGCTCCCTTTGAACAATTTTTGCCACCAGGGCACCGTGCTTTCATCTACGTCTACCGCGGCCAAGCTGATGTGCTGGGTGCACGGAATCAGCGGCACACCGTGGGTGCCCAGCGCATGGGCATTCTGAGCAATGATGGCGATGTGTTGGTTCTGCAAGCCACGGCTGGCACGCGTGTACTGTTGATCGCAGGACAACCACTCATGGAGCCGATTGCCCAGCATGGGCCTTTTGTTATGAACACCCGCGACGAGTTGATCCAGGCGGTACAAGACTTTCAACGCGGACAGTTCACGGCATGAACTTTACAAAGCCATACACAAATGAAAAACAGCAGACACATCGCTTGGTCACACTGACAAAGCCTTGAAAATATTTTCAACTGTTTTGAACCGAGTGAGGAACACCATGAACATCCGTACTTCCCTGATGGCTGCAACTTTGCTTTTTTGTAGTCTGTCCTTTGCGCAAACCGCCCCTGGACTTTCATCTGAAGGCCCTGGCCGCATGCACAACCCGGCGATGATGCAAAAAATGCAGGACAGAATGGCGCAACGTCATGCACAGCATTTGGAAGCCCTCAAGAGCGCGTTGCTCATCAAACCTGAACAAGAAGGGGCATGGACTAGTTTTGCAAGCAGCATGCAGCCTGTCAATCCTCGCCCAGTTCGACCTGCACCAGCTGAACTGGAAAAGTTAAGCACGCCCGAGCGCATCGACAAAATGATGGCCTTCAAAGCACAACGTGATGCCCAGATGCAAAAACGTGCTGATGCCACCAAAGCTATTTATGCCAGCTTGACCACAGAGCAAAAATCGGTCTTTGACCAGCACACTGCCAAATACATGAACCAAATGGGTCATGGTGGGGAACACGGGCCGCGTTCACATTGACCATGTCCCATGCCTGAACAGACCACCGCAACAGAGACCGCTTCACCACCGATTCGCCTGATCGAGTGGGATCAACCTTTGAAGTGGTTGGCCTTGGCATGGAAAGACATGGCTCATCATCCTTTTTGGAGTTTGATCCATGGTGTGCTCATAGCTCTGTCGGGTTGGGTGATCACGGCTTTGGCACATGATCAATTCTGGTTGTTGGTCGGTGCCACCTCGGGCTTCATGGTGGTAGCGCCCATTTTGGCAACCAACCTGTACGCAATCAGCCGCGCACTTGATCGTCAAGAACCTGTCAATGGCGCATTGATGGTACGTACTTGGCTGGCATGGTCACAACACCTTGCTCAAACACCCAGACCTGATAAGTATCTGGTGAAATTTGGCTTACTGCTCTCATTGGCCGCCACGGGCTGGGTACTGACATCTTCGGCATTGATCACACTGTTGAGTAGCCACCCCATCCAAACACCCATGGACTTTATTCACCATGTTGTGCTGGCACCAAAAGGATTTTTGTTTGAAATCTGGCTGGCCGTCGGTGGGTTGATGGCTGCACCCATTTTTGCTTCGAGTGTGGTGTCCATTCCCATGCTGCTGGACAAACAGGTGTCGGTCATGCAAGCGACCATGACAAGCTGGAAAGCAGTCATGACCCATCCGGTGATTCTGGCCTTTTGGGCCTTTTTGATCATGGTGTTTTCCTTACTCGGTGTGCTTTCACTCTTTTTAGGCTTGGTGTTTGTCGTGCCCCTGCTGGGACACGCCAGCTGGCACGCATACAAAGACTTGGTGGACAGTGATGCTTGGCCCGACCGTTTACAGGGACCTCATTGATGTGGGGATGGTCAGAAGCAGAAATAGCGGGCTTTGGATTGACATTCGGTGTCGGCGCTTTCATGGCCTACATGCTGTTCATCATTGGCCATTTGGCATGGGAATCCAAAGCCGGAAAATTTGGAACATTCGTGATTTTTTTGGGTCTGGCTTTCGGCATGGTGGGTTTTGTAGCCAAAGGATTTATCCAATGGTTCATGACCCGTTGAAACCCAGTTTTTGCTTCTTGTATAAAGTTGTGGATAAAAAGTCTGAATAGCAGGGCTTATCCACAGCTTTCGTCAAAAACTTGAAGTTATTCATTCTGCAGTGACATCAGAATTCATGCCCGTACACAAGCTTAAAGCCACTCTAAGTCATTGAAAGCACAAAGCAATCTGGTCTTGTCCACAGAAAGCTGCTGCCCTTATCTACTACTACTATTTTGATATAAAGAAATAAGAGAAAGACAAGGGACAACTCACTGTTAAGATTTGCATCTTTCAGGTTCATGGAATTCATCTTGTCAGCCGCTTCTTCCAACGCTTCCAGCAGTTACGACATCAAGAGCGCAGACTTGGCCTTGGTGGCTTTGTTGCTGAAAACGGCAGACTTGAATACCTTGGCGCAGGATTTGAAATCTCAACTGTCAGAAACACCAGATTTTTTCGATCAAGAACCTGTGGTGATCGATTTGGCAGGTTTACCTGAAGAAGACAAAAACCAAACCATTGATTTTCAGCGGCTGTTGTCTTTATTGCGCTCACATGGCATGCTCCCCATTGCTTTGCGCGCAGGGACACCTGCTCACATGCAAGCCGGTAAAGCGGCCGGCTTGATCGATGCCAGTTTTGCGCGCATTTTGAAAAGCCCTGTACCTGCTCCGGCTCCTATAGTCAAAGCGCCAGCCAAGCCCTCTACCCCACCGTCCGCGCCCGAAACTGCCTCCTTGGGTGCGTTGGTGCTCGATAAACCCCTTCGTTCGGGTCAGCAGGTGTATGCCAAGGGCCGTGATCTGGTGGTGTTGGCCATGGTCAACCCTGGCGCTGAAGTCATTGCCGATGGCAATATTCATGTGTATGCAGCTTTGCGCGGTAAAGCCATTGCAGGCGCCAGAGGCAATGCGCATGCCATGATTTTTGCGCAAGTGATGGAGCCTGAATTGATCTCCATTGCAGGTGTTTACCGGACCAGCGAAAATGCTTTACCGGCCAATATTTGGGGACAAGCCGCACAAGTGAGCTTGAAACCCGGACCCGAAGGTGAAAAATTGGTGGTCCAACCACTCAAACCTTGATTTTTTTATTCACAGAAAGAACTATCACCCATGGCAAAAATCGTTGTTGTGACTTCCGGCAAGGGAGGCGTGGGTAAAACCACCACCAGCGCCAGTTTCGCTACAGGCTTGGCCCTGCGAGGATTCAAAACCGTTGTGATCGATTTTGATGTGGGCTTGCGCAATCTCGACTTGATCATGGGCTGTGAGCGCCGTGTGGTTTATGACTTCATCAATGTGATTCAAGGTGAAGCCAACTTGAATCAGGCACTGATCAAAGACAAACAATGCGAAAACCTGTTCGTATTGGCCGCTTCGCAAACCCGCGACAAAGATGCCTTGAGCCAAGAAGGTGTAGAAAAAGTCTTGAACGATTTGGCTGCGATGGACTTTGACTACATCGTTTGCGACTCACCAGCAGGTATTGAGACGGGTGCGTTGATGGCCATGCACTTTGCCGATGAAGCTTTGATCGTCACCAATCCCGAAGTCTCTTCGGTACGCGACTCTGACCGTATTTTGGGCATGCTCGGCAGTAAAACCAAACGTGCCATTGAAGGTCAAGATCCCATCAAAGAACATTTGCTGATCACCCGCTACAACCCTAACCGGGTGGAAGATGGACAGATGCTTTCACTGCAAGACATTCAAGACATTCTGCGAGTGCCTTTGATCGGTGTGATTCCAGAGAGTGAAAACGTTTTGCAAGCGTCCAACCAAGGCACTCCGGCCATTCACATGACGGGGGCAGATGTCTCCGAAGCCTACAAAGATGTGATCGATCGGTTTTTGGGTGAAGAAAAACCTTTGCGTTTCACCGATGTCGAAAAAGCAGGGTTCTTTAAACGCCTTTTTGGAGGCAAATAAACCATGTCATTTCTTTCATTCTTTCTTGGAGAAAAGAAAAAAACCGCCAACGTGGCCAAAGAGCGCCTGCAAATCATTTTGGCGCATGAACGCAGCGGTCGCAACGCGGCAGAGCCCGACTACCTTCCGGATCTGCAGCGTGAACTGGTTGCTGTGATCAGTAAATACATCAAGATCAATCCCGACGACATCAAAGTCAATCTGGAACGCCAGGACAACCTTGAAGTGTTGGAAGTGAAGATCGAATTGCCAGATTCGCGTTAAATCACGCAGAACATGGATCACCAGAAGGGCTCTGAAATTCAGAGCCCTTCTGGTTTCAGAATTGAGCCATCAAAGCCTGCCATTGCGAACGGGCAGCATGGAGGTTGCGTTCCTTGACATGGCCAAAACCTTTGATTTGCTCAGGAATGCGAGCCACCTGCACTGCCAAAGCATGATTGTCAGCAGTTAATTGAGACAGCACAGTGCGTAAACTTTGTTGATACTCTTCGATCAAAGCTCGCTCGCCTTGACGCTCAGCGGTACGGCCAAAGATATCCAAAGGCGTGCCCCGCAAAAACTTCAACTTGGACAAGACTTTGAACCCGGTGAGCATGAATGGACCGAACTTTTGTTTGATCAATTCACCTTTGTCATTGGTTTTCGCGATCAATGGTGGGGCCAAATGGTAGTTGAGGGTGTAGTCACCTTCGAACATGCCATGGATGCGTGACAAGAAAGCTGTGTCCGAATGCAATCGAGCCACTTCATACTCATCTTTGTAGGCCATCAGTTTAAACAAATAGCGCGCCACATTTTCGGTCAAGTTGGTTTTGCCCAGCGCGGATTCAGTTTGCTGTACCTGCATCAAAAAGGAAAGGTATTTTTGCGCATAGGCTGCGTTTTGATAGTCGGTCAAAAATGCTACGCGACGCTCGATCAAACTGTCTAAGCTTTCGCGCTTTTGGAATTCGATCACCTGCACGGGTGCCATCACTTTGCGCACCGCTTGTTCATCGTGCGCTGCATGGCGGCCCCACTCGAAAGCGGTTTGGTTGTTGTGTACCTGCACATCGTTGAGTTCGATCGCACGCAATATGCTTTCACGGCTCAAAGGAATCCAGCCTTTTTGCCATGCGTAACCCAGGATCATCGGGTTGACGTAAATCGAATCCCCCATCAATTGGATGGCCATCGCATCGGCGTCGAAACTGCCCACGCTGTCCACGCCCACCGTCTGGACAATTTCCGCCAGACAGGCTTCAGCGGGGTTTTCCCAGTTGCCGTTTTTCACAAAGGCGGCAGTAGGTGAACCGTGCGAGTTCAAAGCGACGCGTGTGCGGCCTTGGCGCATGCGCAAAGACGTTTCCTTGCTCGCGGTGACCAGTGGGTCACAGCCGATGATCAAATCAGCCGCAGCCATGCTCACGCGCGTGGTGCGAATATCGTCTTGTGTAGGGGCGATCAGCACATGGCTCCAGGTGGCGCCACCTTTTTGCGCCAGGCCTGCTGCATCTTGCGTGATGATGCCTTTGCCATCGATGTGCCCGGCCATGCCCAGCAACTGACCGATGGTGATCACACCTGTGCCGCCCACACCCGCCACCACCAGACCATAGGCTTGGTGCAAAGTCGGCAAGACCGGCTCCGGCAACTTACCCAAAGCTGCAGGGGAGTTGGCTTGCGTTTTGGCTTTCTTTTTCAGCTGACCGCCTTCCACTGTGACAAAGCTCGGGCAAAAGCCTTTGAGGCAACTGGTGTCTTTGTTGCAAGTGCTTTGGTTGATGGTGCGCTTTCGGCCAAACTCTGTCTCCAAGGGTTCGACCGACAGGCAATTGGACTGCACACCGCAGTCGCCACAACCTTCGCAGACCAAGTCGTTGATCACCACGCGAACTGCGGGATCCACCATGGTGCCGCGCTTGCGGCGACGACGTTTTTCGGTGGCGCAAGTCTGGTCGTAAATGATGACGGTGCAGCCTTTGATTTCGCGCATTTCGCGCTGGATGCGATCGAGCTCATCGCGGTGATGCACCGTGACTCCTTCGGCCAACGCAACGCCGTCATATTTCCAAGGCTCGTCGGTCACCACATCGATGCGCACAGCGCCTTCTGCGCGCATACTTTGTGCAATCTGCACCACGCTGTGGCCTTCAGGCCGCTCGCCCACTTGCTGGCCACCGGTCATGGCCACTGCATCGTTATAGAGAATTTTGTAGGTGATGTTCACACCCGCGGCAATGCTTTGGCGAATGGCCAACATGCCACTGTGGAAATAGGTGCCATCGCCCACGTTGGCAAACATGTGTTGATCATGGCTGAAGGCTTGCTGACCTACCCACGGCACACCTTCTCCGCCCATTTGCGTGAAGCCCACGGTGCTGCGATCCATCCACACACTCATGAAGTGGCAGCCAATGCCCGCCATCGCCCGTGAGCCCTCGGGCACTCGGGTGGATGTGTTGTGAGGGCAGCCCGAGCAGAACCAGGGTGTGCGTTCTCCCACCGTGTTCACATGCAAGACCTGCAGGGATTGTTCTTTGGCCTCAAGGATGGCCAATTGCGCATCGATACGAGCAGTGGTGTCAGCATCCAACCCTTGTTTCTTCAGGCGTTTGGCCAAGGCCTTGGCGATCAACGCGGGCGTCAAGTCGGCATGGGCACGCAGCAGGGTGCGGCTCAGGGGATTGCTGGCCGACCATTCGCCGCCTGTGGATTCGCCATCCACTTCGTCAAATTTGCCCAGCACGGTGGGGCGTACATCGTCGCGCCAGTTGTACAGCTCTTCTTTGAGCTGGTATTCGATCATCTGGCGTTTTTCTTCCACCACCAGAATTTCTTTCAGGCCTGACGCAAACTCGCGGGTGGACTGCGGCTCCAACGGCCACACCACGCCTACTTTGTGCACCCGGATGCCCAGTCGTTGGCAGGTGGCATCGTCCAGGCCCAGGTCCAGCAGGGCTTGGCGTGTATCGTTGTACGCCTTGCCACTCGCCATGATGCCAAAGCGGTCGTTTTTCCCGTGCACGACGGTATGGTTCAGTTTGTTGGCGCGGATATAGGCCAGCGCGGCATACCATTTGTAGTCAAACAGGCGGGCTTCTTGTTCGAGTGCCGGGTCGGGCCATCGGATGTGGATGCCACCAGAAGGCATCTCAAACTCGGGCAAGACAATCTGCACACGGTGCGGGTCGATTTCTGCGGTGGCGCTGGATTCGACAATCTCTTGGATGGTTTTCATGCCCGACCAAATGCCGGCAAAACGGCTCAGCGCGATGCCGTGCACGCCCATGTCCAACACATCTTGAACCGAAGCGGGGAAGAAAACCGGCAAACCGCAGGCTTTGAAAATATGGTCGCTCTGGTGTGCTGCCGTGGAGCTTTTGGCCACATGGTCATCACCTGCCACGGCCAGCACGCCGCCCCATGGCGTGGTGCCCGCCATGTTGGCGTGTTTGAACACGTCCGAGCAGCGGTCCACGCCCGGGCCTTTGCCGTACCAGATGCCGAACACCCCGTCAAAACGGTTGCTGCCTGGCGGTGCAAACCCCAGCTGCTGTGTGCCCCACAAAGCGGTTGCCGCCAACTCTTCGTTCACCCCGGGCTGAAAGACGATGTTTTGCGCCTTCAGATAATCCTTGGCTTTCCACAGCGACTGGTCATAACTGCCCAAGGGCGAGCCACGGTAACCGCTGATGAAACCGGCAGTGTTTTTGCCTTGCAACGCATCACGTTGGCGTTGCAACATGGGCAATTTGACCAGCGCTTGCACACCACTCATGAAGGCGCGGCCACTGTCTAGGCTGTATTTGTCATCCAGCGTGACGGTCTCCAGCGCTTTGCGAACTGCATCGGGAAGAGGGGCGTTCATCAGGATCTCCAACTCAAAATCTGTGGGGCAGTTTAGGCCCGAGAAGCCCCATGGTATTTGCTTTAAGTGACATCTGCCATCGCTGCGGCCCTGGAGGTTCAAGCTTTACGGGTTTCTGGCAGAAAACGAACACCTTCGCGTGCCAATCCGCCGCTGGTGCCGATCGGTGTGCCATCTGCACGCCAGCAGGCGGCACCTTCAAGGGAGCCATCGGCGTGAAAGGCGATCGCGTTCATGCCGCCGCCAACATTGGGCACCCTCAACACCGCGTGACCGCGTGCGCTCAATCTCGCGTGCATGTCGGGCGCAAACGCCGGCTCCAGTTCCAGATCAAAGCCTTGTGTCCAAATGCGCGGGGCTTCCACCGCCTCTTGCAGAGACATGTTGTGGTCAACCAAATTGATGACGGCCTGCAAAGCCGAGGTGAAGATGCGCAACCCCCCCGGCAACCCTAAGGCAAAGCGGGGCTGGCCCTGTTCCAGAACGATCAAGGGCGCCATCGACGAGGTCACGCGTTTACCGGGCGCCATCGAGTTGGCTTTGCCAGGGCGTGGGTCGAGCACATACAGATAATTGTTCGGGATCATCCCGGTACCCGGCACCATGTAGCGCGCGCCAAAGACCGAGTTGATGGTCTGCGTGGCGCACACGATCCGTCCTTCGCTGTCGGCCACTGTGATGTGGGTGGTATGCGCACTTTCTTTGGGTGCCAAGTCACTGGACCAGTGTTGGGCCTGCGAAAGGTCGATCTGCCGACGGCGCAGCTGGGCATACGCATCCGACAGCAAGTGATCCACTGGCACGGGCACAAAGTCCGGATCGGCGGTGACCGCAAGGCGATCGGCAAAAGCCATTTTCATCACCTCGGCCAACAGGTGGATGCTCGCTTCGGTACCAAAACCCATGGCCTTCAGGTCAAAGCCCTCCAGTACCTTGAGCATCTGGCCAATGTGCAAAGGACCGGCGCAAGGTGGTGGCGGGCCGATGATTTCCAGCCCGCGGTAGTGGCTGCGCAAAGGCTCTGGCGTTCGGGTGCTGTAGGCACGCAGATCTTCAACTCTCAAATACCCCTGATGCTTGGCCATGTCATCGCACAGTGCCCGGCCTAACGCGCCGCCATACAGGGCGGCTGCGCCTTCTTGCGCGATCAGCCGCAAGCTGTCGGCATAGGCGCCTTGCACCAGCTTATCGCCACGTGCCAGGACACGGCCTTGCGGTAAGAATAACTTGGAAATTTCAGGGTCGAGAGCCAGGTCGGCCGCGTTGTCCGAGATGCAGTCACTCAGGTAGGCGGTGGCTCGAAAACCATGTTCGGCGTGCTTCAAAGCGGGCAACATCACATCGGCCAAAGGCATGGAGCCGTGCTGAGCCAACATCTGGCACCAAGCCATCAGGTTGCCCGGCGTCGCGACAGCGCCCCGCCCCAAGCTGTGAAGTCGGCCCACACTCTCCAGTGAACCAGGGGGTGCCAAAGCATCATGTTGGAAGGTGTGCGGCCCCACGGCTTGTGGGCAAGTGCCTTGACCCTCCAGGATACTGTGCCTGCCATCGGGGTGACGCAAGTGTGCAAAGCCGCCGCCCAGCACGCCGACCATCATAGGCTCGACCACGCTCAAGGTGAACAAAGCCGCCACCGCCGCGTCCACCGCGTTGCCGCCCGCGCACAGCATTTCTGTGCCTGCGGCCGAGGCCAAGGGATGGTTCGTCACCACCATGCCGCGTGAGCCGCGTGCCGATTGTTTCTCAGTATGAAAGGGAGTTGCGTTGAGGTTGTGCCAAGCAGTCATGGGGGGTGTGTCGTGAGCGAAAGCCCTCAACTTAGCCCTCTCGGCGTCAAAACACAAGGGTGCATTCCATGAGTTTTGACACCGTTGAAACTCATTTTGGCGCCAACACCCACATGCGCAGGCTTTGCTTGAGGCGGCCCGCTAACTCACCGGCTTCGGGACCAGAGCCCGCAAAATAATCGGCGCGCACTCCACCCACAATGGCGCTGCCCGTGTCTTGCGCGATGACGAGTTTTTGCAAGGACACCTGGGGGCCACTGGAGACCAACCATACCGCGGAGCCATAAGGCATGCTGCCCGGGTCCACCGCAATCGATCGGCCTGCTGTGAGCGGAACGCCCTGCGCGCCTTTGGGGCCCTGTGAGGCGGTTTGTCCGTTCAAAGGCTCTTCTTTGAAAAACACCATGCGCGGGTTTTTCCAAAGCAGCTCATTGACCCGTGTGGGGTTTTGACTCAACCAGGCTTTGATGCCCGGCCAGGTGGCATCTCGCGTCAAGCCTTGCTCCAACAACCAAGAGCCTATGCTTTTGTAAGGCTGATCGTTTGTGCCTGCAAAGGCCATGCGCACCATGCGCGTGCGGCCATCGGCTTCAGTCACCCGCATCCGGCCTGAACCTTGGATGTGCAACACCATGGCATCGACCGGGTCTGCCAAGTACAACAATTCTTTGCCTTGCAAGGCTGCGCGCGCTTGCGGGAGGGTGTTGATTTCTTCGCGCGTATACCAAGGCTTGCGCGTGGCCAGCCCTGCAGGCGGAGCATAGATCGGCACCTGAAAGCCTGGACGCGGGACGCGGGATGCATCGAACACCGGCTCGTAATAGGCGGTCAACAAGCCTTCGGCCCCGCCTTGCAAGGTCTCCACACGGTAGGCTTGGAAAGTTTGCTCCAACCATTGCTGCTGCGTGACGCGGCCAGCACCTTGCAAACGTTGCACATCAACACAGACTTTGGCATTGGCCGTCACAGGCCGTTGGCAGCTGAGCGACCAAGCAGCAAAAGCTTCAGACAAAGCATTTTCTGGCCAGCCTGGCAAGCCAGACCAAGCCACGGGCACCCAGCGGCTTTTCGTTTGCAACATGACAGGCTGAGTCGAAGCCGAGCCACTGTCGGCCACAGTAGGCGATACCACGGCGCTTGCTGATGGAGCCGAAACGGCAGAAGGCATTGGAAGGGTTGAAGGGGCTTGAGTGGTGGTGAAAACGCCGCACCCGCTCAAGCTGCCTACAATCAAAGCCGCACTCAGGGTCCAAGGGCCCAAACCGGAATCAAGGGAGAGTAGAGATGGGCGCATTGTTGTTGGAAGCCTTGTTGGCCTTGGTCATTTTGGTGTTCATTGTCTGGTGGACCATGTTTTCGGGACGGCCACAGGGTGAAGCCCCGCCCGAGCCAGAAAACAGGTCCGAGGACTTGCCGCCGCCACGTGGGTGAGTTTCAGATTTCACGCAACAAATTGGCCAACTCTACGGCCGACTTGACGCTCATTTTGTCGAACACCCTGGAGCGGTGCACCTCCACTGTGCGCACACTGATGTCCAGTTGATCGGCAATCAGTTTGTTGGGCAAACCTTCAATCACCAAGCGCATCACATCGCGTTCACGCTCGGTCAACTCCTCGATGCGCGATTGCAGTTCCACATGCGCCCATCGGGCATTCAAACGCGATTGCGACAAGGCCAGCGCTTGTTCTACCCGATCGACCAGGGCATTGTCCGAGAACGGCTTTTCGCAAAAATCAAAAGCGCCGCGTTTGACGGTGTCCACCGCCGTCGGCACATCGGCGTGGCCAGTGAGGAAAATCACCGGCCAGGCTTGTGCCAACCCCGAAGCGATGAGCTTTTCAAACAAAGCCAGTCCACTTTGGCCGGGCATGCGCACATCCAGCAAAATGCAACCGGCCTGAGAGGGCAAGCCTTGCTGCAGGGGTAGGGGTGTGGCCTGCAACATCGCCTCAAAGGCGTCTGCGCTGTCGAACAGTTCGCTCACCACATGCCGTGACCGCAGCAGCCAGGCCATGCCCTCGCGCACGCTGGCATCGTCATCAACAATGAACACGGTGGCATTAACGGTGGGTTGCATGCGCTAATTTTAGTGAGTCGTGCGCGTATCGGGCGCGGGTAAGGTGAAGCGGAAAGCTGTGCCTTTGGGGGCATGATCTTCAAAAGCCAAATGGCCACCATGCTGCTCGATCACGGTGCGGCACAAGCTCAAGCCCAACCCCATGCCTTCGGTTTTGGTGGTGAAAAACGGGTTAAACAATTGGGTGGCCACTTCCGGCGAAATCCCGCTGCCACCGTCGATCACCGCAAACTCGACCCATTGCTTGTTTTCGTTCGATGCAGCGCGCCTAACCTGGATCTGCAGCATGCGCGGCTTACATTCAGGCGCGTCCATGGCTTGCATGCCGTTGCGCGCTAAATTCAGGAGGACTTGCTCGACCATGGTGCGGTCGCACCAGACCTGCGGCAGCTTGTCGTCCAGTCGCTTGGTCACTTGCACCTGCAGTTTGCGCGCCTGCAATTGCACCAAGGGCATGATGGCTTCGATCAAGTCTTGCGGTGAGACGGCTTCGCGGTCCTGATCGCGGCGCCTGACGAAGTCATGCACGCTGTTGATCACTTTGCCCGCACGGCCAGCTTGTTG
>CANGKR010000036.1 GCA_947454355.1 Comamonadaceae bacterium
GCCGACCGCCTACACCCTTTGCAAGAAGCCTGGATCGCTGAGCAAGTGCCGCAATGCGGCTATTGCCAAAGCGGCATGTTGATGGCTGCCGCTGCTTTGCTCAAACGCAAACCCCAACCGACCGATGCCGACATCGATGCGGCCATGACCAATCTGTGCCGCTGCGGTACCTACCAACGCGTTCGCGCCGCCATCCACCGTGCGGCACAAAACATGAAAGGCACAGCATGAAGCGCCGCACCTGGATTTTGAGCGCCTTGGGCGCAACCGGTGCCTTGGTGGTGGGATGGGGGGTGATGCCTCAGCGTTCTCGCACCGGCAGTGCTGATTTGATGCTGCCGTCCGAAGGGGCCGTGGCCTTGAACGGTTGGATTCAGATCGCCAAAGACGGAACTGTGCTGTTGGCCATGCCGCGCAGCGAAATGGGTCAAGGTGTGCACACCGCTTTGGCCATGCTGGTGGCCGAAGAACTCGATGTGCCTTTGGAAAAAGTGCGGCTCGTACCTGCTGGGCGTGACAGCATTTACGGCAACGTAGCGATGATCCAGGGCACCCTGCCATTTCATCCACTCGACAGCGAAGAAGGGTACGAGACCACCACCGTCAAAGTGGGTGAATGGATCGTGGGCAAAGTCGCCCGCGAGCTGGGCATCCAGGCCACAGGCGGCTCTTCGTCGATCGCCGATTTGTGGGACCCGCTCCGTTTGGCTGCTGCGGCAGCGCGAGCGAGTTTGGTTCAAGCAGCCGCCAAAGCTTGGCAAGTGCCGGCTGCGGATATCCATGTCAAGCAAGGCGTGATGCAAGCAGGCAGTCGCTCGGGTCACTATGGCGAATTCAATACCCAAGCGGCAGGCACCGCCCCGGGCTCCGTGCAACCCAAAGCCCGCGCCGACTGGCGACTGATCGGGCAAGCTACGCAGCGCACAGACATTCCCGCCAAGGTCACGGGCCAAGCGATGTTCGGGTTGGACGTTCGTTTGCCCGGACAGTTGTACGCCGCGGTGCGCATGTGTCCGATGTTAGGAGGCAAGGTCGCCCGCATCGATGACCAAGATGCTTTGGCCCTGCCCGGCGTGAGCAAACGCGTGTCGCTGGACGCCTGGGGCGGCGGTACCGCCGGTTTTGCGATGGTCGGTCAGACCACGTGGCACGCCAGGCAAGGTGCTCAGGCCGTCAAGGTCGAATGGCAAGCGCCCGCGCAGTTGCTGGACTCTCAAAAAATCCAAGCTCAATTGACCCAAGCCTTGGCCACGGACAAAGGGTTTGCGTTTTATGAAAAGGGCAACGCCCGCCAAGCCGAAGCTGCTGCTGCACAGCTCTTGAACGCTGCGTATCATGCGCCTTACCTGGCCCACGCCACGATGGAGCCGATGAACTGCACCGCTCGCGTCCAAGAGGGGCGCGTTGAAGTGTGGGCGCCCACCCAGGTGCCGGAAATGGTGCGCGAAATGGCAGCCAAAGTGGCCAGGGTCCCACTGGAACAGGTCACGGTGCATGTCACCCTGTTGGGAGGTGGTTTTGGTCGGCGCTTGGAAATCGACTTTGTCGGTCAAGCCGTGCAAGTGGCCATGGCTTGCAACGGCCAGCCGGTGCAATTGAGCTGGTCACGCGAAGAAGACACGCAACACGATTTTTACCGCCCCATGCATGTGGCGCAATTGAATGCGGGCATTGACGCCCAAGGCCAGGTCACCAGCTTGCGCATCCAATCTGCTGGCGATGCGATCTCACCTCGCTGGATGGCACGCGCTGTGCCCATGCTGTCAGGCCCGATCGACATGCCCGACAAGACCACCGCCGAGGGTTTGTTCGATCTGCCCTATGGGTTTGCCAACCAAGAAATGCGCCATGTGGCCACGCAATCGGGTGTGCCGGTGGGATTTTGGCGCTCGGTCGGTCATTCGCACAATGCTTTCTTTTCTGAAAGCTTCATGGACGAATTGGCTCATGCCACAAAACAAGATCCCTTGGCGTTTCGCTTGGGCTTGCTAAAAGCCGCTCCGCGCTATGCGGCTGTGTTGCAGTTGGCCGCAACCCGAGCGGATTGGGGCCAGGCCTTACCCTCAGGTCGAGCACGGGGGCTGGCGCTGCATGAGTCTTTTGGGTCCATCGTGGCGCAAGTGGCTGAAGTGTCTTTGACGGGGGGCCGCATCCAAGTTCATCGCGTGGTCTGCGCCATCGATTGCGGCACGGTGGTCAATCCTGAGACCATCAAACAACAGATGGAAAGCGGCATCGTGTTTGGCTTGAGTGCTGCGCTCTATGGTCAGATCGACATCGTAGGTGGCGCGGTCAAGCAGGGAAACTTTACCGACTACCCGATGCTCACACTGCCTCAAACTCCGGTGGTGGAAACACACATCATCACCAGCACCCGAGCCCCTGGTGGTGTGGGCGAACCGGCCGTGCCACCCATCGCGCCAGCCGTTTCCAACGCATTGTTCATGTTGAACAGTCAACGGCAACGCAGCTTGCCTCTGAAGGCCTGAACGGCGGTCCTTCAGGGGCATCGTTCATGAGCCTTGGTACAGCCAAGGCATGTCCAGCAAGCCTTCCCCCAAAAGGCGGGTAGAAAAATCGCGTCCCCAACGCACCAGGCCGGTAGCATGGAAAATCTGGCCATTACGCAGGGCCCGCGATTGCACGCGGGCATTGCGTTGCCAGCGGGTCTGTGCATAACGAGCCAGTTTGGGCGCGACATCCTTGCCAGGCAAAGCGAGGCTGTGGGCCAATGCGTCGGCATCTTCAATCGCCATGCCTGCACCTTGCGCGAGATAAGGCCGCATAGGGTGCCCCGCATCACCCAATAGGGCCACCCGCCCTTGGGCCAACTGGTGTGCACCGCTCACAGGCACTCGATCGCACAATGGCCACAAACGCCAAGCAGGCACCGCGTCGATAAGTGCACGCAGGGGCGTACACACATGACCCAACGCGCGTTGCAGATCTGCGGTATTGGCCGCATGGTCCCAAGTTTCCAATTGTGCAGGTGCAGCGCCATGCACCACAACCACCAAGTTGAGCTGTTCTCCCCTTCGCACCGGATACTGCACCACATGCAGGCGCGGCCCCATCCACACCGTGATGTTTTGACTGCGCAAAGCGGGTGGCAAATCGGCTTGCACCACCAGGGCGCGGTAGGCCAGATGACCGGTAAAGCGCGGCGGGCCATCGTCTAGCAAGCGGGCGCGCACTCGGCTCCACAAGCCATCGGCACCCACCAAGGCCGAGGCGGTCAAGATTCCACCCTCTTCATCGCGCACCATCAAACCGTCTGCCACTTCGGTGTAGCTTTGGAACGTGCGGTTCAGGTGCACAGGCACTTGGCCTTGCGTCTGCAAAGCATTCAAGAACAGCGCATGCAAATCGGCGCGGTGGATGGTGGCATAGGGTGCGCCATAGCGCGCCACGGCTTGTGCGCCGAGTTGCAGTTGGCCTGTCGAAGCCCCGCTGTGTGCTTGGCGAAGCTGCAAGCTGGATGGAAAAGCCGCCACCTCCTTCAAAGCGTTGTCTAGACCCCAAGCGGCCAATAAGCGTGTGACGTTCGGCCCGATTTGGATGCCTGCGCCCACTTCGCTGACGACGGGTGCACGCTCGATCAGCTCGACCGGTACACCCGCAGCCGCGCAACGCCAAGCCGCGGCGAGACCACCGATGCCGCCACCTGCAATCAACAGGGGTTGCAAGCGGTTCAATCTGAGGCCTCAGCGGCTATACAACGGGAATCAGGCAGCGACGCCTTTGGCCACGTCGACGTATTCTTCAATCTGGTTGAAGTTCAGGTACTTGTAGATCGCTGCACCGTCTTGATTGACCACGCCCATGGCCGCATGGTATTCGGCCACGGTGGGGAACTTGCCCATTTTGGAGGTGATCGCAGCCAGTTCCGCCGAAGCCAAGTACACATTGGTGTTCTTACCCAAACGGTTAGGGAAGTTGCGAGTGGAGGTGGAGACCACTGTCGCACCTTCGCGCACTTGGGCTTGGTTACCCATGCACAATGAGCAGCCTGGCATTTCGGTCCGTGCACCTGCGGTGCCAAAGGCGGCGTAATGGCCTTCTTTGATCAACTCGCTCTCGTCCATTTTGGTGGGCGGGGCCACCCACAGCTTGACGGGGATGTCGCGTTGGCCGCCGAGCAATTTGGCTGCGGCGCGGAAGTGGCCAATGTTCGTCATGCAAGAGCCAATAAAAGCTTCGTCAATGTGCGTACCCGACACTTCGGACAAGAACTTGGCGTCATCGGGGTCATTGGGGCAACACACGATAGGCTCTTTGATGTCTGCCAAGTCGATCTCGATGATGTGGGCGTATTCCGCATCTTTGTCGGCTTCGAGCAACGTGGGCGCAGCCAACCATGCTTCGACTTTCTCGATGCGACGCGCCAAGGTGCGGGCATCTGCGTAGTTGTCGGCGATCATGTTTTTCATCAACACGACGTTGGACTGGAGGTATTCCTGCACAGGCTCTTTGTTGAGCTTGATGGTGCAACCCGCAGCTGAACGCTCAGCGGAGGCATCAGACAATTCAAACGCTTGCTCAACCTTCAGGTTGGGCAGGCCTTCAATTTCCAGGATACGGCCTGAAAACTCATTGATCTTGCCGGACTTGGCCACGGTCAACAGACCTTGTTTGATGGCAAACAGCGGAATGGCGTGCACCAAGTCGCGCAAAGTCACGCCGGGTTGCATTTCGCCTTTGAATCGAACCAAGATGGACTCGGGCATATCCAAAGGCATCACACCCGTGGCCGCACCGAACGCCACCAAACCAGAACCGGCGGGGAAAGAAATACCGATAGGGAAACGGGTGTGTGAGTCACCACCTGTACCGACGGTGTCAGGCAACAACAAACGGTTCAACCAAGAATGAATCACACCGTCGCCTGGACGCAAGGATACGCCGCCACGGTTGCTGATGAACGCAGGCAATTCGCGGTGAGTTTTGACGTCTACAGACTTGGGGTAAGCCGCTGTGTGGCAGAACGATTGCATGACCATGTCAGCAGAGAAGCCGAGGCATGCCAAGTCTTTCAACTCGTCGCGTGTCATGGGGCCTGTGGTGTCTTGCGAGCCCACGGTGGTCATCTTGGGTTCGCAGTAAGTACCGGGGCGAACGCCTTGGCCTTCGGGCAAACCAACCGCACGGCCAACCATCTTTTGGGCCAGCGTGAAGCCAGCTTTGGTGGTGATAGGCGCTGTGGGTAAACGGAAAACGGTCGAGGCTGGCAGACCCAAGAACTCGCGGGCCTTGGCGGTCAAACTGCGACCGATGATCAGGTTGATACGGCCACCAGCGCGCACTTCATCAAACAGCACATCGCTTTTGAGGTGGAAGGTGGTCAGGGTTTCACCGTTCTTCACGATCTTGCCTTCGTACGGCAAGACATCGACCACGTCACCCATGTTGAGTTTGGAGACGTCGACTTCGATCGGCAAGGCGCCAGAGTCTTCTTGGGTGTTGAAGAAGATGGGGGCGATTTTTCCACCCAAAGTCACGCCGCCGAACCGCTTGTTGGGCACAAACGGAATGTCTTCGCCAAAGCCCCAGATGATGCTGTTGGTGGCCGACTTGCGTGAAGAACCTGTACCAACCACATCGCCCACATAGGAGACCAAATGGCCTTTTTTCTTCAGCTCTTCAATCATGGCCATGGGGCCGCGTTTGCCATCTTCTTCAGGCTTGAAAGGCGCACCTTCACGGGTGTTTTTCAGCATCGCCAAATAGTGCAGGGGAATGTCCGGGCGGCTCCAGGCGTCTGGTGCAGGTGACAGGTCGTCGGTATTGGTTTCGCCGGGTACTTTGAACACTGTGATGGTGATTTTTTTCTCAACCTCAGGCCGCGCAGTGAACCACTCGGCATCGGCCCAGCTTTGCATCACTTCTTTGGCTTTGGCGTTGCCGGCCTTGGCTTTGTCTGCCACGTCGTTGAAGAAGTCGAACATCAACAAGGTTTTCTTCAAGGCTTGCGCGGCCACAGCGGCCACCTCGGCATCGTCGAGCAATTCGATCAAGGGGTGCACGTTGTAGCCGCCCACCATGGTGCCCAAGAGTTCGGTGGCCTTGGCTTTGGAGACCAGGGCCACGCTGACTTCACCGTGGGCCACAGCGGCCAGGAACGAGGCCTTGACTTTGGCCGCATCATCCACACCTGGGGGCACACGGTGGGTCAACAAGTCCATCAAAAAGGCATCTTCGCCCGCAGGTGGGGCTTTGATCAGCTCGATCAATTCGGCGGTTTGCTTGGCGTCCAGCGGCAGAGGGGGGATACCCAATGCGGCACGTTCTGCGGCATGGTCTCGGTAGGCTTTCAACATGTTTTACTCCATTCAGTCAAAGTGAAATTAAAAATCAGCGACCCATGCCTGTCGTGTCGATCAAGGCCGGGGGCGGGTTGTTGACCATCTCTTTGGCAAAAGCGACTTGGTCAGGGTGAGCACATTCGTCGGCCACGCGGCGGCCATTTTTTTGGTCCATCAGCATGGATTTGTTGGCAAGTTGCAACCAGACTGCACCGGCTTTGCTGTCTTCCAGTCGGATGGCACCCGTGGTTGTGGCCACTGTTTTCATGCGGTAGCGAAATCCTTTGCCGCTCAGCTGAAAATAGCCTGGCGCTGCCGCATCGGCACTCAGGTGCACAGAAGCACCCAACTCGCACGGCATTTGACCCACATGCACTCGCTGGGCGATAGACAAGACTTCTTCAGACACCGGCTCTTCATGGACCACGACGGCAGGGCGCACGACTTTTTTGGCCACCTGAGGCGTTTGCGCCCAAGTGCTGGTCATCGTGAACGCGGACAACAGGGTCAGAAAAAGCAGAGCGCGCATGGGTTGTCTCCTGATTTGCTTAATGCAGCTGGAAATACAGTTTCATCTCAGGGGGCAATTCACGACCGGTGCGGTGCGCGCGTTCGATGACTTGCCAGAAATAGCGGTAGCTGGCGCGGTCATGCAATTGGCCTTCGTGGCTGATCGGTGCCCAATCGGCTGCTTGCGCTGCGGCAATGATCTCGCTGGCACGTTCAATCTCTTGGGCGCGCGGGGCCATGGCTTCCAGAATGGGGCGAATCTGCGCGGGGTGAATGCTCCACATGCGGGTGTAACCCAATTCGCGAGCGGCGCGCTCGGCCGCCATGCGTATGGCCCGCTCGTCATTGAACTCGGTCACCACGCAGTGCGAAGGCACTTTGCCGAATGCATGGCAGGCGCTGGCAATTTCCAGCTTGGCCCGCACCACCAACGGATGAGTGAACTGGCCTTCTGACGACATGCCCTCGGCAGGAATCGCACCTGCGTGGGCAGAAACAAAATCCATCACGCCAAAACCGATGGACTGCACACGCCGGTGGGCGGCAATGTCAAAAGCCCGCTGCACCGCCGCTGGCGACTCGATCAACACATGCAAGGGCAGATCGGGCGCACCGGCATGGCGTAAGGCTTCTTCAGCGCGGGCAATGTCGGCCACGCTTTCGACTTTGGGCACCATGATGTGGGTGAGTCGGTGACCGGCTTGGCCGGCGATGCTGGCCATGTCGGCCTCGAAACTCGGATGGTCCACCGGATGCACACGTACCGCCACACGGGCTTGTGCGTCGGCCTTTAAGGCCAGCTCGATGACGAGTTGTGCGTGATCGGCTTCACCACCGACCGGGGCGCCGTCCTCGCAATCGAGTGACACATCAAAGACGCAGGTGCCGAACTCCTGCGTCATTTCGGCTTGCAGCTGCAAGCTTTTGCGCATCCGCACTTCAACGCCACTGTAATGATCGCAAACCGGCAGCTGAACACCGCCGGCCTGCGCGCCGAGCAATACGTCTCTGGGGTGCACGGACACGGCAGCGTCCGATCAGAGCAAGTGGGCCACGCCAGCTTGTTCGTCGGTCAGCTCTTTGAGGGTCTTGTCGATGCAAGCCTGGCTGAACGCGTCGATCTCAAGACCTTCAACGACTTTGTATTGGCCGTTTTCACACGTCACCGGGAAGCCGAACATGACGTCCTTAGGAATGCCGTACCAGCCTTGCGAAGGGATTCCCATGGTGACCCATTTGCCGTTGGTGCCCAAGGCCCAATCACGCATGTGGTCGATGGCGGCGTTGGCAGCCGAAGCAGCCGAGGACAGGCCACGGGCTTCGATGATCGCGGCGCCGCGCTTACCAACAGTAGGCAGAAACACGTTGGCGTTCCACTCCTGGTCGTTGATCATGGCCTTGACGGATTCGCCTTTGATGGTGGCGAAACGGTAGTCGGCGTACATGGTGGGCGAGTGGTTGCCCCAGACGCACAGTTTTTCGATGTCGGCCACAGCCTTGCCGGTCTTGGCAGCGATTTGCGAAGCAGCGCGGTTGTGGTCCAAACGCAGCATGGCCGTGAAGTTGCCTGGCTTCAGATCTGGGGCGGCCTTCATGGCGATGTAAGCGTTGGTGTTGGCGGGGTTACCTACAACCAGCACTTTGACGTCGCGAGAAGCCACAGCGTTCAAGGCCTTGCCTTGAGCCGTGAAGATGGCGCCGTTGATGGACAGCAATTCAGCGCGCTCCATGCCAGGGCCGCGAGGACGTGAACCCACCAGCAAAGCGTAGTCGGCGTCTTTGAAAGCAGTCATCGGGTCGCCATGGGCTTCCATGCCCACCAGCAGTGGGAACGCGCAGTCTTCCAACTCCATCATCACGCCCTTGAGCGCTTTTTGAGGACCTTCCACGGGCACTTCCAGCAACTGCAAGATGACCGGCTGGTCTTTGCCCAGCATTTCGCCCGAGGCGATGCGGAACAACAATGCGTATCCAATTTGGCCAGCAGCGCCGGTGACGGCAACGCGAACAGGTTTTTTGCTCATGGTGTGAACTCCAGAAGTGTTGTGAAAGTGGTCGCGCTGTACGCTTTGGACGCACAGCAAATAACTTTCAAGTGTACCCGCGAAAACCCTGACTCGTCAATTTGTCTTATGTCTTATATAAGATATGATGTCGACGCTTTCACCCCACCTGTGCGGCACTCTCCTGCCACACGACCTGCCGCCCTGATGAACACACCCATTGCCTTCGTCGAACAACCTGCCAGCTTGGCCGAAGCCCCCGCTTCCACGCCAGCTTTCAGCCCGCTGTATCAGCAGATCAAAGGCCTGATTCTGCAAAGTTTGCAGGCTGGTGAATGGAAACCAGGTGAGTCCATTCCCAGCGAAATCGATCTGGCGACCCGCTTCAAGGTGAGCCAGGGCACCGTTCGCAAGGCCATCGACGAGCTGGCCGCCGACCATTTGCTGGTCCGCCGCCAAGGCAAGGGCACTTTTGTGGCCACCCATGCCGAACACCATGTGCAGTACCGGTTTCTCAAATTGCTGCCCGACAATGGCGACCCGAACAGCGAAGGCCCTGCGCAGCGTGAAATCATCGACTGCAAGCGTCTGCGTGCCAGCGCCGAAGTGGCCCGCGCCCTCGCCCTGCGCTCGGGTGATGCCGTACTTCAAGTGCGCCGGGTCCTGTCCTTTGCTGGCACCCCCACCATTTTGGAAGACCTGTGGCTGCCCGGCGGGCCTTTCAAAGGACTGACTTCGGACCACCTGAACGAATACCACGGTCCGATGTACGCCTTGTTTGAAACCCGTTTCGGGGTGCGAATGGTGCGGGCAGAAGAGAAAATTCGCGCAGTTTTGCCCGATGAACGTCAATGCCAGCTGCTGCAAGTCACCCCGGGGACGCCTTTGCTCAGCGTCGAGCGGGTGGCCTACACCTACAACGACGCGCCGATGGAGCTGCGCCGTGGCCTTTACCGCACAGATACGCACCACTACCACAACCAATTGAGCTGAACATACGTCCCTGGCACACAGTTCACGGCCATTGTTGCAATGCTCATGTCAGTTTGCTGCGTTGCAATAGAATCCGAGTTGCGTACCGTTACTGCATCGTTACATCACAGGAAAACATATGACTGAACTCGCCCGCAAGCGGCCAGAATTTCGCAATATCAACGCCCTGACTGACTTACCCACCTACCGCCTGCCCCCAGCAGGTTGGGTTTCCATCTTGCACCGCGTCAGCGGCGCCCTGATGTTCGTCTTGATGCCTTTCATCATTTGGATGTTCGACAACTCCATCACCTCCGAGTACTCCTACGCCAAATTCACTTCGATCTTCACCCTAGGCTGCGCTTTTGTGCCTGGCTGGATGATGAAACTGGTGGCTCTGGCCCTGATTTGGGCTTATTTGCACCACTTCATTGCCGGCCTGCGTCACCTTTACATGGACGTGAACCATGCCGTGAGCAAGGAATTTGGCAAATCATCTGCCTTGGTCACATTGAGCCTGAGCATCGGTCTGACGGTCGTTTTGGGTGCCAAGTTGTTTGGCCTGTACTGAATCTGAAGAAGGAAAAACCCCATGTCCTCCGTGAATTACGGCTCCAAACGCATCGTCTCAGGTGCTGGTTATGGTTTCCGCGACTGGCTGGCCCAGCGCGTGACAGGCGCTTTGATGGCGCTTTTTACAGTTATTTTGTTGGCCCAGGTGATCTTTACAACTGGCCCGATTGGCTACGAACAATGGGCAGGCATTTTTGCCGCCCAGTGGATGAAAGTATTGACTTTCTCAGTCATCCTGGCCCTGCTGTACCACGTCTGGGTGGGCATTCGTGACATTTGGATGGATTACATCAAGCCCGTAGGTGTGCGCCTGGTGCTGCACATTGCATCGATCGTTTGGCTGGTCGGCTGTGCCGGTTGGGCCATTCAAGTGTTGTGGCGCCTGTAATCGCGCTCTCCCCGTTTTTATTCAATACTCACCATGACATATTCCAAAGACAAGATCGCCAAACGCAAATTTGACGTGGTCATCGTCGGCGCCGGTGGCTCTGGCATGCGCGCTTCCTTGCAGCTCGCCCGTGCGGGCCTGAATGTGGCGGTTCTCTCCAAGGTCTTCCCTACACGTTCGCATACAGTGGCTGCCCAAGGCGGCATTGGCGCCTCCTTGGGCAACATGAACGAAGACAACTGGCACTACCACTTCTATGACACCGTCAAAGGCTCCGACTGGCTCGGCGACCAAGATGCCATCGAATTCATGTGCCGCGAAGCGCCCAAAGTTGTTTATGACCTCGAGCACATGGGCATGCCTTTCGACCGCAACCCCGACGGCACCATCTACCAGCGGCCCTTTGGTGGTCACACCGCCAACTACGGCGAAAAAGCCGTTGAGCGTGCCTGTGCTGCGGCTGACCGCACCGGTCATGCCATGCTGCACACCCTGTACCAGCAAAACGTGGCGGCCAAGACCACGTTCTTTGTGGAATGGATGGCACTGGACTTGGTCCGAGACGCCGATGGCGATGTGGTCGGCGTGACCGCACTCGAAATGGAGACTGGCGAGTTGTATGTGCTGGAAGCCAAAACGACGATGTTGGCCACTGGTGGTGCGGGTCGCATTTTTGCAGCATCGACCAATGCCTTCATCAACACCGGTGACGGCCTGGGCATGGCCGCACGCGCAGGCATTCCGCTGGAAGACATGGAGTTCTGGCAGTTCCACCCCACAGGCGTGGCCGGTGCCGGCGTGCTCTTGACCGAAGGCTGCCGTGGTGAAGGCGCTATTTTGCGTAACTGCAATGGCGAGCGCTTCATGGAGCGCTATGCCCCAGCCTATAAAGATTTGGCCCCCCGCGACTACGTGTCTCGCTGCATGGACCAAGAAATCAAAGAAGGCCGTGGCTGCGGTCCCAACAAGGACTACATCAACCTCGACATGACCCACTTGGGTGCCGAGACCATCATGAAGCGTTTGCCTTCGGTGTTCGAAATTGGCCACAACTTTGCCAACGTTGACATCACCAAAGAACCCATCCCTGTGATCCCCACCATCCATTACCAAATGGGCGGCATCCCCACCAACATCAACGGCCAAGTTGTGACGCAAAACGCCAACAACGAAAGCGTTGTGGTGAACGGCTTGTACGCTGTGGGCGAATGCTCTTGTGTGTCAGTGCACGGCGCTAACCGCTTGGGCACCAACTCTCTGCTCGACCTGTTGGTGTTTGGCCGAGCTGCAGGCAATCACATTGTGGACTTCCACAGCAAAGTCAAAAACCACAAGCCGCTGCCTGAGACGGCCGCAGACCAGACACTGGAGCGCTTGAACCGCCTGGAAAGCGTCACTGACGGCGAATACGCCCAGGATGTGGCCAACGACATCCGCAACTCCATGCAGCAACATGCCAGCGTGTTCCGCACCCAAGCATTGATGGACGAAGGCGTGGTGCAAATGGCCAAGCTGCGCGAGCGCGTGACGCAAATCGGCTTGAAAGACAAATCCAAGGTCTTCAACACCGCCCGTATCGAAGCCCTCGAAGTGGAAAACCTGATCGAAGCCGCAGAAGCCACCATCGTGTCGGCTGCTGCCCGCAAGGAAAGCCGAGGCGCCCACACCGTGAATGACTACGGTGACACCCCTGAACATCCAAACGGCCGCAACGACCAGGACTGGCACAAGCACACCCTGTGGCACAAAGAAGGCAATCAGCTGACCTACAAGCCCGTGCAGATGCAGCCCCTCACTGTTGAGAGCGTCCCCCTCAAGACCCGTACTTTCTGATCAGGCCTGACCCATGACAAAACGCACGTTCCAAATTTACCGCTACAACCCTGACGTTGACGCCAAGCCGTACATGCAAACCATCGAAGTCGAACTCGATGGCCATGAGCGCATGCTCTTGGATGCTTTGATGAAACTCAAAGCCGTCGATCCCACCATTTCGTTCCGTCGCTCTTGCCGTGAAGGTGTTTGTGGCTCCGACGCCATGAACATCAATGGCAAGAACGGTCTGGCCTGTTTGACCAACATGAACACATTGCCGGGCACCATCGTGCTCAAGCCGCTGCCAGGCCTTCCTGTCGTGCGCGACTTGATCGTGGACATGACCCAGTTTTTCAAGCAATACCATTCGATCAAGCCCTACTTGGTGAACGACAACCAGCCGCCCGAGAAAGAGCGCCTGCAGTCTCCCGAAGAGCGCGACGAACTGAACGGCTTGTACGAATGCATCTTGTGCGCCAGCTGCTCCACCAGCTGCCCTTCATTTTGGTGGAACCCCGACAAGTTCGTCGGCCCCGCAGGTTTGCTGCAAGCCTACCGCTTCATTGCCGACAGCCGCGACCAAGACACTGCTGGCCGTCTGGACAACCTGGAAGACCCCTACCGCCTCTTCCGCTGCCACACCATCATGAACTGCGTCGATGTCTGCCCAAAGGGTTTGAACCCCACCAAGGCCATCGGCAAGATCAAAGAAATGATGGTTCGCCGAGCCGTTTGAAGCTGTGCTGGATTCTCCCTACGTCGTGGGCGACGCCCAACTCGACGGCCTGGATCCCCAGTCGCCTTTGAGTGACCGCGCCTTGAGCAAGCTGCGCTGGCGCACCCGTCGCGGCTTGCTGGAGAATGATTTGTTCATCGAGCGTTTTTTTGCCCGGCACGGTTCTGACTTGACCGTGGCCAATGCACGCGGCATTTATGTTTTGATGGATTTAGCCGATAACGATTTGATGGATTTGTTTCTCAAGCGCAAAACCTTGTCGCCTGAGATCGCAACGCCAGAAGTTTGCGAAGTGCTGGACATGTTGCTGGCCTGAGGCTTTGCAACCCGTTGATTTGAATTTTTGAGGAAACCCACCATGAAACTAGCTGACAACAAAGCCACCCTGTCGTTCAGTAACGGCAGCCCCAGTGTGGAAATGCCTGTGTACCAAGGCAACATCGGACCGGACGTCATCGACATCCGGAAGCTGTACGCCCAGACCGGGATGTTCACCTATGACCCGGGCTTCTTGTCCACGGCGTCTTGCCAGTCGGCCATCACCTACATCGATGGCGACAAAGGCGAGTTGTTGTACCGCGGCTACCCCATCGAGCAGTTGGCCAACAGCATCGATTACCTGGACACCTGCCATTTATTGCTCAAGGGCGAGTTGCCCAATGCCCAGGAAAGCGTTGCTTTCCACAAACTGGTGAACAACCACACCATGGTGAACGAGCAGATGCAGTTCTTCCTGCGTGGTTTCCGACGCGATGCCCACCCCATGGCCGTCTTGACCGGTTTGGTGGGTGCGTTGTCGGCTTTCTACCATGACAGCACCGACATCAACAACCCAGAGCACCGCGAAATCGCTGCCATCCGTTTGATCGCCAAGATGCCCACCCTGGTGGCCATGGCTTACAAATACGGAGTGGGCCAACCTTTCATGTACCCGCAAAACAACCTGTCCTATGCGGGCAATTTCCTGCGCATGATGTTTGGCGTGCCTTGCGAAGAATACGTGGTCAACCCCGTACTCGAGCGCGCCATGGACCGCATCTTCACGCTGCACGCAGACCACGAGCAAAACGCTTCTACGTCGACTGTGCGTCTGTGCGGCTCGTCCGGCACCAACCCGTTTGCAGCCATTGCTGCGGGCGTGGCTTGCCTGTGGGGCCCTGCCCACGGTGGTGCCAACGAGGCTTGCCTGAACATGCTGGAAGACATCCAAAAAATGGGTGGCATCTCCAAAGTGGGCGAGTTCATGGAAAAGGTCAAAGACAAGAACTCCGGCGTCAAGCTCATGGGCTTCGGTCACCGTGTCTACAAAAACTACGACCCCCGCGCCAAGCTGATGCAAGAGACTTGCGACGAAGTGCTGAAAGAACTGGGCCTGGAAAACGACCCCCTGTTCAAACTGGCCAAGGCACTGGAAAAGATTGCGCTGGAAGACGATTACTTCGTCAGCCGCAAGCTCTACCCCAACGTGGACTTCTACTCCGGCATCGTGCAACGCGCCATCGGCATTCCAGTGAACTTGTTCACTGGTGTGTTCGCCCTGGCCCGGACTGTGGGCTGGATTGCTCAATTGAACGAAATGATCAGCGACCCCGAGTACAAGATCGGCCGCCCACGCCAGCTGTTCACGGGCTCTCCACGCCGCGACGTGAAGCGTTGATCGGTTTTCAACCGAACCCGAAAGCCCGCCTTGTGCGGGCTTTTTTCATGGTCAAGGCCATGGTCCGAGCCTGCGAGCCAAATTGATCCACAGACACATCAAATCACCACAACTTGGGCGACTGGGGCCCGGGCTGTCAGGCCGATTTGCTGGCGCGAAGCGACTGATGAGGCTTGGCAGCCCGGGCAACGGGCGCCCAAGTCCCGGAGAAGTCCTCTTCGCGTTCAAGCAAGTCCCCGCAGAGACCACCGGACCCATACAGAAGCCCCTGGTTCAGCCTCCTATCCGCATAAAATGACAGGCTGCACAGCAAGGAAACCCCATGGCCCGCACGCTCTACGACAAGATCTGGGACGAACACGTCGTCCACACCGAAGAAGACGGCACCTCCGTCCTGTACATCGACCGCCATCTGGTGCACGAAGTCACCAGCCCCCAGGCCTTTGAAGGCCTGCGTCAAGCCGGCCGCAAAGTCTGGCGAGTCAGCTCCATCGTGGCGACGGCCGACCACAACACCCCCACCACCGGTTGGGAACTGGGCTACGATGGCATCACCGACCCGATCAGCAAAGAACAAATCACCACGCTCGATGCGAACATGAAAGAATCGGGCTCTGCGGCCTTCTTCCCCTTCTTGTCCAAGCGCCAAGGCATCGTGCACGTCATTGGCCCTGAAAACGGCGCCACCCTGCCCGGTATGACCGTGGTGTGCGGCGACAGCCACACCTCGACCCACGGCGCGTTTGGCGCACTGGCGCACGGCATCGGCACTTCCGAAGTCGAACACGTCATGGCCACGCAAACCCTCTTGGCCAAAAAAGCCAAGAACATGCTCATCAAGGTCGAAGGCACGCTGGCCAAAGGCCTCACCGGCAAAGATATCGTGCTGGCCATCATCGGCAAGATCGGTACCGCTGGCGGCACCGGCTACACCATTGAATTTGCAGGCTCGGCCATCCGCAGCCTGTCCATGGAAGGCCGCATGACGGTCTGCAACATGGCCATCGAAGGCGGCGCACGCGCGGGCCTGGTGGCAGTGGATGAGAAAACCATCGAGTACGTCAAAGGCCGTTTGCTCTCGCCCACGGGCGTCGAGTGGGACCATGCCGTGGCGTACTGGAAGACCCTGCAGTCCGACCCCGGCGCACATTTCGACGCCGTGGTCGAATTGGACGCCAGCACTATCGTGCCGCAAGTTACCTGGGGCACCTCGCCCGAAATGGTTTTGGGCATCGACGGCCACACGCCTGACCCCGACAAAGAAAAAGACGATGTCAAGCGCGACGCCATTGAGCGCGCACTGACGTACATGGGCCTGCAGCCCGGCAAAGCGCTGTCCGACATCACCATCGACAAAGTGTTCATCGGTTCGTGCACCAACAGCCGCATCGAAGACATGCGCGAAGCCGCAGCCGTCGTCAAAAAGCTCGGCCAAAAAGTCGCGAAGAACGTCAAGCTGGCCATGGTGGTGCCTGGTTCGGGCTTGGTCAAAGAACAAGCGGAGCGCGAAGGCCTGCACGAAATTTTCAAGGCCGCAGGCTTTGAGTGGCGTGAACCCGGTTGCTCCATGTGCTTGGCCATGAACGCCGATCGCCTGGAACCCGGTGAGCGCTGCGCATCGACGTCCAACCGCAACTTCGAAGGCCGTCAGGGCGCGGGTGGCCGCACCCACTTGGTCAGCCCCGCCATGGCCGCCGCTGCGGCCGTGCACGGCCACTTTGTAGACATACGCAAATTCGCCTGAAGCGTTCGAGGAATCACAGCATGCAAAAATTCACCCTCCTCAAAGGCCTTGTGGCCCCGATGGACCGTGCCAACGTGGACACCGACGCCATCATCCCCAAGCAATTCCTCAAGTCGATCCGCAAAACCGGCTTTGGCCCCAACCTGTTCGACGAATGGCGCTACCTGGACGTGGGCTTTCCCGGCCAAGACCCGGCCAGCCGCAAGCCCAACCCGGACTTTGTGCTGAACCAGCCGCGCTACCAAGGCGCCAGCGTTTTGTTGGCCCGCAAGAACTTTGGCTGCGGTTCTTCCCGTGAACACGCACCTTGGGCCATCGACCAATACGGCTTTCGCTGCGTGATCGCCCCCAGCTTTGCCGACATCTTCTTCAACAACTGCTTCAAAAACGGCCTGCTGCCCATCGTGCTGCCCGAAGCCGTGGTGGCCCAACTGTTCGACGAAGTCGCGGCCTTCCCCGGCTACGAACTCACCGTCGATCTGGAGCGCCAGGTTGTGGTGCGCCCCCAAGGCGAAGAAATCCCATTCGAGGTGCAGGCCTTCCGCAAGTACTGCCTGCTCAACGGTTTGGACGACATCGGCCTGACCCTTCGCCACGCTGAAAAAATCAAGGCTTATGAAGCCGAGCGTCTGGCCACCAAGCCCTGGCTGGCCCACACCGCCGTCAACGCCTAAAAGAAACCTGGAATCCCCATGAAAATCGCAGTCCTCCCCGGTGATGGCATCGGCACCGAAATCGTCGCCGAAGCCGTCAAAGTTCTGAACACGCTCGACCTGAAATTCGAGATGGAAACCGCCCTGGTCGGCGGCGCGGCCTACGACGCCTATGGTCACCCCCTGCCCGAAGCCACGCTCAAACTGGCGATGGACAGTGATGCCGTGCTGTTTGGCGCGGTGGGCGACTGGAAGTACGACACCCTCGATCGCCCCCTGCGCCCCGAGCAAGCGATTTTGGGTCTGCGCAAAAACATGGGTCTGTTTGCCAACTTCCGTCCCGCCATTTGCTACGAGCAGCTGGTGGGTGCATCCAGTCTCAAGCCCGAGCTGATTTCGGGTCTGGACATCCTGATCATCCGTGAGCTGACGGGCGACATTTATTTCGGCCAGCCACGCGGCCGCCGCATTGCGACCGATGGCCATTTCCCCGGTGCCGAGGAAGCCTTCGACACCATGCGTTACTCCAAACCCGAAATCGAGCGGATTGCCCATGTGGCTTTTCAAGCCGCCCGTAAGCGCAAAGCCGCAGGCTTCGAGGGTCGCGTGACCAGCGTGGACAAAGCCAACGTATTGGAAACTTTCCAGTTCTGGAAAGACGTGGTCACCGAAGTCGGCAAAGAGTACCCCGACATTGCCTTGGACCACATGTACGTGGACAACGCCGCCATGCAACTGGTCAAAGAACCCAAGCGTTTTGACGTGGTGGTCACCGGCAATATGTTCGGCGACATCCTGTCTGACGAAGCCTCGATGCTGACCGGCTCGATCGGCATGCTGCCTTCGGCCAGCCTGAACACTAAGAACCAAGGCCTGTATGAGCCCAGCCATGGCAGCGCCCCCGACATCGCAGGCAAAGGCGTGGCCAACCCCTTGGCCACCATCCTGAGTGCCGCCATGATGCTTCGTTTCAGCCTGAACCAAGGCGAAGCCGCTGAGCGCATTGAATCGGCTGTGCAAAAAGTGCTGGCCCAAGGCCTGCGCACCGGTGACATCTGGAGCGAAGGCACCACCAAAGTCGGCACCCGTGAAATGGGTGACGCGGTGGTCAAAGCCCTCGGCTGATCATTCCTCCAAGAAACAAAGCCCGTCACCTGCGAAGGTGACCGGGCTTTTTCATGCCCAAAATGCAGCGTTTCAGTCTTGACCCATGCGCACCAGCCGCCCGGGGCGGGCTTCGGTGATCTCGCCTTCACGTTGCACCTGCTCGCCTGCCACCCAAGTGGCGACATAGCCCTCGGCCTTTTGCACAAAGCGTTTACCGCCCGCAGGCAAATCGCGCACCAAGCGGGGTAAGCCCACGCTCAGACGGGCCGGGTCGATGGCGTTCAGATCGGCACGCATGCCCTCGGCGATCACGCCCCGGTCTGACAAGCCCAGGTAACGGGCATTGCGACGCGTGAGCATTTCCACCGCCGTCTCCAGCGCTATGGATTCTCGCCCGCGGTCACGCACCCAGTGCGTGAGCATGAAGGTCGGGAAGCTGGCATCACACACCGTGCCCACGTGGGCCCCCGCGTCGCTCAGGCTGCTGAGCGCGCGCGGGTGATCCAGCATGCGGCGGACGGCGTCGAGTGAGCCCTCGTTGTAGTTGAAAATCGGGAAATAGATCAGGCACTCGCCGTTGCCCGCGCACAGGTGGTCGTAAATTACCGCCAAAGGCGAGACGCCCGCCTGCTTGGCGCGCACCAAAAAGCTCTGCATGACCGAAGGCTCGTAATTGAGCGTGTCTTCGAGTGCAAACATGCGTCCGCTGATGAGGTCGATTTTGGCCAGCAAAATGTCCACCAGCGGCGGGATCGCGCTGCCGTCACCCGCCAAACGCTCGGACTTTTCAGACAGGATGCGGGCCTTGCGGGCCGGATCGCGCAAGGCTTCGGCCCGCTGCGCCAGTGGCAAATGCGCCACCTCTTTGGAAGACGGGAA
>CANGKR010000037.1 GCA_947454355.1 Comamonadaceae bacterium
CTTTGGCTCAGCCTGGCCTTGCTGGTCTTGCTGGCCGACCAGTTCACCAAAGTGTGGATTGTGGGCAGCTACCAATTGGGTGACAGCTTACCGCTGACGTCCTTCTTCAATCTGGTGCGGGTGCACAACGAAGGCGCGGCGTTTTCATTCCTTTCGCAAGCGGGTGGCTGGCAGCG
This sequence comes from Comamonadaceae bacterium, assembly GCA_947454355.1. Classification (GTDB taxonomy): domain Bacteria; phylum Pseudomonadota; class Gammaproteobacteria; order Burkholderiales; family Burkholderiaceae_C; genus Limnohabitans_A. The sequence continues at coordinate 177 of CANGKR010000037.1, forward strand.
TTGGTTCTTCACCGGACTGGGCACCGCTGCGGCTTTGCTGATGGTGTGGCTGCTTCAAAAACATGCCGGACAAAAGCTGTTTGGTTTCGCCATTGCTTGTGTACTGGGCGGCGCTGTGGGTAATGTGATTGACCGCGTGTTGTACGGCTATGTGGTGGACTTTCTGGACTTTCATTACGCGGGCATCCACTTTCCAGCGTTCAATGTGGCTGACAGCGCCATCACCTTGGGCGCTGCCTGCCTGATCCTCGACGAAGTACTCCGCGTTCGCCGAGGATAGGCCAAGACCTTACAGCGTGATGATGGTGCAACCCGTGGTTTTACGGGCTTCCAAATCACGGTGGGCCTGCGCCACATCGGCCAGCTTGTAGGTCTGGTCGATGCGGATGTTCACCTTGCCGCTGGACACCACGTCGAACAACTCGTCAGCCATTTCTTGGTTGGTCTCACGCGTGGCGATATGGGTGAACAGCGTTTGGCGGGTCACGTAAATCGAACCTTTGCCGCCCAAAATGCCGGGGGCAAACGGTGCCACCGGACCTGAGGCATTGCCAAAGCTGGCCATCAAGCCAAAGGGCATCAGGCAGTCCAGCGATTTATCCCAGGTGTCTTTACCGACCGAGTCGTAGACCACTTTCACGCCCTTGCCGCCCGTGATTTCTTTCACACGGGCCGCGAAGTCTTCGCTGTTGTAGTTGATGACATGTGAAGCGCCATGGTCTTTGGCCAATTGGCATTTGGCATCGCTGCCGGCGGTGCCAATCAGCTGATAGCCCAAGGCTTTGGCCCATTGACAGGCGATCAGGCCCACCCCGCCTGCGGCGGCATGGAACAACACAAAATCGCCAGTCTTCAAACCGCCTTGGGGCAAGGTGCGCTTGAGCAAGTACTGGGCAGTCAAGCCCTTGAGCATCATGGCCGCGCCCGTTTCAAAGCTGATGGCATCGGGCAATTTGCAGACGTTCTTGGCGGGCATCACACGCTCTTCGCAGTAGCTGCCGGGTGGGTTGCTGGCATAGGCGGCGCGATCGCCTGCTTTCAGGTGCGTCACGCCTTCGCCGACGGCCTCCACCACGCCCGAGGCTTCCATGCCCAGACTCAAAGGCATGGCGAAGGGATACAAGCCCGTGCGTTGGTACACGTCAATGAAGTTCAGGCCAATCGCCTTGTGGCGGATTCGGATCTCGCCCGGGCCGGGTTGGCCCACAGGCAGATCAACTAACTTCATTTCTTCAGGGCCGCCATGTTGGGCGATTTGTACGGTCAAGCTCATGAGAGTCTCCAGCAGTTCAAAAAAAAGATTCGCCTGTGACTGTGCCACGAAAAGAGTAGCCCTGTGCGACAGAACATTCACGCCAGCAGAGGTAAAGTCACCCGCATGACACAGAAACTGGCCCTGCGCACCGCCCTTTTGCTCACGGTTCCGCCCTTGTTATGGGCTGGCAATGCCGTGATCGGCCGCTTAGTCACTGACCTGGTACCGCCGATCACGCTCAACTTTCTGCGTTGGTTGGTGGCGCTCTTCATTTTGCTGCCACTGGCCTGGAAGGTGCTGCGCCCGGACAGCGGTCTGTGGTCGCATTGGAAGCGTTTTGGCCTGCTCAGCTTGCTGGGCGTGGGCTGCTACAACGCGCTGCAGTACTTGGCGCTGCAGACCTCCACGCCTTTGAACGTGACCCTGGTCGCGGCCAGCGGGCCGTTTTGGATGCTGGTGATCGGCGCCTTGTTTTTCAAAGCGCCTGTTCGGCGCATGCAACTGCTGGGCGCGCTGCTGTCCATCAGCGGCGTGCTGGTGGTGCTCTCGCGCGGTCACTGGGCCGAACTGATGGCTGTGCAACTGGTGGTGGGCGATTTGTGTGTGTTGCTGGCCACCGCATGCTGGTCTTTTTACAGCTGGCTGCTCACCCGCCGTGACGAGCCCGAGGCCATTCGCAACGACTGGGCGGCATTTTTGCTCGGGCAAGTGGTGTTCGGCCTGGGCTGGTCAGGCCTGTTTGCCGGGTTGGAGTGGACCTTCACCGACGCCCACATCGTGTGGGGCTGGCCACTGATCGCCACGCTGGCGTTTGTGGCCGTAGGCCCGGCCGTGCTGGCCTACCGCTGCTGGGGCCTGGGCATCCAGCAAGCAGGGCCAGCAGTGGCAGGCTTTTTTGCGAACCTCACGCCCCTGTTTGCAGCGGTGCTGTCAGCCGCGTTCTTGGGCGAGCTGCCACACCTGTACCACGTGGCGGCGTTTTCGCTGATTGTGGGCGGGATTGTGGTGTCCGCCCGGCAATAAGCAGCTGATTGAGTTCATCATTGAAGTCAAACGAAACGAAACGACACGCATGCCTTCCCTGCCTGCTTTGGATCCCCGAGATTGGATCGCTGGGCTCGAAAAAGGTCTTCACATCATCGAAGCCTTTGACGCAGCGCACCCACGTTTAACGGCCACCGAAACAGGCGATCGTTGTGGCATGACACGCACGGCGGCCAGGCGGTACCTCAAAACCTTGGTGCATCTTGGCTATGTGGGTACAGACGGCAAGTTGTACTGGTTGATGCCACGAATCTTGCGGTTGAGTCATTCTTATTTGGAATCAGCACGCTTACCGCGACTTGTTCAGCCATTTTTGCAACGCATCACTTCGGGCACCGAAGAAATAGCCTATCTGGCTGTACTCGATGGCGGTGACACTGTTTTCATCGCACGCAGTGGCATGCAACGACACACGGTCAGCGGGTACATGCCGGGCACCCGTGTACCTGCACAAGTCACAGCTGCAGGCATGATCATGCTGGCCAATTGCGACGAAGCATTTGTAGACGAATGGTTGCTGTCCAATGAGTTGCAAGCATTCACCTCGTTCACCTTGCCCACTAAAGCAAGTTTGCGCCACGTACTGGTTGGTTTTAAACGCCAGGGCTGGGCAGTCCACGAGCAGCAACTGGAGCTGAACTTTCGCGGTATCGCCGTACCGCTGTTGGACCGGCAAAACCAAGTGCATGGCGCCATCAGCATCACCATGCCGATCAACCGGGAAGAAACAGATAACGCACTGAACCGTGTGCTACCTGTGTTGCAAGAAGCGGCGCAAAGCTTGCGACCGCTGCTTTAAAAGCATTTCAAGTTGCAGCGACTGCGGAATTGCTCGTGGTGTGCGCCCCCCCCAAAAACAGGCGCTCCATCTGCGGATCGGCCAAGATTTCGGCGGCCGATTTGTAAAGCACCAAGCGGCCCGACTCCAACGCAATGGCGTTGTCCGAATACTTGAGCGCGCTCTTGACGTTTTGCTCGACCATCAGCACCGTGGTGCCCTGGTCGGCCAGCTTGCGCAGCAGCTTGAACACGTCTTGCACCACGATGGGCGACAGGCCAATTGAGGGCTCGTCAATCAACAACACTTTGGGTCGTAAAAGCAAAGCACGGCCGATTTCCAGCTGCTTTTGCTCGCCGCCCGACAAGGCCGAGGCACGTGAGTTCATGCGCTCTTTCACGCGGGGGAAGAACTCCAGCACTTGCGGAATACGTTCGTGCGTGGTCTTCATGCCCAGTGTGATGCCGCCCAGTTCCAGGTTTTCATACACACTCAGCTGCCCGAACAGGTTGCGGCCTTGGGGGACAAACGCAATGCCATCAGCCAGCAGCGCTTTTTGCGTCGCACCGGTGATGTCCTTGTCGTTGAGCAAGACCTTGCCCTGGCGAGGTTTGAGCAAGCCAAAAAGGGTTTTGAGCACGGTGGATTTGCCCGCGCCATTGGGGCCAATCAAGAGCGTGATCGAGCCTTTGGGTACTTTGAAAGACAAGTTGTTCAGGATCATGAAATCCTTGTAACCCGCGACCACGTCGTCGAATTCGATGCAGGTGTCATTTGTTGCGGTCATGTCAGTTCCCCAAATAGGCGTCCAGCACCTGCTTGTTGGCACGAATTTCCTCGGGTGTGCCAATGGCCATCACTTGACCTTCCACCATCACCATGATGCGGTGGCAAAGGTCCATTACAAAGTCCATGTTGTGTTCAATCACCACAAAGCTGCTGGCCTTGCCATCGGTTCTGCGCTTTTGGTTCAGCTCCTTAAGCAGTTTGCTGATGCCGCCCACCAACGATGGGTTCACACCAGCGCAAGGCTCATCGAGCAATACCAAATCGGGCTCGCTCATAAAAGCCATCGCAATGTCCACCAGCTTTTGCTGGCCGTAGCTCAGTTCGCCCGCCTTTTTATCGGCCACATGGCGGATGTGGAACTGGTCAATCAGGGCATCGGCCTTGTCGCCCAGACCTGAATCGGTGGGTGCAAACATGCGACTGAACATGCTGCCACGGTGTTCTTGCGCTGCCACGATCAGGTTGTCGCGCACAGTCATCTTGCCAAAAACCTGCAGAGTCTGAAAGGTGCGGCCCACGCCACGGCGGTTCAACTCCAAGGGTCCTAGGGTGGTCACGTCCTGACCATTGAGTTCAATCCGGCCCTCATCAGGGGTGATTTGTCCCAACATGCTGTTGAACAAGGTGGTCTTGCCCGAACCGTTGGGGCCGATCACGCCAAAGATTTCGCCGGGGAGCACTTCAAAGGACACCCCGCCGACAGCCTGGATTGCGCCATAGGCCTTTTTGATGTTGCTGACTTTCAGGACAGGCTGGCTCATGCTTGGACTCCTTGTGCAGCGCGAGCGGCAGAAGCCTCACGCGATTGGCGACGCGCCTTGATGCGGTCGGGGATGCTCAGCAAACCATCGGGCAGCCAGATCATCAGCACCACCACCGCCGCACCAAACACGAACAAATACCAAGCTTGCGCAAAGCGCAGCCACTCGGGCAAAACCACGCCCACCGCCGAGCCCAAGACGGGGCCCAGCAAGTAACCCGGACCGCCGACCACCACCATCAGGTACATCATGATGGACGCGCCCACGGTGAACAAAGCCGGGTCAATGAACTGAACTTGCGAGGCGTAGAGGCCACCGGCCACACCGGCGTACACCGCGCCGATCGCAAAGCTCAGCAGCGTGTAACTGCGGGTGTCGATGCCCAGGCTCTCGGCGCGGATCGCATTGTCGCGCAGCGCTGTGAAGGCCTTGCCCCAGGGCGAGCGCAGCAAGCCCCACAAGAGCAGCGCCAGCACGATGGTGAAGCACAGCACCAGGTAGTAATACGCCAAATTACCATCGAAGCTGATGCTGCCCAAACTCGGCCGTGCGATGTTGTTGATGCCGAAGGTACCGCCAGTCAGCCACTCTTCGTTGCGCATCACCAGCCACAAAGCGGTGTTGAAACCCAAGGTGGCAAACGCCAGGTAAATGGTCTGCACACGCAGCGCCGGAAAGCCCAGGGCCAGACCGACCACAAAGCAAAACAAGGCCGCCACCGGTAGGCCGAGCCAAAAGCTCAAGCCGGCCTTGAGGAAGATCGCCACGGTGTAGGCACCAATGCCAAAGAAAGCGGCGTGACCCAGCGACTTTTGACCGGCGTAACCCACGGTGAGGTTCAGGCCCATGGTCGCGATGATGAACACCAACCAGGTGGTGAACATGTGGATGCCGTAGTTCTTGAGGAAATTGGGGACGACGATGAGCGCCGCCAGAACGACCAGCGCGAATAACAGGTTGAGCTTTTTCATACTTTGCGCTCCTCTTTTTTGCCCAGCAGGCCTTGGGGCTTGAACAGGATCACGACCATGAAGATGATCAAGGCCACCGCGTCTTTGTAGGCGGGCGAGATGTAGGCAGCAGCCAGGTTCTCGCAGACCCCCACCAGCAAGCCGCCCACCAGCGCACCGCGCGAGTTGTTGAAGCCGCCGATGATGGCCGCAAAGAAGGCCTTGTTGCCCAAGCCCTCGCCCATGTCGAACTTGGCGAGGTACGTGGGCGTCACCAGCAAGGCCGCAGCGGCGGCCAAGATCGCGTTGATGGCGAAGGTGTAGAAAATCATGCGCGGCACATTGATGCCCAGCACCGAAGCGCTTTCGGTGTTTTGCGCCACGGCCTGCATGGCCCGACCGGTCACGGTTTTGCTCAAGAATGCCTGCGTCACCAGCACCAGCACCATGGCGAACGCGAAGGTGCCCACGTCACCGGCCGAGAAGGTCACGCCGGCCACGTCAAAAATCACATCGGGAAAGACTTGGGGGAAAGGCTGCGGCTCGGCGCTGTAGCCGGCACGCACACCGTTGCGCATGGCGATCGACAGGCCGATGGTGGCCACGACGATGGGCATCATGCCGTACTTGAACAGTGGGTCCACCAGACCGCGCTTGAACAACCAACCCAAAATCACGACCGACAGCACGATGGTCAAAGCGAATGCGAAATACAGCGACAGGCCCGAGCCCATCAGCATCACCATCATGAAGGCGGGCAACATGACAAACTCCCCTTGCGCGAAGTTGATGGTGCCCGAGGCCTGCCATAGCAAAGTAAAGCCCAACGCCACCAAAGCGTAAATACTTCCCGTAGCCAAGCCACTGAAGAAGAGTTGTAAAAAGTCGGTCATGGGTGATCTCCGAAAATGAGGGGTGCAAGCCTTCAAGGCCGCCTGCCCAGGCTGTGACAGCCCGATGGGCCTGAAAAAAGGCGGGCCCCAGAGGAGCCCGCCTTTTTCCGAGAACGCTGATTACTTCTTGGCGTTCAAAGCTGGCAGCACTTCATTGATCACGGGGTGGCCATTCTTGACTTCAATCAAGAAGCTTTCGCGGTCCAGATCGCCTTTGTCATCAAAGCAGACATCCATCAAGATGCCAGGATGTTGCTTGGCGCTGAAGCAGCTGTTGCGGATCGCAGCAGCGGCCGCTTTGCGGTCGATCTTTCCGGCTTTCTCAATGGCAGCCTTGAGCAAGTACATGCCGGTATAGCCCTTGATACCGTTGTGATCAGACTCCGATTTGTAATCGGCTTTGTACTTGGCACCGAATGCTTTGAACTGAGGCGCATCGACAGTCAGGCCCACGTGAGCCAGTGCGCCATTGGCGGATTCACCGGCCAACTCGATCACTTTTTGGCCGGTCAAGGTGGTTTCGCCGATCAACATTTTCTTGACGCCTTGTTTGCGGAATTCGCGCAGGGCACGTGCAGACTCTTCTTCGTTGGTGTAGACAAAGATGGCATCGGCATCGCTCTGCTTGGCTTTGAGCACCGCGGCAGAGAAGTCGACCTGACCAGCATCGGTGGAAATGTCGGCAACCACCTTGGTAGAAGTGCCTTCCAATAACTTGGTCAAGGTGTCGCGGCCGCCTTTACCGAAGTCGTTGTTCACGTACACGATCGCGATGGTCTTGGCTTTGGCGTTGATGAACTTGGCCAACTTGGGGAAAGAGATGCTCTGTCCAAAAGCTGTGCGGAACACATAAGGGTTACCTTGCGCGGTGATGGCCGCTGCTTCACCGCCGGTGAAGTTGGGTGTTTCACCACGCTTGGACTCGGCCATAGAGACCATGATGGAGCCCGAGTACACAGGTCCAAAGATGGCGAATGCGTCATTGTCCACGGCCTTTTGCGTCAAGCCCTTGGCCACGCCAGGGTTGGTCTGGGTGTCTTCGGTGGTGTAGCTGATTTTCTTGCCCAAGATACCGCCAGTGGCGTTAATTTCTTTGATGGCCATTTCCACACCGTTTTTAAACAAGGTGCCCGCCGTCGTGCCGGGGCCCGACAGTTCGACGATGTTTGCGATCTTGATGTCTTGAGCTTGGGTCAAGCCCGACACAGCCAATGCAGCGCAAACGGCCAAGGTTTTCAGGGTGGTTTTCACAGATGTCTCCTCGATGGTGGAATCAAGCCAGTAGGGTCGGCCTCGGGTTGGAAATGGGTTGTCAAACAGCAATCACAAAACCATCAGCAAATGTAGTGCTGGCGACCTCAAGAATGACCCATCAGAGTGTTCAAATTGGTCGACAATCGATCATGCACGTTCGTTTAACGAACGTTTAAAGGGTTTGCACTGATCTATCGGCAGACTGACGCTTTTGGAGAAAGTCCCTCTGCGCAGTCCACCGGCCGGTGTCAATAAGTCCCAGGATAAGCCCCGCCATCGGCCAACACGTTCTGGCCCGTCATGTAGGCCGCGTGCTGGCTGCACAAGAAGGCGCAGATCGCGCCAAACTCTTGCGGGTTGCCGTAGCGCCCGGCAGGAATTTGCGCTTGCTGAATGGCGCGCATTTCTTCCACCGTCTTGCCCTGCTTTTGCGCCATCGCGGGCAATGTCGAGCGGATGCGGTCGGTGTCGAACTTGCCAGGCAGCAGGTTGTTGATGGTCACGCCCTGACCCGCAATCTTGCTGCGCGAGGTACCGGCCACAAAACCCGTCAGACCACTGCGGGCACCATTGGACAAGCCCAGCACGTCGATGGGCGATTTCACCGAACTGGAGGTGATATTCACGATGCGGCCAAAGCCGCGTTCGGCCATGCCGTCGATGGTGGCTTTGATCAATTCGATGGGGGTGAGCATGTTGGCGTCAATGGCTTTGATCCAGGCATCACGGTCCCAATCGCGAAAATCACCGGGCGGTGGACCACCTGCGTTGGTGACCACGATGTCGTAGGCCTTGCCGGGGCCGCCCGCCACGTTCCAGATGGCTTCGCGGCCTGGTTCGGTGGTGATGTCTTGCGCCACGGCGATCAATTGCACACGGCCACCCGTTTCGGCACGCAAATCGGCCACGGCTTTGTTCAGCACTTCGGCACCTCGCGCCACCATGACCACGTTCACGCCCTCCAGCGCCAAGGCGCGTGCACATCCCCAGCCCAGCCCTTTGCTGGCTCCACCCACGAGTGCCCACTTGCCTGCTATACCTAAATCCATGATTGACTCCTACAGTTGAAATTCATCCGCGCACGGGTCGTGTGACCCAAAATACGCCACTCAAAACCAAGACAGTTCCTGCAATGATCCACGCATTGAAGGGCTCGTCCAGCACCAGCACACCCATGCACAGGGTCGACATGGGGCCGACCATGCCGGTTTGGGACGTCAATGCGGGGCCAATGCGTTCAATCGCCATCATCACCAACAGCACCGGCAACACGGTACAGGCTACAGCATTGAACATCGACAAGTACAACACTGGCGGGGCCACGGTGTCCAGTCCCCAAGGTCGCAAAAGTGCAAATTGTGCGATGCAAAAGGCGCAGGCTGCCGTGCTGGCCCAACCGGCCAAGCGCATGGAACCCAGTCGCTGCACCAGTTGCCCACTGTAGGTCATGTACACCGCATAAGTGGCCGCGCTGGAAAAAACCAGCCCAGCCCCGAGCCAGACATGCTCGCCGGTCCAATTCAGTTCATGGGCAAAGACCAGCAAGACCCCGCTGTAGCTGATGGCCATGGCCAGCAGCTGCCGCAAGGTGATGGGTCGCTTGTACACCCACCACCCCATGAACAGCACCAAGGTCGGGTTGAGATACAAAATCAATCGCTCGAGCGAGGCGCTGATGTACGCCAAGCCGATGAAGTCCAAATAGCTCGACAGGTAGTAGCCGAAAAAGCCAAGCCCCACAATGCCCAGCACATCCTGGCGGGTCAAGGCGGCTTGGCCGCGTCCGGCCCACCAGGCCATGAGCAGGAAAAAAGGCAGCGCAAACAGCATGCGAAGCATCAACAAGGTGACCGCGTCTACACCGTGGCGATAAGCCAGCTTGACGATGATGGCCTTGCCGCTGAATGCCACCGCACCGAAGGCGGCCAACAGCAAGCCGCTGGTCAACTGCGATGGCGCTTGAGAGCTCAAAAGCCGACGGCCTGTCCATCGCGCCGCGCATCGCTGGCGGCCACATAGCCTTGCACTTTGGGGTCACCCATGCGCCAGATGAATTGGCCCGCACCAAAGTCCTGATACGAGTCGTTGATCACATCCATCTGGTGACCGCGTGCAGCCAGTTGCTGCACCGTGTTGGCGTTCATATGCGACTCGACGTTGATCGAGAAGCCCTCGTTGTAGCGCCAGCGCGGCGCATCACAGGCGGCTTGCGGGTTCTGTTTGTAGTCGAGCATGCGCACCAGGGTTTGCATATGGCCTTGGGGCTGCATGTTGGCGCCCATCACGCCATAGCTCATGACGGGTTGGCCGTTTTGTGTGAGGAAGGCAGGGATGATGGTGTGGAACGGCCGTTTACCTGGTGCCACTTGGTTCGCGGGGTTCAGGCCGCCCGCTTGCACTGCAAAGCCGTGACCGCGGTTTTGCAAACTGATGCCGAATTCTGGCTCCACACAACCGGAGCCAAAACCCATGTAGTTGCTTTGAATGAAACTCACCATCATGCCGTTTTCATCGGCAGCGGTCAGGTAGATCGTGCCACCCTTGACCGGATTGCCTGCGCCAAAATTTTGCGCTTGCTGCATCTTGATCAGCTTGGCACGGCTCGCCAAATAGGCAGGGTCGAGCATTTGGGCCGGAGTGACCTCCATTGAGCCTGGATCGGCCACATAGCGGTACACGTCGGCAAAGGCCAGTTTCATGGCTTCGATTTGAAGGTGCTGCGAGTCCACCCCATCGACAGGCAAGCCTGCCACATCAAAGTGATCCAAGATACCTAAAGCGATCAAAGCGGCAATGCCTTGTCCGTTGGGCGGGATTTCGTGCAGGGTGTAGCCGCGGTAGTTTTGCGCAATCGGCGTGACCCATTCAGGCCGGTAAGCCGCGAAATCTTGCACCGTCAAGCTGCCGCCATGTTGTGCGGAAAAACGCGCAATCGCCTCGGCGATCTGCCCGCCGTACAAGGCCTGACCTTGGGTTTCGGCAATGGCTCGCAAGCCACGGGCTGCAGCTTTGAATTGAAACAGCTCACCCACTTCAGGGGCTCGGCCCCAAGGCAAAAAGCTTTGGGCAAAACCCGGCAAAGATTGCAGCTCGGGTGTTGCCGCTGCCCATTTTTGCTGCACCACCACGGGCAGCAAGTAACCGCGCTCGGCAATGTCAATGGCGGGCTCGAGCAAATCGGCAAAAGGCAATTTTCCAAAGCGCTGGCTCATGGCGACCCAGCTGCTCACCGCACCCGGCACCGTGACCGAGTCGAATCCTCGCTTGGGGGGCGATGCCACATCTTGACCGTATTTACCTTTGAAATACTCGGGCGTCCAGCTCTGCGGAGCGCGGCCGGAGGCGTTCAAACCGTGAAGCTGTTGGCCATCCCACAAAATGCAAAACGCATCTGAGCCCAAGCCGTTGCTGACGGGTTCGGTGAGCGTCAAGGTGGCGGCAGCGGCGATCGCCGCGTCTACTGCATTGCCGCCTTTGAGCATCATGCGCAGGCCAGCTTGTGCCGCCAGCGGATGGGAGGTGGACACCACGTTGCGGGCAAACAGCGGCAAGCGTGAACTGGTGTAGGGCGTGTCGAAATTGAAAGTCATGTCAGTCCAGCGTGATCTTGCGTTCGTTGATGATTTTTTTCCACTTGGCTGATTCACTGGCCAGCATAGCCGTGAATTGCGCGGGTGTGCCGCCCAGGCCTTCGATGCCGAGCTTTTGCAGCTTCTCGGCCACTTCGGGGTCTTTCAAGGCCTGGTTCGCAGCGGTGTTGATGCGTTGAACCAACTCAGGGCGCAAGTTGGCTGGGCCAAACAAACCGAACCAGGTGGTGGATTCGTAACCGGGCAGAACGTCCGAAATGGGCGGCACGCCAGGCGCCAGCGGTGTGCGCTGTGCAGTGGTCACGCCCAAGGCTCGCAAGCGCCCGTCACGCACATGCGGCAGACCGGTGGGCAAGGAGTCGAACAGCACATCCACCTTGCCACTGATCAAATCCGGCATGGCCAGCGCTGTGCCTTTGTAGGGAATGTGCACCACAAACAGCCCCGCCTGGGCTTTGAAGAGTTCGGCGGTCAACTGCACGATGGTGCCATTGCCGCTGGAGGCGTAATTCAAGCGACCGGGGTTTTTACGGGCATATTCGATCCATTCCTGCACCGTTTTAGCAGGCGATGAATTGGGCACCAGCATGATGCTGGGCGCATTGCCCACCTGACCGATCGGGGTGAAGTCATGCACCGCGTCGTAAGGCATTTTGGGGTTCAGGTTGGGCCCGATCGAGTGGGTGCTGGACGTCGCCAAGAGCAAGGTGTACCCATCCGGCGATGATTTAGCCACCAAGTCTGAGCCTAAAGTGCCGCCTGCGCCGGGCTTGTTGTCCACCACCACCGAAGCACCCAGTTTTTCGGCCAATTTTTGCGACAAAGTGCGGGCGAAGATGTCTGTGGCACCACCCGCGGGGAACGGCACCACCAGGCGAATGGGCTTGCTGGGGTAAGTTTGGGCCGAAGCGTTCAGCGCCACGCCCCATGCGGCCAGGAGGCAACCGCGCCACACAGTGCTTAAAAAATGTCTTTTCATTGCTGAATTTTGGCAGAGTTTGCAGGGCATCACATGAAAACGGCGCCCGAAGGCGCCGCTGTCAAAGAGCTTGGAGAAAGATCACTCTTCCACAAAAGCTTCTTCGCGTTTGGACTTGACGGATGGCAAGAGCACGATCACCAGCAACACCACCGCCGCAGCCAGCAAGCTGGCCGACAAGCCGCGGGTGACAAAGACCGTCCAGTCACCGCGCGACAAGAGCAGCGCACGGCGCAGGTTCTCTTCCATCATCGGGCCCAAGATGAAACCGAGCAACAAAGGCGCAGGCTCCACTCCGAGTTTGATGAAGGTGTAGCCGATGACACCGAAGGCCGCCACCATCCAGATGTCGAAGGTGTTGTTGTTGGTCGAGTACACACCGATCGCGCAGAACAGCACGATGGCAGGGAACAACCAGCGGTAAGGCACGGTGAGCAGCTTGATCCACATGCCGATCAAAGGCAGGTTCAGGATCACAAGCATCAGGTTACCGATCCACATTGAAGCGATCAGGCCCCAGAACAACTCAGGATTGCTGGTCATCACTTGAGGGCCAGGCTGAATGTTGTGGATCGTCATGGCGCCCACCATCAAGGCCATCACGGCATTGGGCGGGATGCCCAGTGTCAGCAAGGGGATGAAGGAGGTTTGCGAACCGGCATTGTTGGCCGACTCAGGCGCTGCCACACCACGGATGTTGCCTTGACCGAAAGGCACCTCGCCTGGGCGCAGGCTGGTTTTCTTCTCGATGGTGTAGGCCGCAAAAGCCGCCAACAAAGCACCGCCGCCAGGCAAGATGCCCAAGATGGAGCCAATGGCTGTTCCGCGCAACACGGCCGGAATCATGTTGCGGAAGTCTTCCTTGGTGGGGAACAAGCCAGTCACCTTACCGGTGAACACTTCGCGTTCGTCTTCAGGTTGCGACAGGTTGGAGATGATCTCACCGTAACCGAACACACCCATGGCAATCACGATGAAGCCAATGCCGTCGGTCAGTTCAGGAATGTCGAAGCTGAAACGGGCCACACCCGAGTTCACGTCAGTACCGACCAAGCCGAGCAACAAGCCGAGCACGATCATGGCCACGGCCTTGAGCAAGGAGCCCGAAGCCAACACCACCGCGCCGATCAAGCCCAAGATCATGAGCGAGAAGTATTCAGCAGGGCCGAACTTGAAAGCCACTTCGGTCAAAGGTGCCGCAAATGCAGCCAAGATCAAAGTGCCCACGCAACCAGCAAAGAACGAGCCCAGACCGGCCGCAGCCAGTGCGGGGCCAGCTCGGCCTTTACGGGCCATCTGGTAGCCGTCGATCACCGTGACCACAGACGATGACTCGCCTGGCAGGTTAACCAAAATCGCCGTGGTGGAGCCACCGTACTGGGCGCCGTAGTAAATACCGGCCAACATGATCAATGCAGCCACTGGCGGCAAAGCATAGGTGGCGGGCAGCAACATGGCGATGGTGGCGACCGGGCCAATGCCGGGCAACACACCGATCAAGGTGCCCAAGAGGCAACCGAGGAAAGCGTAAATCAGGTTCTGAAAGGTGAACGCCACCCCAAAACCCAAAGCGAGGTTGTTGAAAAGTTCCATTTTGTTTTCCTCAGCCTGTGATGAACGTAGGCCACACAGGGAACTGCAATTTCAGCAGCACCACGAAGGCCAGGTAGCTGCCGATGGACAGCACCGTGGACAAGATCAGGACTTCTTTGAGCACAAAGGTGTCACCCGCTTTGCTGACCACCAAGGTCGTGCCAAAAATGGCAGCGATCAGGCCCATGGCGGGCAGTTTGATGCTGGGCAGGCCGCCCAGCAAAATGCCGAACAACAAGTTGCCGGCAATGATGTAGAACAAAGGCTTCCAGGCCCATTTGCCGATTTTTTCGCCATCAGGCGTTTCTACGACCAAAGCCTTGAACATGACGATGGCACCCAAGATGGCCAAGATCACGCCCAGCACGAGCGGGAAATAACCCGGTCCCATGCGTGCGCCGGTTCCGACGGTGTAACTTGTTGCTCCGTAAGCAAATGCGCCGCCGACAACGGCAAACATGAGCCCAGAGAAAAAGTCTTTCTGACTTTTGATATTCACGAGATTGCTCCTCCAAAGGTTGGGGTGAACGCATTGTGTCGTGCAGTTTGAAAAATGAACATGTGGGTTCCACCTATGTCCCGCAGGCGATAGACAGGGTGTGTGCAGTCCCTGAAATCCAAACCTCAGGGTTAACCCTTTATGTCACCATTCAATACTTCACCAGCGGCTTGAACACCTTGAGCCATTTCACAGCAGGCCAGCCAAACTTTTTCTCTATCGCTTCGGCTTGGGTGTGTAAAGCATCGCGGGAGGGGTGTTGCGGGGTGCGTTGGGCCAGCACGATCGTGTTGCCCTCGCGGGTGGGCTTGAAGGCCCAGACCGCGTCCTCGCGAAACACCTGTGCGATTTTTTCCAGGCTGCGCTCGTAGCTGGAGGATCGGCCGAACAAATTGACCGTCATGCAGCCCTCTGCCGTGAGCAAGGCCTTGCAGTGGTCATAGAACTCTACCGAGTCGAGGACCGGACTGGCGGCTTCGTGGTCATACAAATCCACATGCAGCAAGTCCACAGTGGCTGTCCATTCATCGCGCTGGATTTCTTCACCCGCATCGGCGATGACCACACGCAGACGTTCGTCATCGGCGGGCAGCTTGAACCAGCCACGGCAAGCATGCAATACCCCCGGATTGATCTCGATGGCGGTGCACGTCATGCCGAGTTTCTTGTAGCAAAACTTGGTCAAGGTAGCTGCCCCCAAGCCCAACTGCATGGCGTGACCGCCGGCCACCGCCTCAGTGCCCCAAAAGAGCAAACCGGCCATCATCCGCTGCACATATTCCAGCTCAATGTCATAAGGCTTGGCGATCCACATCGACCCCTGAATCCAGGGCGTGGCCAAGTGCAGGTAACGGATGTCCCCGTCTTCAGAAAAGTTGACTTCGGGCAGCGTGGATTTGGTTTTGCGGATCATGACCGCCATTGTCACCCAAGGCCGCCAGGCGAGGCAGAGCGTGCCGGGCATTGCGCAGGCTGGCTGCAGCCAATTCCGTCGCAGGCATGCTCCGACTTTGCGCCAGCACCTCTGCAATACGGGGCAAGTCAGCAGGTTCATTGCGGCCTTGGGCCGCACCGGCCAGCCGTGCCTCTTGGGTTTGGTAAAGCCATTGCGGCGGGATGTCGGGGGCGTCGGTTTCCATCACCAACCCATCAATGGGCAATTGAGTTGCCAATCGCCGCAGCTGCAGGGCGCGTTCAAAGGTCAATGCCCCGCCAAAGCCGAGTACAAAACCCAAATCGATGAAAGCCTGCGCCTGCTGAAGGCTGCCATTGAAGGCATGGGCGATGCCACCAGTCACCTTGTTTTTCCGTAGACCCTTGAGCAGCAGATCTGCAGAACGTCGCACATGCAAAATCACCGGCAGGCGATGCTTTTGCGCCAGTTTCAATTGCGCGGTGTAAAAGGTCCATTGCTTATTGCGCATTTCGGGAGTGCACAAGCTTGGCACAAAAAAATCAAGCCCGATTTCACCGACGGCCACCAGTTGAGGGTCATCTTTGCATTCATGCAATAGCTGGTCCAGGGCTTGCAGGTCTTCCTCTACCGCCTGGGGCACGTACAGAGGGTGAATGCCCAGGGCGTAGACATCACCATACCGATGTGCCAAGGCCTTGACCTGGTTCCAGTTGGACCGCTCAACGGCAGGGATCACACACAGCGCAACACCCTTCTCTCTTGCTCGGCGGCGAACCGAGTCACGGTCCGCATCAAATTCGGCTGCATCCAGATGGCAATGGGTGTCGACCCACATGTCACCGCGAAGCTTCAAGTGCTATAACTTCTGGCACCAATTGCCCTTGCACCAATTTCACCTGACGGCTGCACCTTGCAGCCAGCTGGGCATCGTGGGTGACCACCACAAAAGCCGTGCCCACATCGCGGGCCAATTGCAGCATCAAATCGAACACGCCTTCGGCGGTGCTGCGGTCGAGGTTGCCCGTCGGTTCATCCGCCAGCACACAGGCCGGCTGGGTCACCAAGGCGCGGGCAATCGCCACACGTTGGCGCTCACCGCCGGAGAGTTCGGCAGGACGGTGGTGCAAACGGTCCTGCAAGCCCACCTTGGCCAGCCAAATTTCCGCAGCTGAAGCTGCTTGCGCGCGAGGCATGCGCCGGATCCACAAGGGCATGGCCACATTGTCCAGAGCGCTGAACTCGGGCAGCAAATGGTGGAACTGGTAGACAAAGCCCAGGTAGCGATTGCGCCATTGACCCTGTTCGGCAGCGCTCCACTGGGCGATAGATTCGCCCTGCCATTGCACGCTGCCTTGGGTGGGCCGGTCCAGGCCACCCAACAAATGCAGCAAGGTGCTTTTACCCGAGCCCGACGCGCCCACAATGGCCAGGGTTTCGCCGGCTTTCACATCCAGGTCTACCCCTTGCAAAACGGTCACATCCAAACGCCCTTCGTGAAAGCGCTGCGTCAATCCGCGAGCTTGCAACACGAGTTCATTCATAACGCAGTGCCTCCGCAGGATTGACCTGGCTGGCCCGCCAGCTGGGGTAGAGCGTGGCCACGAATGCCAACACCAAAGCGATCAAAGCGATGGGCAAGATGTCTGCGCTTTGCGGGTCGCTGGGCATATGGCTGATCAGGTAGATGTCTTTGGGCAAAAAGCTGGCGTGGAACAAGCTTTCCAGCGCGGGCACGATCACATCGATATTGAAGGCCACCAACAAGCCGAGCGCCAAACCGGACAAGGTACCGATCACCCCCACCATGGCGCCTTGCACGACAAAGACGCCCATGATGCTGGCCGGGCTGGCCCCGAGGGTGCGCAAAATGGCGATGTCGGCTCGCTTGTCGGTCACGGTCATGACCAAGGTACTGACCAGGTTGAAAGCGGCCACCGCCACGATCAAGGTCAGGATGATGAACATCATGCGCTTCTCCACCTGCACCGCGGCAAACCAAGTGCGGTTTTGCTGCGTCCAGTCCCGCACCAGCACTTCGGGCGGCAGTTGCATTGCCAATTCCTGCGCCACTTGCCGCGCTTCATGCAGATCGCGCAGTTTCAAGCGCACGCCACTCGGGCCTTCGAGCCTGAAAATCCTGGCCGCATCGTCCACATGCAACAAAGCCAACGCAGAGTCGTATTCGTAATGACCCGAACTGAAAGTACCCACCAGGGTCATTTGTTTCAAACGTGGCACTACACCGGCTGGCGTGACTTGCCCGCTGGGGGCCACCAAGGTCACGGGGTCACCTACCCGCAGCCCCAGCATGCGTGCCAAATCAATACCCAACACCACACCAAATTCACCGGACTTGAGGTGCGAGAGGGCAGCATTGTTCATACCCGGCGACAAATCCGTCACGCCCGGTTCGAGGGCCGGGTTGATGCCGCGCACGATCACGCCTTTCATGTCTTCGCCGCGGGCCAACAAAGCCTGCGTGGCGATGAAGGGGGCCGCTGCGACCACGCTGGGGTGCCCGGAAACAGTCTTGAGTACGCTGGCCTCATTGACCAAAGCGCCGCCGTCAGAAGACAAAACCTCGATGTGCGAGACCACGCCCAGCATGCGGTCACGCACTTCTTTTTGAAAGCCATTCATCACCGACAAAACGATGATCAGGGCGGCCACGCCCAGAGCGATGCCCATCATCGACACGCCTGAAATGAACGAAATGAAGCCATTGCGCCGCGTCGATCGACCAGCGCGGGTGTACCGCCAACCCAAAATCAACTCATAAGGAATTTGCATCGTTTCCATCCATCCACACAGGGGATTGTGGCATCCCGGACAATACCCCCATGCACATTGCTTTTCCCGCGCGATCAGCCGCTTACCAGCACCTGATCATTCCCTATGCCGCCAGCCGCTCGCCTGCGGGGCAAAGCGCCCTGCAGGGGCTGAAGCTATTCCACCTGGAGCAGCTGCTGTCCACCCTGACGCGGGTACATGTTGAACAAGACGATCTGGACACGCCCAGTCCGGACATGCCCCACGAAAGGATCCGCGCCCACGTCTTGAATTTACCCGCCAACCATGGCGATTGGCCTTGGGCCGCGCTCGAACAAGGGACGCCAAGCCCCCAACCGCAGGCCTACATGACGCCCTGTCACTGGCAAATCGGCATGGACCAGGTGGTGATGCTCAACCCGGAACACTTGCAACTGACCGAAGCCGAGTCGCAAGCCCTGCTCGCGGCCATGCAGCCTTTTTTGACCGAAGACGGTTTGACTGTTCGCTACGTCCATCCCACGCAATGGCATGTGCAAGGCGACATGTTGCAAGGCGTGGCGGGGTGCAGCTTGGACCGGGTGATCGGCATGAACGTCAACGCTTGGCTACCCAAAGGCGAAGCTGCTCAATCGGTGCGGCGTTTGCAAAGTGAAATGCAGATGCTGCTATACAACCATCCCATCAACGACGCCCGACTGGCCCAGAGGCGACTGACGGTGAATGCCTTTTGGTTGCACGGCGTGGGCATTCTCAATCAAGCGCCCGCCTCACCCGCGCCGCAGATGACCTTGGCGCTGCGCTCAGCGGCTCTGCGCGAAGACGCACAGGCCTGGCGGCAGGCTTGGCAAGACCTGGATACACAGCTACTCGCGCCCTTGGCCCATGCGCGCAGCCGTACCCCTGTCACCCTGACCTTGTGCAGCGAACATGCAGCACACACTTACCAAAGCCATACACCTTCTGTGTGGCAACGCGCACAAAGGCTGTTTCGTCCACTGACGGTGCAGTCAGTCCTCCAGGCTTTATGAACATGAACATCCTCA
>CANGKR010000038.1 GCA_947454355.1 Comamonadaceae bacterium
CCTCTTCAAAAGCACGCTTTTTGCTGGTCGCTTCAAGTCCCACAAGGACTTGTGCAACGGGGAGGATGGCGGAGAGGCGGTTCATGCGAAGCGCATTATGCACCGCCTAGGGTCTTCCCGCATAAAAAAAGCCGCTTTGCAGCGGCCGGGCTCCATTCAAGGGGGGTCACATCATGCGCTTGGTGGCTGCGTGGTGATGGTCGGTGATCTTCGTTTTGTGGCGCACCACTTGGCGGTCAAGCTTGTCAACAAGGTCGTCTACCGCCGCGTAGAGGTCTTCGTGGGCGCTTTCGGCAAACAAATCATTGCCTTTGACGTGGATATTGCACTCTGCGCGCTGGCGTTTTTCCTTTTCCTTTTGCTTTTCCACGGTCAGAAGTACCTTGACGTCGACCACTTGGTCAAAGTGGCGGGTGATGCGGTCCAATTTGCCGGTCACATACGATCGCAATGCGGGGGTGACCTCTAGGTGGTGTCCACTGATTGTCAAATTCATACTCGTAGCCTCCTGCTCTTTCTGGGTTGAAAAAATTGAACCTTGACTTCACTATGCGCCCCCGATGGGATTAACGCAAGGGCCCATCGGGTATCCCCTCAAAAGGGTCCGAATTCCATCTGAACCCTCCGTTTCAGTGCTAAGCTGTGAGGCGAAGCTCAACACGAGCAAGTAAGCTATCGCCTTGCATCTGGACGCCCTGAACCCCTCTGATCTTTCCACTGGAAGAAGCGCCTTGGTCTTGATGGGCGGGGGCGCCCGTACCGCCTACCAGGCCGGCGCCTTGCAAGCCCTGAGCACCCTGTTACCGAACCCGCAACGCTTTCCGTTTGACATTCTGGTGGGCACCTCTGCCGGGGCCTTGAATGCGAGCTTTCTGGCCGGTCAAGCCCAACATGGCGCTCAGGCCTTTGAACAGCTGGCGCAGTTTTGGACGCACATTCGTTCTCAAGCGGTGTACCGTTTGCCACACACCCCTTTGAGCCGATTCAGCCGATGGGCGACTGCTTTGGGCGTGACTTTGACTGCACGCAAACAAGGGGCGGCGTTGGACAACATGCCTTTGGTCGACACCCTGCACCATGCCATCGACCTGACGGGTATTGACGAGGCTTTGAACAGCGGCGCGCTGCATGCCCTGGCGGTCACCGCCTCCAGTTATTCCAGCGGCGTGCACTGGACCTTTTGCCACACCGCTGAAAACCTGGGTGCGACACCTTGGAGCCGTCCCGGCCGCCGAGCGGACATGCAACCGATCACCATCGAACACCTGATGGCCTCGAGTGCAATTCCCTTCATCTTTCCCGCCACCCCGTTGTGGGTCGACGGTGGGGTCGAATATTTTGGCGATGGCTCCATGCGGCAGACTTCGCCCCTGGCACCCGCCGTCCACATGGGCGCCACGAGGATCCTGGCCATCGGCGTAGGTCAACCCCAACGGGGCGCCTTGACCTTGAATGCCGCACCGCACCACCCGCCCACGCTAGGAACGATCGCTGGTCACGCCATGGCCAGTGTCTTTCATGACACCTTGCAAGCCGATGTAGAGCAATTGGAACGCGTCAACGCGACCGTGGCCGAATTGAACGCTGGCGTGCGTGACCAATTACCCTTCAAGCAAGTGCAGGTCTTGTCCTTGCAGCCCAGTGAGTCATTGGATGCCTTGGCACAAGCCCATGTGCATGAATTGCCCGCCGATTTGTATCGGGTTCTGGACGGGCTGGGCGCCCTGAAGGGCGGGGGCGCTGCGCTGAGCAGCTATTTGCTGTTCGAGCCCGGATTTGTGCAAGCCCTGATGCGCATGGGCGCGGCCGATGTCCTGGCGCGTCGTGACGAATTTGTGACATTTTTAACCCCCACGAACACATGATCCGGTGCGATAATCGCGCCACTTGATTTGATGGAGACACCCACCGTGGAAAGCTACCCCAGTTGGTAGCTTTCGGATGATTCTGGTCTGACCCGCGTCGTTCGAAAGCTGCCGAGCCCCTTTTGCCGCCTTTTGGAATCACCCGGGTCCTTGACCTCAGGACATCTGCCATGCTCAATATTTTCACCTTGGCCAATGGCCGCCTCTTCCAGGAAGAGATCGAATCGCTGGAAGAACTCTCCAAGTTCCAACCCATCTGGGTGGACCTGGAGTCCCCCACCCTCGAAGAAAAGCGCTGGATCAAGCAGTACTACGGCCTGTCCATTCCCGAAGACGCGATGGACGAGGACATCGAGGAGTCCGCCCGCTTTTACGAAGAAGACAACGGCGAGTTGCACATTCGCAGTGACTTCTTGATTGCCGATGAAGACGAGCCGCGCACGGTGCGCTGTGCGTTCATCTTGAACCAGCACAACGCCGACTTGCGCAGCCGAGGCGTGTTGTTCTCGATTCACGACGAAGACGTGCCGGTGTTCAGGCTGCTGCGTTTGAGGGCGCGACGCGCCCCCGGCTTGATCGAAGACGACAAAGACGTCTTGCTCAAACTCTTCGATGCCGATGCCGAATATTCCGCCGACACACTGGAAGGCATTTACGATGAACTGGAAATTGCTGGCAAGCAAGTGCTGTCTGGCGATGTGACCGACGCCCTGGCCGGTGAGGTGCTCGGGGCGATCGCTCGGCAAGAAGACTTGAATGGTCGCATCCGCCGCAACGTGATGGACACGCGCCGCGCGGTGAGCTTCATGATGCGCTCGAAAATGCTCAACGCCGAACAGTTCGAAGAAGCCCGCCAGATCCTGCGCGACATCGAGTCGCTGGATTCGCACACCGCGTTTTTGTTCGACAAGATCAACTTCTTGATGGACGCCACGGTCGGTTTCATCAACATCAACCAAAACAAGATCATCAAGATCTTCTCGGTGGCCAGCGTGGCCTTGCTGCCGCCCACCTTGATCGCCAGCATCTACGGCATGAACTTCCAGTTCATGCCCGAGTTGTCGCAAAGCTGGGGCTACCCTTACGCGTTGGCGCTCATGGCTGCCAGCGCGGTAGTGCCGATGTGGTACTTCCGCAGGCGTGGCTGGCTAAAGTGATTCAGCCTCGCGCCCTGAGCAGCTGCGCCAAGATGGCCGCGCTGTAACGGCTGGCGACCTGGGTCACGAACTTCAAAAAATCCGCATGCGCTGCGTCGTCGGCACGATCTGAGATGGTGCGCATAGCGGCAAAAGGAACGCCGTAATCGTGACACACCTGGGCCACGGCGGCGCCTTCCATTTCCACGGCCAGGGCCTGCGGTAAGGCGTTTTGCAATGAGCGGCTCTCTGCAGATGAAGCGACAAAACGATCACCACTGACGACCAACCCCCGATGGGTCTGAGCCTGTTGCATGCCAAAAGCATGCAGGGTGGATGCATCCAGCAAGCCACGCTGCAACACCGATTGGGCGGCCAGTTCAAGCTCAGCAGTCAAAGCAGCGTCGGTCTTGAAATTCGAAAAGCCATACAGCGGCACCTCGTAAGTGGGGAACAAGGGCGAGGCGTCCATGTCGTGCTGCAAAAATTCAGTGGCCACCACCACATCGCCCACACGGGCCTGGGTGGCCAAACCGCCTGCCAGACCGGTGAACAGCATGTGCGAGACACCAAATCTTTCTAGCAAGACTGTGGCCGTGGTCGCGGCCGCCACTTTGCCGATGCGCGAGAGCACCACGACGACCTCGTGCCCGTGCAACTCACCCACCGCGAATTCGCGTCCAGCTACCGTGTACTGCTGGGCGTCGGCCATGAGTGCCAGCACCGCGGCCAGCTCTTCGCGCATGGCACTGACGATGGCCAGGCGTGTCATCAGGGGTGGTCGCGCAATTCCCGACGCAAAATTTTGCCAACCGGTGTCTTGGGCAAATCGGTGCGGAACTCGATCACCCTCGGCTGCTTGTAGCCGGTCAGGTTGGCGCGGCAGTAGTCATGGATCTGCGCTTCGGTCAACGCCGGGTCTTTTTTGACCACCACCAGTTTGACGGCTTCGCCGGTTTTTTCGTCCGGGATGCCAATGGCCGCACACTCCAGCACGCCAGGGCAACTGGAGACGACTTCTTCCACCTCGTTGGGGTAGACGTTGAAGCCACTCACAAGGATCATGTCTTTCTTGCGATCCACGATCTTGAAGAAGCCGCGCTCGTCCATCACGCCAATGTCGCCAGACTTGAAGTAACCGTCTGGCGTCATGACGCGAGCGGTTTCGTCCGGGCGCTGCCAGTAGCCGGCCATGACCTGCGGGCCTTTGATGGCGATCTCGCCGGGAGTGCCCAGCGTCGTCACATCGTGGCCGTCATCGTCCACCAGCTTCATCCAAGTGCTGGGGATCGGCACGCCAATGGTGCCCGAGAAAGATGTACTGGTCGTCGGGTTGCAGCTGGCCGAGGGGCTGGTTTCGGACAGACCATAGCCCTCGCAAATCGGACAACCGGTTTTGGCCAGCCACAACTCGGCCACGGCGCGGGTCACGGCCATGCCACCGCCAACCGAGACCTTGAGGTTGCTCCAATTGACGGTATGGAAATCCGGGTGATTGGCCAGACCGTTAAACAAGGTGTTGACCGCCGGGAAACTGTGGAAGGTGTGCTTGGACAGCTCTTTGAGCACGGCCGGGATGTCGCGTGGATTCGGAATCAAAATCGTCTTGGCACCGGTGCGCATGCTCAGCATCATGTTCACAGTGAAAGCAAAGATGTGATACAGCGGCAGGGCACACACCGATGTGGGCTGCTCGCCTGCGGGCACCCGCTTCATGACCGGTTCGTTCCAAGCTTCGGACTGCAACACGTTGGCCACCACATTGCGGTGCAACAACACTGCCCCTTTGGACACACCTGTGGTGCCGCCGGTGTACTGCAAGACGGCAATATCGTCAGGGCCAATGGCGGGCGCAGTGAAGGGCTTGCCCCGCCCGAGAGACAAGGCCTCATTGAAGCGGACCGCTTGCGGCAAGTCGTATTCGGGCACCATCTTTTTGACGTTGCGCACCACGTAATTGACGATACTGCCTTTGAGCAAGCCTAAACGGTCGCCCATGGCGCACATGACGACATGCTTGACAGGCGTTTGACCGATGCACTTGGCCAGCGTGGATGCAAAGTTCTCGATGATCACGATCGCTTGTGCGCCGGCATCGATGAGTTGGTGCTCGAGTTCGCGCGGGGTATACAAGGGGTTGACGTTCACCACCACATAACCCGCCCGCAAAATGGCGGCCACCGCGATCGGGTACTGCGGCACATTGGGCATCATGATGGCCACGCGATCACCCTTGACCAAACCCAGCGACTGCAAATAAGCGGCAAAAACTTGACTTTGCGCGTCCAGATCGGCGTAGCTCAAGTCCTTGCCCATGAAACTGAAGGCCGTGCGCTCAGAGAACTGTGCAAAACCCTCTTGCATCAAAGCCACCAATGAGCTGTAACGGGTGGCATCGATGTCGGAAGGAACGCCTTCGGGGTAGCTGCTCAACCAAATGCGATCTGCGGTCATGGGTATATCTCCTGATCGAGGCAGTCTACAGTAACTCTGACTGAAAACTGACAACCAAAACCTCGGGGTTTACGCCAAAAAGAAAGGGGGTGAACACCGTTCACCCCCTTGTTTCTACCGATGCAATGAGGTCTTAGGCTTTCAAAGCCAGCAGAACCTCGTCCAGCATTTTCTTGGCATCGCCAAACAGCATGCGGTTGTTGTCTTTGTAGAACAAAGGGTTGTCCACACCGGCGTAGCCGCTGGCCATGGAGCGCTTCATCACGATGCTGGTGCGGGCCTTCCACACTTCGAGCACCGGCATGCCAGCGATCGGGCTGGTCGGGTCATCTTGCGCAGCCGGGTTCACGATGTCGTTGGCACCGATCACGATGGCCACATCGGTGTCCGGGAAGTCGTCGTTGAGTTCGTCCATCTCGAACACGATGTCGTAAGGCACTTTGGCTTCGGCCAGCAAGACGTTCATGTGGCCAGGCATGCGACCCGCCACCGGGTGGATGCCAAAGCGCACGTTCACGCCTTTGTCGCGCAGTGTCTTGGTGATTTCAAAGACCGTGTGCTGGGCTTGCGCCACGGCCATGCCGTAGCCCGGCACGATGATCACGTTCTTGGCGTCGCGCAACATTTCGGCAGTTTCGGCAGCCAAGATGGGGCTGACTTCACCTTGCGGCTCGGCCGCTTCGCCCGTGGGCTTGGGCGCTGCGGCTGTGGTGCCAAAGCCCCCGGCGATCACGCTGATGAAGCTGCGGTTCATGGCGTTGCACATGATGTAGGACAGGATCGCGCCGCTGGAACCCACCAAGGCACCGATCACGATCAGCAAATCGTTGCTCAGCATGAAGCCCGTGGCCGCTGCGGCCCAACCGGAGTAACTGTTGAGCATGGACACCACCACCGGCATGTCCGCGCCACCAATGGCCATGACCATGTGGATGCCGAACAGCAAAGCGATGGCGGTCATGATGACCAAGGGCACCATGCCGTCTTGCACCGTGTGGGCGTTCATGAACTCACGGCCAAAATAAACCACCGCGATCAAACCCAACAGGTTGAGCCAGTGGCGAGCGGGCAAGAGCAAGGGGCTTCCACCGATGCGCCCGGACAACTTGCCAAACGCCGCCACCGAACCCGAGAAGGTCACCGCGCCAATGAAGATGCCGATGTAGATTTCACCCGCGTGGATGGCATGCGCTGCGCCGTCCAAATTTTTGGAGGCTTCGGGGTCTACATAGGTGGCATAACCCACCAGCGCCGCCGCCATGCCGACCATGCTGTGCATGAGCGCCACCAGCTCTGGCATTTGTGTCATCTGCACTTTGCGCGCAGCGTACAAACCAATGATGGCGCCCACCAGCACGGAGCCCACAATCATGGGAATGCCTTCGGCTGTGACTTGCGGGCCAAAGATGGTGGCCAGCACGGCCAAGCTCATGCCGATCATGCCGTAGAGGTTGCCGCGCCGTGCGGTTTCCTGGTTGGACAAACCGCCCAGGCTGAGGATGAAGAGAATGGTCGCGCCGATGTAGGCGACCGTGGCCAGACTTGCAGACATTCAGGTTCTCCTTCTTCTTATTTTCTGAACATGGCCAGCATGCGCTGGGTGACGGCAAAGCCGCCAAACATGTTGATGGCGGTGAGCACCAGCGCTGAAGCGGCCAAGATGCCGATCAACGTGTTGGGCCGTCCGGCTGCGGCCATGGGCGAAATTTGCACCAGCGCACCGATGGCGATGATGGAGCTGATCGCGTTGGTCACGCTCATGAGCGGGGTATGCAAAGCGGGCTTGACGTTCCAGACCACCATGTAGCCCACAAAACAGGCCAACACAAACACCGTGAAGTGCGACAGGAAGGCCGCTGGCGCATACGCACCGACCAGCACCAGCATCACAGCTGCGGCCGCCGACACCATGAGCAACTGGCCCACCGGCATGGGGCCTGAGGGCTCGCCGTGACCGTGGCCTTTTTTGGCAACTGGGGCAGCAGCGGGCTTGGGGGCGGGCTTGGCAGCCACCACCAGAGGCGGTGCAGGCCAAGTGATTTCGCCGTTCTTGATGACCGTCAGGCCACGGATCGCGTCGTCTTCCATGTTGACGTTGATCACGCCATCCTTGGTCTTGCACAGCTCTTCGGTCAGGCGGAACAAGTTGGTGCCGTACAGCGTGGACGACTGGCGCGCCATGCGAGATGCCAGGTCGGTGTAACCCACGATGGTCACGCCATGCTTGACCACTGCCTTGCCGGGTTCGGTCAGTTCGCAGTTGCCGCCTTGCTCGGCGGCCATGTCCACAATGACGCTGCCAGGCTTCATGCTTTGCACCATCGCAGCGGTGATCAGCTTGGGCGCAGGTTTGCCGGGGATCAGCGCAGTGGTGATGATGATGTCGCACTCTTTGGCTTGCTTGGCGTACATCTCGCGCTGCGCGGCCTGGAAGCCTTCGCTCATGACCTTGGCGTAGCCGCCGCCGCCCGAGCCTTCTTCTTCGAAATCCACTTTGACGAATTCACCGCCGAGCGACACGACCTGGTCGGCCACTTCAGCGCGGGTGTCGTTGGCCCGCACGATGGCGCCCAAACTGGCAGCTGCGCCAATGGCGGCCAAACCGGCCACACCGGCACCGGCGATGAACACTTTGGCGGGGGGCACTTTGCCCGCGGCCGTGATCTGGCCGTTGAAGAAACGGCCAAAGGCGTTGGCCGACTCGACCACGGCGCGGTAGCCGCTCACACCCGCCATCGAAGTCAGCGCGTCCATTTTTTGGGCGCGGCTCAATGTGCGGGGCAATGCGTCAATCGACAACGCGGTGACCTTTTTGGCGGACAGCTGCTGCATCAAATCGGGGTTTTGTGCGGGCCACAAAAAGCCGATCAGTGTCTGGCCTTCATGCATCAGCGCCACTTCGTCGGGCGTAGGGGCACGCACCTTGAAGACAATATCGCTGCCGCTCCAAAGCGCAGCGGCGTTGGGGGCAATGGTGGCGCCGGCTTCCACAAAAGCTGCATCCGACAGGTCGGCGAGATCGCCAGCGCCTTGCTCCACGACCACGGCAAAGCCGAGTTTGATCAGTTTGGTGACCGCATCGGGGACTGTGGCTACCCGTTTTTCTCCGGGGAAAATCTCTTTGGGCACGCCAATGCGCTGTGGCGTGACGGCGGTATCGCCAGATTGCATGTTTGTCTCCTCGCTGGATCCAGAAAAAATAAGCAATCCTCCAGCTTAACCGATGTCAAGGTTTGACAGGCAAGTACACACTTACTTCTTAAACGAAAAAAATGCACACACCCAGCATCGCCAATGCCTCATCAGCTGCGAAAAGCACTCCCTCTTTTGACCGAAAAACCCACCAAAATGGCGCCCGAGTCCTGGCAGTCATCGATAATCCAGCCCATGGACACCCGCTGGAAACCCAATGTCACGGTCGCCGCCATCATCGAAAAAGAGGGGCGCTACCTGTTGATCGAAGAGCACACGCAAGAAGGTCTGCGCCTGAACAACCCTGCCGGGCATCTCGACCCGCAAGAATCATTGATGCACGCATGCATCCGCGAAGCCCTCGAAGAAACCGCCTACGCCTTCCAGCCCGAAGCTCTGGTGGGGGTCTACCTCTCGCGCTTTCAACGGCCCGCCACCCATGAAGACATCACCTATGTGCGCTTTGCATTTTGCGGTCAGGTGGGCGAGGTCAACCCTGCACTGACCTTAGACACGGGCATCTTGCGTACTCTGTGGATGACGCTGGATGAAGTGCGCGCCAGCGCAGACCGCCACCGCAGCCCCTTGGTCTTGCGCTGCATCGAAGACCACGCAGCCGGTCAAAGGTTTCCGCTGGAAACGCTGTTCACCGACCCTTCCGTCACGGCTTGACACTCGACCACAGCTGGGTCGCGTCCCAGCCCATGTCGCTGGCAAATTGCTGAGCCAACTGCTGATAACCCGGCACCGTGAAGTGAATCAAATCACGCGCCATCAGGGGCGGGTTCTGGCGCACCCAACGGTAAGCGCCACCTTGGCCGCCCATGGCTTTGAGCATGCTCCAAACGCGGCATCCTTGCTCTTGAGCCACCTCGGACTGCATGCGGCCAATGTCTTCATGGATGCGGGTGTACTGCAACAGGTTCTTGCCTGCATCACTGACAACTGAAGGTGCTGCCGCCACAACCCGCGTCGGCTTGCTGCCCCTGGACTTGGAGGCGCTGGCCTTGGCCTGCGGGCGGCCGCCTTTTTTCTGAACTGTCGCCGCGGGGCGGCGTATTTTTTCGGAGCGGCGCACCAACACGCCCCGATCACCCGGGGCAATCAACACACAGGCTGCGTCAGGGAACACCGTGCGCATTTGCTTGACGGCGGTGCGCAAACCTTGCTGGTAAGACACTGCGTCAAAAGGTTTGACATTGCCTTCGTTGGTGCCAAACTCCATCATGACCAGGTGATACCGTGTGGAAGCAAACCAGGCGGCCATAGCGTCCACTGGCAGCTGCTTCCATCCGGCCAAGGTGGCGCCAGGGTAGCCGAACACATCCATTTGCAGAGCCGCCGTTGAAGGCACAGGCAAGGCGAGGCCATGAAAACGCATGTCGCCCGACACCAAGCGCATGCGGATTACTGACAAGGGCCCATCGGCCATCAATTCCAGCACCGCTGGGCCCGGCGTGGCCGACAAGGTCACTTCAAATTCGGGCTCACCGTCCACGCTGATGGCCCATTGCATCGGCGAAGCGGTTTGCTGGTAAAGCAAGCGCACCTGTTTGGACTCCGGCACACCGGTGGCATTGCGCAGATCCCACGCCAAGCTGGCACCGGACTGCGAGGAGACCAGATTGACCAAGCCCGGACCGGGCGCAGCAGCGCCTGCCGCCACCGCATGCGCTGGCTCGTAGCGCCATCCGGGTGAGACGCAGGTCTTGCGCACGGGCAGTCGCACACCCGGGCGGTTCATGTTGGCAGGCAGCCAGCCTGTGCGCACTTGATCGGACTCCAGCTTAAGGATCTTGACCAACTCTTGCGTGAAAAAGCCCGCCGCCAAATGACTGTCGCCCCAAATAGCTACACGGTAAGTTTCCCCCGCAGCGGCTTGGCCCAAGCCATTGCGCAGCACCTCATTGGCCTGTCCTGTGCGCACTTGGCTCAATGCAGCTTGCACGTCTTCTTCGTCAGGCACCTCACGCGGGTCCATATCCACCGGAGCAGATGGGGTCATTGAAGCGGGGCTGATCGCGCATTGCAAATCAGGCACGACCGGCCGTGCGCTGACGCGCAACAGGGTCACGGCAGGCGCCATGGTTTTGGTCTCCGCGGTGCCTTCCGCAAAGGCTAAGCTACAACAAAGGGCCAGGGCTAAAGCCCTGCGCCAAAAAGAAAACAGGCTCATGGTTGTAAGGCTTTCTCGATGTGCGTCACCAGCGCTTGCTTGATTTTGTGCAGTCCGGTCGCGGTGAAGTGGGTGCCATCTTCGCTGCGTAAATTGACCTGCTGACCATTCACTTCACGCAGGTATTTTCGAAAGGGCAAAGAGACCATGCCCATCAGAGGCTCGGTGGACAGGTAGTCGGTGCCAAAGGCTTGCGCACGGTCATGGAACACTTGGTTAGAAACCGCGGCACCGCGTTGCAACAGATCGTCGCGCATAGATGGCAAACCGACCCAGATCACGCGCACTTGCTTTTGCACGGCATGCGCCAGGATTTCGTCCACACGTGCGGCGTAGTTTTCCAACCACTCAGGTTGTCCGAAAGACACTCGGTGTGTCGGCAGATACATGTCACGCGGGTCATTGGGCCCCAGGAAGATCACCACGACTGTCACACCACGGGTATCGATAGCTTGTTGAATGTGCAAAGGCCAGTCAAAGTACTTTCGAGAGGTCAATCCGGTGCTTTGCTTGCTCAAGTCGGTCATTTGCCAGTCTGCATGTATTTGGCTCAGCTCCCGCATCACCAAGGGCGCAATGCCTTGCATCATGGAGTCGCCTGCAAACAAAACATGTTGTGGGCCGGTCGAAAGTTTTTGAACCGCCAGCGTGGGCCAATACTCTCCACGGGCTTTGGCCTGCATGCGCAAATCCATGGGCGGCGGAGCTGTCCATCCCGAGGTGGATGCCATGGACTGAGCAGGGACTGCCTGCTGCCCCGACCCTATTTGTGCCAATCGGCGCGAGGGTTCGAACCAAGAGGACGGCAACTGCGAAGACAGACGCCACTGGTAACGGGCGTCCAGGTAATTGTCCAAAGAGTCGAGCCACAAGACGGTGTTGAGTAAACCCACACCCATGAACATGGCGGTCAGTTGCCGAACTGAAAAGACTTGCATGTCAAAAACGGTAATAGATAAATCCGGGCACGCCACTCGGGCCCCACGCGATCACGCCATAGCACAGCACTGCAAGCATGAAGCTGACTTCGGCGGCATGGACAGAAGCCATCCAACCCACTGTGCGCGATTCCCACCACTGTGCATGACTGCACAGGTAAAAATACAGCACCGTGAACGCCAGCAAAGCTCCATAAGGCAACAGCTCTTCAGGCCAAAACCCCAGCGGATTGCTCGCCAACCCTTGCAGCAAGGCCACAGCACTGGCACCGGTGTCGGCTCTGAAAAACACCCAAGCCACAGTGACGAACCCGAAGGTCAAAGCCTGCGCCAAAAAGGTCGGCCACTGCGGCCACTGCGCCTGCTTGTACACATTAAAAGCCACGACCCCCAGGCCATGCAAAGCACCCCAAATCACAAAGGTCCAGCTCGGCCCGTGCCACACGCCGCTGATCAACATCCCCACCAAGACATGCCACTGCGTGCGCGCAAAGCCCTGCTGATTGCCGCCCATCGGGATGTAGATGTAGTCACGTATGAAACTCGAGAGAGAGATATGCCAACGCGTCCAGAAGTCCTGCAGGTTGCGAGCTAAATAGGGCTGCCGGAAGTTAAGCGGCAAGACATAGCCCAACAAGCGCGCCAGCCCCGTGACGATCAAGGTGTAGCCGCCAAAGTCCAGCACGATTTGCAGGCTGTACCCCAGCATGCCCGCTGCCAAACTCAGGCCGTGTTGCGACTCGGGGTACTTGAACACAGGATCCACAAAGGTGTCAGCGAGCCATGTCGCCAGCACCAACTTTTGAGCTGCACCCAAAAAAATCCAGTACAAGGCCAAGCCCGTGTCGATGGCTCGGCCTGTGCTGCCCGCATCACGCTGTGCAAAAAAAGCTTCGGCTCGCCAAATGGGACCGGCAAACACTGTGGGCCAGAAACTCAAAAAAAGCAGCACCTCTGGCCAAGAACGCATCGATGCGGGTTGCCGCCCAGCCATCACCAAATAAGACACCGCCTGAAATGTGAAGAAAGACACCCCCACTGGGGTGACCAAGTCCATGATGGGCCAGCTCAAGCTCAAACCCAGGCCCGACAAGCCAGCCGCCAGACTGGAGCGCACAAATTCGTAGTATTTGAAAAAGGCCAGAAAACTCACACACAGCGTCAACGCCAGCGCCAAACGCAAGCGGACATCAGGACGCTGCGACACCCAACCGCCCAGCGCCCAGATGCCCGTGCTGTAGGCCAGCAAGACCCCTGCAAAGGGCAACGACCACGTGGCGTACAAACCAAAGCTGGACAAAAGCAACAAAGCCGTTTGCGCCGCCGGCCACCTCGCCAGTGACCAGTACACCGGAAAGAACAGCAAGCACAGCAGCGCAAACTCAGGCGAGACGAAACTCATGGCCGCTCTTTGTCCACAATTGGCACCGCCTGACCTGCAGCGACCGCGTCCATGTGCGCTTGCTCGGCCTTGACGCGGGCCACATAGTTGTCGCCCCCACCCGCCGTGGCATCGCCGCCCAAATAAAAGCGCAGACCATCGTCCACACTGCCGCCCTTGAGCTTGATGCAATCGACCAACACGCTCACCCCCACCCGCAAATTGGTGATGGGGTCAAAGGCAGCCAATTTGCCGCCAAATTCTTCGTAGCGTTTGGCATGCACTTTGGGCATGACCTGCATCAGACCTTGCGCACCGGCTTTGCTTTGGATGTAAGGGTGAAAGTTCGATTCAATGGCCATGACGCCCAAAATCAAATGAGCAGGCAGCTTGGTCGAGGCCGACAGCACATGGGCTTCGGCCACCAAGGCCGCCAAAGGTTCAGGCGCCACGCGGTACTTGCGTGCCAGCCAAATGGCTACGCGGGCTTGTTCTGGAGGCAAGGCTTTCAGGTCAGCCGCGGTGACGCGGTCCACCGCGTTTTCAGGCATCCACCACAGGCTCACATGACGCTCGCGCAGCCAGTTATACACATAAGCCTCGCCTTCGGCGAGGTAGTCGGGTCGAAGGGCCAACACCACCACACACACCGACACCGCCAGACCCACCATGGCCAAGCCGCTGTGGGTCACCGTCACAATGCCGTGGCCCATGTCGGTCAAGAGCGTGACAATGTTTTTGCGGAGTTGGACAAGTTGTTGCATAGGTGCAAACAGATTTTAAGTCTTTCGTATCGTGAAAATGTATTCAAGCGCAGCCTGAGGATAATGACGGCCATGACCCCTCAACGTGTTGTCGTCGGACTCTCTGGCGGCGTGGACTCTGCCGTGACCGCTCACCTGCTCAAACAGCAGGGCCATGAAGTGGTGGGCATCTTCATGAAAAACTGGGAAGACGATGATGACAGCGAATACTGCTCGTCCAACATCGACTTTGTGGATGCCGCAGCCGTGGCCGATGTGCTGGGCATCGAGATCGAGCACGTCAATTTTGCCGCCGACTACAAAGACCGGGTGTTTTCCGAGTTCTTGCGCGAGTACCAAGCCGGTCGCACCCCCAACCCCGACATCCTGTGCAACGCCGAGATCAAGTTCAAGTCTTTCCTCGACCACGCCATGCGCTTGGGCGCCGAGAAGATCGCCACCGGCCACTACTGCCGCGTGCGCTTGAATGAACAGACTGGCCGCCACGAATTGCTCAAAGGCCTGGACCCGTCCAAGGACCAAAGCTACTTTTTGCACCGCCTGAACCAGGCGCAACTGTCCAAAACCTTGTTCCCGGTGGGCGAGTTGCACAAAACCGAAGTGCGCCGCATTGCGCAAGAGATCGGCCTGCCCAACGCCAAGAAGAAAGACTCCACCGGCATCTGCTTCATCGGTGAGCGGCCCTTCCGCGAGTTTTTGAACCGCTACATCAGCAAAGAGCCTGGCCCGATCAAAGACCCCAGCGGCCGCACCATTGGCCAGCACGTGGGCCTGAGTTTTTACACCCTCGGCCAGCGCCAAGGCTTGGGCATCGGCGGCATCAAGGCCAAGGGTGCGCAGCGCGGCGGTGGCGAGCACACGCCTTGGTTTGTGGCCCGCAAGGACATCGAGAAAAACACCCTCTGGGTGGTGCAAGGCCATGACCACCCTTGGCTGCTGTCGGAAAGCCTGCAAGCCAACGACGCCAGCTGGTGCGCAGACCAGCCCCCCGCACCGGGCTCATACGCTGCCAAGACCCGCTACCGCCAGGCCGATGCACCCTGCGATTTGCGCCCGGGTGGGAATGGCCTGAGCGCACCGGAGTTCGAGATGCACTTTGCGCAAGCGCAATGGGCGGTCACGCCCGGCCAAAGCGCGGTGCTGTACGACGGCGATGTGTGCCTGGGCGGTGGCGTGATCTCAGCTGCCATTGCAGACAATTTGTCCAAGACATGAAAAAACCACCCGTAGGTGGTTTTGTAGATGAAGTTCAGAAGAACTTATAGCTGTAGTCGACGTAGATGCGATGATCGCGACGGTAATCCTTGCTTCCACCTGATGCAATCGCATTGATGGTCTTGCCTGAAACCAAGGGCGTCACATCGCCTGAGTAGTTCAAATAGTTATAGCGAGCGCTCAAGCCTTTCACAAAGGGCACGGCATAAATCACATCGAATTCACGCTCTTTCTCTCGACCCGTTGCCCATGCTGCGACCGCATTGTTGCGAGCACCTGTACCCAATTTGTAACGGGCAACCGTTCGCATTCCGGGGATCACCTCTTTCCAGTCATAGCCGAGGCGGACCATGCGTGCCAACTCGCCATCATTGGTCATGTCGTTGCCCGAGGTTGACCCTGTTGGGAAGAAATTCGTGCCGTGGTCTTGAATGGGAGATCCGCCACGTGACACGTTACTGA
This sequence comes from Comamonadaceae bacterium, assembly GCA_947454355.1. Lineage (GTDB taxonomy): Bacteria > Pseudomonadota > Gammaproteobacteria > Burkholderiales > Burkholderiaceae_C > Limnohabitans_A. The sequence continues at coordinate 15,584 of CANGKR010000038.1, forward strand.
CCGCAAAGTTGTCCTCGATCCACAATCCGCGAAATTTAGCGACCGCTGCGCCAAGCATCAAGTTGCCGTGTTTCCACTCGGCATCCAAATAAACACCTTGGCCATTGTTGGAGCAAACATTGTTGGTTGGCTTGTCCAACTCTTTTTCAGCGCTGCAGCTAAAGAGCGAGCCGGCGTCTGAACTTGTCGATGCACCGGCGGAAAACTTCACCGATTGAGCGCCTTGCAAGTTCATCAGATAAGAACCGACAACACCATATTTCTGCAAATAATTTTTCGATCGCAAGGATTCAAAGTCAACCTGGAAGGGGCCACTGGCATATTGAAAGCCATAGATCGTCACCGAATCGATGACATTGGTCAAAACACCTTTGCCGGTCGACGAGTTCACCGGGACTTCTGTGGCGAATTTTTGGAATTTGTCGCCACTGCGCGGAAGCCAAGAGTCATACACTGCGCCGTAAATTTTCAGGCCAGTCACTGGTTTGATGGCCATGGAATAGCCAGAAAACGCATCCTGGACAGCGCGGCTGTTGGTGCTCTTGAGCAACAAACTGTTGTGCAACTGACGACCGATCTTCGCCTCAGCAAGATCTTGGTATTTCAACTTGAGCGCAGCCTGGCCGATTTGCAACCAAGAGTTCACCACCTTGCTGGCATCGGCCACATCATTGGGAAGCATTTCATTCTTTTGAATGGCCGACTGGCCCAACTTTCGAACCTCATAAGCACTGAGATCCACGCCCACGATGTCCATGAAATAGGGCGACTTGTAGTCCAGCTGCAGGCCCAAAGCACTTTGCTTGAAGTCGCCCGACGTATCCGTTCTTCCGACATCGACATCAAATTGCACCACTCGGGCTTTCAATTCAAGCGAATGCCCTTCCAAAGACTGCGCGTGAACAAAGGACGCCCCCCCCGCAGCCCATCAAAAAATTAATAGCGATGGAAGTTTCAATTCGTGTCTCATTCGGCTTCTCTGTGAGTTCAAAAATCGCGAGTCTATGGATCTCTCACAAGCCCTACAAATGAATACTTGTGGACATTTATTGCAAATTTCACAACAATAAAACTTTACTGATGAGGTGTCATGAAAATCGATTTCGATGGAATTCAAGCGTTTGTGACCGTCGCTGAACTTGGCGCATTCAACAAAGCAGCGGACAAACTCAACATCACGCAAGCCGCTTTGACTCGGAGAATCCAAAAACTGGAGTCCTATCTGGCGCTGAAGTTGATCGACCGGACCACTCGCCACATGGAATTGACATTGGTGGGCAAAGAGTTCTTGCCCAAAGCCCGGACATTGGTGCATGAAATGGCCCATGCATTCACCCAACTGCGCGATATTTCCAATACGTCCAAAGGCAACTTCACACTGGCCTGCGTCCCCACCATGGCCACTTACATCCTCCCCGAACTCATTCGCCAATACGCCATCAAGCATTCCGGCAACCGGATCAAACTCATCGATGCGAATGCCTACGAAGTCAGGGCGGCATTGCTCAGCCATCAAGCCGAAGTCGGCGTTTCGGTTCAGGGTCATCAGCATCACGATCTGGAAGAAACGGTTTTGTTCGAAGACCCACTGATGTTTTATTGCCGCAAATCTCACCCCATGAGCCAACGCAAAACAGTCGACTGGTCGGATATGAATCAACCCGATTTGATCGTTGTGAGCAACTTCATGGCTACTCGCATACACATGGACTACCAACTCGCCAAAAAAGGCATCAGTTTGCAAGGCTCGTATGAAGTGCAACACCATGCAACGGCCATCAATTTGGTCGCAGCGGGCGTGGGTTGTGCCATCTTGCCCTCGACCACATGCGGTGACAGCGACAGGCCGGATGTGGTCAGAATACCCCTGACGTCCCCCGTGGTGAAACGCAAAGTCGTGATGATCAAAAAACGTGGCACGTCCTTGTCTCCGGCGGCACAGGCTTTCTGGAACATCTTGAAGTCAACGCCCATTTCTGCATTGAACAGTTCGGCCATCGTCAAACGCCGGAAAAAATGATCTTCTCATTTATTGCAGAAATCACAACAATCGAGTCGAATGTTTCATTTGTAGTTGTCCCGACCTTAGGGAACACTAACGAGTTGAAAGCAAGACAATGAAAAGCATCGACGTATTGGTTGTGGGCGGCGGCAACGCCGCCTTGTGTGCGGCCCTGATGGCCGCCGAAGCGGGCGCCAGCGTGATGCTGCTCGAAGCCGCACCGCGTGAATGGCGCGGCGGCAATTCCGGCCACACCCGCAACCTGCGCTGCATGCACGATGCCCCGCAAGATGTGCTGGTGGACGCCTACCCCGAAGAAGAATTCTGGCAAGACCTGCTCAAGGTCACCGGCGGCATCACCAACGAGAAACTGGCCCGCCTGACCATTCGCGCGTCGAGCACCTGCCGCGACTGGATGCGCCAACACGGCGTGCATTTTCAGCCGCCGCTGTCGGGCGCACTGCACGTAGCCCGCACCAATGCTTTCTTCATGGGCGGGGGCAAGGCCCTGGTCAACGCCTATTACCGCAGCGCCGAGAAACTCGGCGTGCAGATCCGATACAACGCGCCCGTGGATCGACTGGAGATCGAGAACGGCCGCTTTGTGGCCGCCTGGATCGGCCAAGAGCGCATCACCGCCAAAACCTGCGTGCTGGCTGCCGGGGGCTTTGAGTCCAACCGCGAATGGCTGCGAGAAGCCTGGGGCCAGAACGAGCGGGGCGAGTGGCCTGCCGACAACTTCTTGATTCGGGGCACCCGCTTCAACCAAGGCGTGCTGCTCAAACACATGCTGGCCCAAGGCGCCGACCCGATTGGCGACGCCACGCAAGCCCACATGGTGGCGATCGACGCCCGTGCACCACTGTACGACGGCGGCATTTGCACACGCATCGACTGCGTGTCGCTGGGCGTGGTGGTCAACACCGAAGCCCGTCGTTTCTACGACGAAGGCGAGGACTTCTGGCCCAAGCGCTATGCGATCTGGGGTCGTCTGGTCGCCCAACAACCGGGTCAGACGGCTTACTCGATCATCGACAGCAAGGCCATCGGCCGCTTCATGCCGCCGGTGTTCGAAGGCGTGCAAGCTGACAGCCTGCCCGAACTGGCGCAAAAAATCGGTCTGGACGTGGACACCTTCATGCAAACCTTGAACGACTACAACCAGGCCTGTCGCATCGGCACTTTTGACCACACCA
>CANGKR010000039.1 GCA_947454355.1 Comamonadaceae bacterium
AATAAACTTCAAACCCCTGCTGGGCGAGATTAACTTTCGCCAAGTTTTCTGATTTGGGTTTGGTATAAGCCACATACCAATCCGACGTCAATTCAATTGCATTCATAGCTCAAACCTGTCAAATGACTTTACCCCATGAAAACTCAAATTCAATATCCTCAGGGCATTAAAAAAGCCCCTGACAGGGGCTTTTTGGCATGTCATCGCTGAAAATCAAGCAATCAGGAACTTGGCGCGGTCTTGACCTTCGATCCACTTGGGTGCTTTACCGCGACCTGTCCAGGTTTGGCCAGTGACGGGGTCTTTGTATTTAGGGGCTACTTTATTGACCGATTTAGAGCCTGAGGATTTGGAGGCGCGACCGGATGGAAACACGTCCTGGGCGGTCAAACCATACTCAGCCATCATATCGCGGACTTTTTGAACCGCCTGCGAAATTTCACGGGCACGCGCTTCTTGGATGGCTTGCTCCAAGGATTCGCGTTGTTGCAGTAGCTCTTTATACGAAGTAGTCATATATTTCTCAAATGGATAATGAAAGAGAATCGAATCTTAACACACTTACATTGCAAAATGCAAATGAATGCGATTAATACCTGGATTTAATCCTCATTTTGGGAAGGATTAATTTGAGTCGCAATGACTTTATCAATTCTGCGCCCATCCAAAGCATGAACTTCGAATTGCCAGCCCTGACACAACACACTTTCTTTCATTTGCGGTAAGTGCCCAAGTAAGGCCAAGACCAAGCCGGCCAAAGTGTTGTAGAGGTCGCGCTCTTCAGCCGGCAATTGCTTGATGTCGAGCCGCGCTTTAAGCTCATTGATGGGCATCAAACCGTCCAGCAGCCAAGAGCCGTCGGGTCGCTGTGTGGCCCAGGCGTCGATTTGGGCCAAAGGTTGCAATTCACCTGTGATGGCTTCCAGCAAGTCGCGCGGAGTGAGCAAACCTTGCACCACGCCGTACTCGTCCACCACCAAGACCATGCGACCAGATTGATCGCGCAGTTGTTCCAACAACTCCATGCCACTCAAGGTTTCAGGCACGAAGGTGGCAGGATTCAAGTGAACAGACAGCGTCTCTTCACTGTCCAAAGAAAGCAGCGTGGCCACACTGATCAGACCCAACACATGATCCAGCCCGCCGCGGCAGACGGGGTACCACGAATGCGCAGCCTGCCCGTTTTGACCGCTGGCCACCTGCAAGGCTTGCGCAGGTGTCAAGCCCACGTCCAGCCACTGGACATCAGAGCGCGGCACCATGAGAGAGGCCAGGCCCCGATCGTCCAAATGAAACACATTACGTACCATTTGGTGCTCATGTTCTTCAATTAAACCTGCGTCCACACCCTCTTCGAGGCTGGCAGTGATTTCTTCTTCGGTCACGGCGCGTTGACCCGTGGTGTCAATGCGCATGAGTTTGAGCACGCTCTGCGTGGTGAAGGACAATAAACCCACAAAGGGCCGGGCCACCATGGCCAGCCACATCATGGGTCGGGCCACCCGACGGGCCGTAGCTTCGGGGTGCAATTGACCAATGCGCTTGGGCACAAGTTCGCCAAAAATAATGGTGGTGAACGTGATGGCGGTCACCACCAATGCTGTGGCTGCGATGCCAGCAACCGAAGGTGCCATGCCCCAAGTCCTTAACCAAGCTGCGACACCGTCGCTGAAAGCCGCTTCACCCACAATGCCATTGAGCACCCCGATCGAGGTGATGCCCACTTGCACCGTTGACAAAAACTGCGTGGGCTGGTCCATCAAGGCCAATGCAGCTCCAGCGCCCTTGTCACCCGCTTCTTCCATGGCGGCCAAACGCGCCTTGCGGCTGGCCGCCAGCGCCAGCTCAGACATGGCAAAGACGCCATTGAGCAGGGTCAAAAATGCAATCAGCAAAAAATCCATAAACGCTATTGTGCCGTGCCTGTGCCACATGGGTGCCAACCATAGACACCATCTTGCTGGACAATCCTTGAATCAAAGGAAGCAAACATGGCGGTTTATCTGGTGGGCGACATTCAAGGCTGTGACGATGCGCTAGCCCGCTTGCTGGCAGCCATCGATTTTTCGGCCAGCCGCGACTGCTTGTATGTATTGGGGGACATGGTCAACCGTGGCCCCGATTCTGCCGCCACGCTGCGGCGCCTGATGCGGTTGGGCGCCAGCGCCCAATGCATCTTAGGTAACCACGACCTGCATCTGCTTGCAGTCGCCCAAGGGGTGCGACCTGCGGGCCGATTGGACACCCTGGACGCGGTGCTGAAAGCGGCTGACGCGCCCGCCCTCCTCGCCTGGCTTGTGCAGCAGGAGATGGCCATTCAAGCGCATGACATCCTGATGGTGCATGCGGGCGTGTTGCCCGGTTGGACCACATTGCAGACCTTGCAACTGGCTCGTGAAGTCACTGAGGTGTTGCGCGGCTCCGAAATGCCCGACTTCATGCAGTCTCTGTATGGCAACACGCCTGACCATTGGCAAGACAACTTGACGGGGCACGACCGCTGGCGCACCGTGGTCAATGCCCTGACGCGTTTGCGTTTTTGCACGCCAGAGGGGGTGATGGAATTTGAGACCAAAGAAGCCGTAGGCGCCGCCCCGGCAGGCTTCTTGCCCTGGTTCGATGTGCCCGGTCGCCGCACCGCAGGCACTACGGTGGCCTTTGGCCATTGGTCCACTTTGGGCTGGCTGGGTCGGCCCGATGTGATCGGGCTGGACACGGGCTGCGTATGGGGCGGCTGCTTGACCGCGCTGCGCCTAGGGCAAAGGCCTGCTGACCACGAGCGCATCCAGGTCCATTGCAAGTCTTACCAACAACCCGGCCCGGGTGCTTGAATCGGCGCACATGTCACACACACCGCTTTCCAAACTCCCTCAATTCGATCCGCGCCAAGTGCCCGTGGTGGGCGTTGACGCGCACCTGCCTGCGGTCCACCCTGACCTGTTGACCCCACAAGCCTTGCGAGCTCGTTTTGAATCGCCTCCCATTTGGTCGCCTGAGGTACTGCGCGAGCCGAACTTTATGAACCGCCCGTCCACGCAAGCGGCGGTATTGATTGCCTTGGTCATGCGCGGGCCCGATCGCCAAACGCCGCATCTTTTGTTAACGCAACGGGCGGCACACATGAAAACGCATTCCGGCCAAGTGGCCTTTCCCGGCGGCAAGCTCGACCCTGCCGACAGCAGCTTGCAAGCAGCTGCCTTGCGCGAAGCCCACGAAGAAGTGGGCTTGCATGCCCGCCACGTGGAGGTACTGGGTGACTTACCGGAGTATGTGACGGGCACAGCCTTTTGCGTGACCCCGGTGGTGGCCTTGGTCTCTGCCGACCACGACATCGCCGCCAATGCCGACGAAGTCGCTGAAGTCTTTGAAGTACCCCTGGCCTACCTGATGAACCCTGCGAATCATCGGCGCCATGTGTTTGACGCCAATGGAGTGACGCGGCAATGGTTCTCGATGCCCTACCTCGACCTTCAGGAACGCACAAAAGGCGGGCAGCCTGTCGAGCGCTTCATTTGGGGTGCGACTGCGGGGATGCTGCGCAATTTCTACCGGTTTTTGGCTGCTTAGCGTTACGCCCTTTATGATGCTGTCATGAGCTTTTTTTCGATCTTTCTGGCCTTGGTCTTGGAGCAAGTACGCCCCATGGCCCGCCAGCATTTTTTGCACGAGGGTTTGCGGCAGTGGGCCAGTTGGGTGGCCCGCAATGTGGATGCCGGCCAAAAACCGCATGGTTGGCTGGCCTGGCTGGTGGCCGTGGGTGTGCCCTCTTTGTTGGCCCTTTTGATTCATTGGTTGCTGGCCCTGAGCTTAGGCTGGGTTTTTGCCGTGGCCTGGAACGTGGCCTTGCTCTACACCACCTTGGGTTTTCGGCAGTTCAGCCATCACTTCACCGACCTGCGCGATGCGCTGGAAGATGGCAACGAAGCATTGGCCCGCGAGTTGTTGGCCGACTGGCAACAGGTGGACGCCAGCGCCTTGCCACGCAGCGAAATCGTGCGGCATGTAATTGAACATTCCGTCATCGATGCCCACCGTCATGTGTTCGGCGTCTTTGTTTGGTATGCCTTGTTGTCGGTGATCGGCTTAGGTCCCGTGGGAGCTGTGGCCTACCGCGTCTCAGAATTCACTTCTCGCTATTGGGCAGGGAAATCATCGGGCCTATCGTCTGCCCGTTCAGACACAGCGCCCAGCGAATCGCTCAGCCAGGCCAGCCGTCAAGCTTGGCACTGGGTCGATTGGTTGCCAGCCCGCGCCACCGCTTTAGGTTTTGCCATCATGGGCAGCTTTGAAGACGCCATGGACGGTTGGCGCAATCATGCGCAAAAATTTCCCAATGACAATGACGACGTGATCTTGGCCGCCACGGCAGGGGCCATTCACATCCAGTTGGGTGGTGCCACCCTCAAGCCCGCTCAGGCTGTCGATCACGATGCGGATGCTCAGGATACCCAAGCCGGCGGCGACAGTACCCCTGGGCGTGTGCCCGAGGTGGCTCACCTGGCCCAGGTGGTGGGCCTGGTGTGGCGCACAGTGATCATGTGGTTGGTCTTGGTGGCCTTGTTGTCACTGGCCAATGTTTTGGGCTGATGCGCTCAGCGTCACCAGCGCTGCTGACCCAACTCTGCAAACAACTGTTGGTAAATTCGGTGCCTGCGGGCCGTGATGGTGCCCACTTGATCTGAAGTTTCCACCTCAGCCAGAACCCCACAGCCCGGCTCATGCAAATGCGTGCAATTGTAAAAACGGCAAGCTCCCGCATGGGCCTTGATGTCCAGCATCAGAGTAGACAATTGCGCGGGTGCAATGTGATGAAGACCAAACTCCTGGAAGCCCGGCGAATCGATCAAGGCCGTGCGTTGCGAAGTGTCACTGGCAATGCGATCCACCCAATACCAGGTGGTGGTGGTGGTGGTGTGCTTGCCTGAATTCAAGGCCTGCGAGATTTCTCCGGTTACCACCTGTGCGCCCGGAACCAAAGCATTGATCAAGGTGCTTTTGCCCGAGCCTGAGGGGCCCAACACCAGGCTGGTTCGCCCACGTAACACTTGTAGCAATTGCACATGGCCTTGCGCCGCCAGAGGCGACATGAGGGTGTCAGAGGATTCGTGCACCGGGTCCTGCAATTGGGCTTGTGCTTGCTTCAAACTCAAAGGCAGCACGGTGTAGCCCATTGCACGGTAGGGCGCCAGTCGCTGCCAGGCGGCATCAAAAGCGGCGCCCAAATCGCATTTATTCAAAGCGATGATGGGCATGATTTGCTCGGCTTGCGCGGCAATCAAGGCGCGGGTCAACTGGGTTTCCGAAAACTCGGGTTCGGCAGCGATCAAAATCAATACCTGATCAAGATTGGCCGCAAATGATTTGGTGCGGATCTCGTCCTGTCGGTAAAACAAATTCCGCCGGGGCTCGACTTGCTCGATCGTGCCTTCATCGGTGGCTGCTTGCCAGCGAACGCGATCGCCCACCACAGACTGGCTTTTTTTACCACGGGGGTGGCAAATCACGCGGTGGCCTTCGTCGGTTTCGACCACACAATGGCGACCGTGCGAGCCCACCACCAAGCCTGTGTTCAAAGCCGCGCCTTCGGTCAAAGCCTGGGCTTTGGCGGCTTTGGTCTGGGTGCGCTTCATACGGACTGCTTCAATGGAAACAATTGCGCTTCCAATGCTTGGGCAGCCTGAAAATCCAGCACGCTCAAGCCTTGCACATCATGGGTTTGCCAGCGCACGGTGCAAGCTTTGGAGTCGACCTTCAATTCAGGGTGGTGGTTGAGTTGCTCGGCGACCCAGCTCACCGCATTGGCAAAACCCATGGCTGCAGCAAAATCTTTGAAGGGCCATGTTTTCTCAATGCACAAGCTCGGACCATCGCCCGAAAGGACCCAGCCAGGCAGGCTGCTCAAGGCTGTGACAATTTGCGTGGGCTGCATGGGCAAGCTCATGACTGCATCCTTGCCAAACGCAGACTGGCCGGTGGGTGCGAGTAATAAAACTTCACATACCAAGGGTCCGGGGTCAAGGTGGAGGCGTTGTCTTGGTAAAGCTTCAAGAGTGCAGAGGCCAGGTCTGCCCCATTGGTTTGGCTACAGGCATAGGCGTCAGCTTCAAACTCCTGTTGACGCGAACGCCATGAGGACAGTGGCGCCACAAAAAAGGTAAAGACCGGTGTCACGAGCAGGAACAATACCAATGCCAGAGCATCGTTGGAGCCAGTCATGCTGGGCATCACTCCAAGCCCGGTATAAAACCAGGCTTGCTGCGCCAGCCAGCCAAGCAAGGCCAAGCCCAACAAACTGAGGGTGAAGCTGGTGGCCATCATTTTGAGGATGTGGCGGTGCTTAAAGTGTCCCAACTCGTGGGCTAGCACGGCCTCCATTTCGGTGGGGCTGAGTTGTTTGAGCAATGTGTCGAAAAACACCACCCGCTTGCTCGCCCCAAAGCCCGTGAAAAAGGCATTCGAATGGGCAGAACGACGGCTGCCGTCCATCACAAAAAAACCTTGCGCTTTGAACCCTGCACGGTGCATCAGAGCTTGCACACGGGTCTTGAGGGACTCATCTTCCAGGGGTGTGAATTTATTGAATAAGGGCATGATCACACTGGGCGCAATGGCCATGATGAGCAGCTGAAACGCCACAAACGCCATCCAAGCCCACAACCACCACAGGGTGCCGCCAGCTTGCATGAGCCAAAGCATCAACCAGACCATGGGCACGCCCAGCAGCAGGCCCAGAGCCATACCTTTGATGGAGTCACTGAACCAGAGACCCCAAGTCATTTTGTTGAAACCAAAGGATTGCTCGAGCACAAAGGTTTGGTACAACGACAAGGGCAAACCGATCAAGCCGCCAATGAAAGAAAAGGCCAGCACCAAGGCGATTTGTTGCGTCATCCCACTGCCCAGCCAGACGGTCAAAACTTGTTGCAGAGCGTCCAGTCCGCCCAGCAACGTCCATCCCAGCAGGCAAGCTGCGTCGATGGCGATGTCCCATTGGGACACGCGAATTTTGGCAAGCGTGTAGTCAGCTGCCTTTTGGTGGTCCTGAAATGTCAAGGTGGATGCAAACGCAGCGGGCACTTGCGCGCGGTGCTGCGCGACATGACGCACCTGACGGATATTGAGCCCAAACTTGAGGAGCACATGGGCCAACAAGCCAACGGCCAAGATCACGGTGAGTTGAAAAGACGAATTCATGGTCACCAAGTGTAGAGCTTTGTTAGGCGACAATCACCCCATGTCAGAGAATCCTCAACCAAACACTGCCACCCCCTCCTTGCCGAAGTCAGACCAGAACTTGGTCTGGATCGATTGCGAAATGACCGGTCTCGATCCCGAAAAAGAACGCCTGCTCGAGATTGCCGTGATCGTGACCGACGCGCATTTGACCGTGCGAATCGAAGGACCCGTGTTGGTTATCCATCAAAGCGATGAATTGTTGGGCAAGATGGACGCTTGGAACAAAGGCACCCATGGCAAGAGCGGTTTGATCGACAAGGTCAAAGCCTCCACCACCACTGAACTGCAGGCCCAAGAGGAGATATTGGCGTTTTTGCGCAAATATGTGTCCAAGAGCGCCTCACCGCTTTGTGGAAACACCATCAGCCAGGACCGGCGTTTCTTGGTGAAATTCATGCCCAAGCTGGAAGCGTATTTCCATTACCGCAACCTCGATGTGAGCACCTTGAAAGAACTCTCGCGCCGCTGGCGGCCTGAGGTGTACAGCAGCTTTAAGAAACAACAACGGCACACAGCGCTGGCCGATGTGCATGAATCGATCGACGAATTGATGCATTACCGCGACCAGTTCATCCGCTTGTCGTGACGGCTTGAACACCACACATCCAGTATTTCAGGGAAAACCCGTACGCATAGCGCAAATCTGTGCCATAATCAAATGCTGCGCAGATCCTTCTGCGCATCTCACATCTCCCTTCATGCCTTGACTCACTGAAGAGTCACTCGACTGGGAAGGCTTTGGCCTTCCATCACAGCACCGAGCACCGTTTGATGGTTGATGTTTTACCAACCACTGAACGGCGCCACCTGCAGCCTTTGCAGGACGTCGTGCAAAAGAAAATTGATATGACTGACACAATTCTTGTGCAGGACGACTTGTCGCCTGCCGAAAACGCCGCCGCAACACCTTCCATGGAAGCCGCCACCGAGACGCCCGCATTGAAAATCCAGGCCGCCGCAGTGGCCATGCTGGTGGGCGAGCCGGAAGCTCCCGCCACACCCCCAGCCACCGTCGAGGCCATGGAATCGACCGAGGCTGCCGCCCCCAATGGTTTCGTGCAGCTGGGCTTAGCACCTGAACTGATCCAAGCCGTGGCAGATTTAGGCTATACCCAACCCACCGCCGTGCAAAGCCGTGCCATTCCTCTGGCCTTGACATCCAGCACCCATGCCAAAGGACTCCAGTATGTAGATCTGATGGTCTCCAGCCAAACCGGCTCGGGCAAAACAGCTGCATTTTTGCTGCCAGTGCTGCACACCTTGATTCAAGAAATGGCCGCCGAAGAAGCACAAGAGCGCGCTGCCTTTGACACCGCCTGCGCGGAAGCTTTGGCCAAGGGCGAGCCTGCCCCTAAGCGCAGCAAGCGCAAGGACCCTACCAACCCCCGCAACTTCAAGGCGCCTACACCAGGTGCATTGATCGTATGCCCGACACGCGAATTGGCCCAACAAGTGGCCCACGACGCGATTGAATTGGTCAAACATTGCCGCGGCATGCGTGTGGCCAACGTGGTCGGCGGCATTCCCTACCAACTGCAAATTGCCAAACTGCAAAACGCCAACCTGGTGGTAGCGACCCCTGGTCGTCTGCTCGACTTGCAACGCTCGATGCAGATCAAGCTCGACAAGGTCAAGTTCTTGGTGGTAGACGAAGCCGACCGCATGCTCGATTTGGGCTTTGCAGACGATTTAGCTGATATCAATGAACTGACTTTGCAACGCCAGCAAACCATGATGTTCAGCGCGACCTTCGCTCCGCGCATTCAGCAACTGGCCATGCGCGTGATGCACGACGGTGGCTCATCGGTACAAAAAATCCAGATCGATTCGCCTTCTGAAAAGCACAACAACATCAAGCAAAGCCTTTACTGGGCCGACAACGCGCAGCACAAGCGCAAAATGCTGGACCACTGGCTGCGTGATGCATCGATCGATCAAGCGATCGTGTTTGCGAGCACCCAAATCGAGTGCGATGGCTTGGCCACCGACCTGCAACAAGACGGTTTCTCGGCCGTGGCTTTGCACGGTGCATTGAGCCAGGGTTTGCGTAATCGCCGCCTGATGGCCTTGCGCAATGGTCAGGTGCAGATTTTGGTGGCCACCGATGTAGCGGCCCGCGGCATCGACGTTCCCACCATCACGCACGTGTTCAACTTCGGTTTGCCTATGAAGTCGGAAGACTACACCCACCGCATCGGCCGTACAGGCCGTGCCGGTCGCGATGGTTTGGCCGTGACCTTTGCAGAAGCCCGTGATCGCCGCAAGATCATGGACATTGAAGCCTACACACGCCAGCCCTTCAAGGCCGAAGTGATCGAAGGCCTGGAACCCAAGCAGCGCTTCCCCGACACCCGCATGGCCGGTGGCGGTGGCCGTGGCGGCCAAGAACGCAGCTACGACCGCAATGACCGTGGCGGTCCACGGGGTCGCCCACAAGGCAACCGCGGCTTCGGCGGCGGCGGTGGTTTTGGCGGCGGTGGCTTTGGTGGCGACCGTTTTGAAGGACGTCCAGCTCCACGTTTTGAACGCGGTGAACAACCTCGTTTTGATGCGCCTCGCTTTGACCCGCGCAAAGACGGTCGCGGTGATGTGCGCTTTGAACAGCGCCCCGACCGCATGGAAGGCGGCCGCTTTGATGGCGGCGCCCGCAGCGAAGGTCGTTTTGGCGCCCCCCGTCAGGAAGGCCGCTTCGAAAATAAGTTTGATAGCCGCGGACCCCGCAGCGGCCCAGGCGACAAATTCGCACGCGGTCCTAAGCCTGTGGGTGCAGGCGGCTTCAAGCCGCACACCCCTGGCGGCGCACCTAAGCGCAACCCTGGCGCCAAGGTCTTGAAAATCTCCCGCGGTTGATCACGGGCAACGTGTAAAGCACCGGGGTCGAGTCCGACCCATCCAACGCCGAGCATCCGTGCTCGGCGTTTTTTTATGCCCGATGCAGATGTAGTTCACTACAGGCGAAAAAAAACCGCCTGGCTTTCACCAGGCGGTTGGGGCTCAAAGCCTTGCAGTTATGAAGCTGCGGTAACTTTGGCAGCGCGCTGAGGCAGCTTTTCTTTGATACGTGCAGACTTACCGCTGCGATCGCGCAAATAGTACAACTTGGCACGACGCACATCACCACGGCGCTTGACTTCAATGGCGGCGATCAAGGGGCTGTAGGTTTGGAATGTACGTTCCACGCCTTCGCCACTAGAGATCTTGCGCACTGTGAAGCCACTGTTGAGACCGCGGTTGCGCTTGGCAATCACCACACCTTCGTAGGCCTGCACGCGTTTGCGTGTACCTTCCACGACGTTGACGCTCACGATGACCGTGTCGCCAGGCGCGAATTCAGGAATGGTTTTGTTCAGACGAGCAATTTCTTCTTGCTCCAGGGTTTGAATCAGGTTCATGTTCACTCTCCATCGATCTTGCTCACGCTACGCTAGGGGCGGCAGGCGCTGTTGAATCGGGTTCAGCAGTCAGAAAGCCGCGGCGGACAGAGGATCGAAAAGCCCACCATTATAGCCTGTTTATCCCCCCTCAAGCGTGGTGATCAGGGCCTGCCAGCAGCCAGGCTTCGTCTTGCGGGCCGATTCGGCCTGCACTGCGCGCTTGGTCTAACAATTCGGGGCGGTTTTGCGCGGTGAGCGACAGGCTTTGCTGTCGGCGCCATTGGGCAATGTGGCTGTGGTGCCCAGACAACAAGGGAGCAGGCACCGCTTGACCTTGCCAGACTTCTGGGCGGGTGTAATGCGGGCAGTCGAGTAAGCCATCCATCGCCGGATTGAAGCTGTCCATCTGGTGGCTGCCTTCGTCGTTCAAAACGCCGGGCTGCAAACGAGCGATCGCGTCAAGCAACGCCATGGCGGCGATCTCGCCACCCGAAAGCACAAAGTCACCTAAGCTGATCTGGCGGTCCACACATTGGTCGATGAACCTCTGGTCGACCCCTTCATAGCGGCCGCACAACAAAATGCCCCCGTTACTGTGAGACCATTCGGTCACGGTGGCATGGTTAAGTACGGTGCCGATAGGGGAAAACAAGACCACGGGGGCTTGCACTTCGGGCGCTTCTTGGCGGCTGCGGCGTATTGCCTGCAGGCATAACCACAAAGGCTCGGCCAACATGACCATGCCCGGGCCTCCACCAAAGGGGCGATCATCGACGCGCCGATAATTGCCTTGAGCGTGATCACGGGGATTCCAGCAATGCACTTCAACGCTGCCGGTTTCATAGGCTCTGCGGGTCACACCGCTGGTGAGCAAGGGCGTCAGCAATTCAGGGAACAGGGTGATGATGTCAAAACGCATAGAGGATCACCCCAAGGCCAGGGCCTTCAATAGTCGGTTTGCCAGTCAACCGTGATGGTGCGCGCAGCCAAATCCACCGCATCGACAAAAGCTGCCACAAAGGGAATCATGCGTTCGGCTTCTTTGCCCTCTTCGGAGTAGGCCAGCACCAAGACGGTTTGCGGTCCGGTGCTGAGCAAATCCTTGACCTGCCCCATGGCCAGACCTTCGCGATTGACGACTTGCAAGCCGATCAAATCGACCCAGTAGTACTCATCAGGCGCAGCCGTTGGGAAACTCGAGCGGGGCACAAACACGCGTGCGCCTCGCAATGCCTCGGCGGCGTTGCGGTCCGGCACATCGGCGCTGCTGGCCACGATGCTGTCGGAATGGTCTTTGGCTTCCCTGATTTTGAGGAGCAAGGCGCCTGTCCAGAGCGATGTGGCCTGAACTGGCCGCTCGGGAGGTAGCAAGTACCAACGCTTGGAAGAAAAAAGCGCCTCAGGAGAGGCGCTGTGGGGCAAGACTTTGAACCAGCCTTTGATGCCCCAGGCATCAGCAATGCGCCCGACTTCGATGGCGTCTGCCGGCAATTCGGCAGGATCGAGCAAGGGGCGCATGGCCGGGCCGCTGAGACTCAAGCGGTCTTGGCAGCGGCTTGGCGAACCAAACGCTCCACGGTGGGCGAAGCTTGTGCGCCGACGCTTTTCCAGTAAGTCAGACGGTCCATCGACACACGCAGGCCTTCGGCTTGACCGGTGGCTGTCGGGTTGTAAAAGCCGATGCGCTCCAGAAAGCGGCCATCGCGGCGAACGCGCTTGTCAGCCACAACGATGTTGAAGAATGGACGGGCTTTGGAGCCGCCACGGGAAAGACGAATGACAACCATGATTTATCCTAGGGTGGGTCGGACACTTGAAACTCAAGCATCCTTGAAATTCTTCCAGCGTTTGAGACACGCAACTGGCCACCCGGCCAGTGACACACTGAAAAGCCTTTGATTATAACCCCGAGAACACGGAACATGCCACTGATACGCCCCAGCACCGACAATGATGTCGCTGCCATCACCGCCATTTACCGTCACCACGTGCTGCACGGCACGGGCACCTTCGAGATCGAGCCCCCTTCAGAAAGCGATATGTTCGCCCGCCGAGCCGACGTACTGGCCAAAGCCCTGCCCTACCTGGTGGTGGAAGATCAAGGACAGATTTTGGGCTTTGCCTATTGCAATTGGTTCAAGCCGCGTCCGGCTTACCGTTTTTCAGCCGAGGACTCGATCTACATGGCGTCCGATGCCCACCGCCGAGGACTGGGTCGTGCCTTGCTGGCCGAGTTATGCGCCAACGCGGAGCGTGCTGGCGTGCGCAAATTGATCGCCGTCATCGGTGACTCAGCCAACGCCGGCTCGGTAGGCGTTCACCAGCGTGTCGGGTTTCGGCATGTGGGCACCATCGCTTCATGCGGCTGGAAATTTGAACGATGGCTGGACATCGTGTTAATGGAAAAGCCTTTGGGTTTCGCCGATACACAGCCGCCAGCGGGGTCCTTGGCGCAAAGTCCTCAATAATCGAGGCCTATGAAAAACAAAACCCTGGCCGCATGGCTGACGTTTCTGGGTGGGCCTGTGGGTTTGCACCGTTTTTACCTGTTCGGATGGGGCGACTGGCTGGGCTGGCTGCTGCCCTTGCCCACCGCCTTAGGCGCTTACGGCATTGCAAGGGCCTTGAATTTCGGTCAGGACGACGGCTGGAGCTGGGTTCTCATTCCCATGATTGGCTTTACCGTCTCAGGCTGCGCGCTCAATGCCATCGTTTATGGTCTCAGAACCCCTGAACAATGGAACACCCGCTTTAACCCGCAGGCCCCGCAAGATGCACCTGAAGGTCAGACTCAATGGCTGACCATCGGTGCGGTGGTGCTGTCATTGTTGCTAGGCACCACGGTGCTGATGTCGAGCATCGTGTTCAGTTTTCAAAGGTATTTTGAATACCAGATCGAAGAGGCACGGCTGATCAGCCAATAGGCATCCAAGCCTTAGAAAATTTGCATGCTGATCCAATAGGAAATCGCGGCCACAAAAGCGCTGGCCGGAATGGTCAGGATCCAAGCCCAAACGATGTTGCCGGCCACACCCCAACGCACCGCACTGGCGCGCTGTGTGGAGCCAACGCCCACAATGGCACCGGTGATGGTGTGCGTGGTCGAGACCGGAATGCCCAAGGCCGTGGCCAAGAAAAGAGTCATGGCTCCACCTGTCTCTGCACAAAAGCCGCCCACGGGTTTGAGTTTGGTGATTTTTTGGCCCATGGTCTTTACAATGCGCCAACCGCCGAACAAGGTACCCAAACCAATGGCCATGTAGCAGCTCACGATGGTCCAGGTGGGGGGTGACTTGTCTGCCGCAGACACATAACCGGTGGCGACCAGCAGCATCCAGATGATGCCAATCGTTTTTTGTGCGTCATTGCCGCCATGGCCAAGGCTGTAAGCCCCCGCCGAGACCAGTTGCAAATTACGGAACCATTTGTCGACCTTTGAAGGACGGCTTCGCTTGAACACATTGGCCACCAAGACCATCATCAGGGAGCCCAGCACAAAACCCAAAATCGGCGAGACAAAAATGAAAGTCACGGTTTTCAAAATACCAGCCGACAAGAGAGCGCCAGCGCCAGACTTAGCGATCACCGCGCCCACAATGCCGCCGATCAAGGCGTGTGACGAACTGCTAGGAATGCCGTAGTACCAAGTGATGACGTTCCAGGTGATGGCGCCCAGCAAGGCGCCAAACACCACATGGGTGTCCACCACTCCGGGTTGCACAATGCCCTTGCCGACGGTTGCGGCCACGCTGAGGTGGAAGACAAAGATCGCCACCACATTGAAAAAGGCGGCGAAGGCGATGGCTTGCGCAGGACGCAACACACCAGTAGAGACCACTGTGGCGATCGAGTTGGCCGCATCATGAAAACCATTCATGAAGTCAAAGGCCAAGGCCAGCACCACCAGCAAAATCACCACCCACAGAGCGGCTTGCATGTTTTCCATGTCGGAACTCCGCGGGGAATCAGGAATTTTCGAGGACGATGCCCTCGATCTGATTGGCAACGTCTTCACATTTGTCGGTGATGGTTTCCAGCAACTCGTAGATGGCTTTGAGTTTGATGACTTCGCGCACATCGGGCTCTTCGCGGAACAACTTGCTCATGGCGCTGCGCATGACGCGGTCGGCATCAGATTCGAGGCGATCGATTTCTTCACAAGTCTTCAAGGCCGCTTCGGCCACAGCAGGGTCAGCCACTTTGGCCAGCATTTTCACCGCCTCACGCACGCGCTCGCAGCAGCGAACAGACAGGTCGGTCAGGCGAGTGATTTCTTCGGTCATGGTGCGCACGTCGTACAAGGCCATGGTCTCGGCCGAGTCCTGAATCAAATCAGCCACATCGTCCATCAGGTTGATGAGGGTGTGGATTTGCTCACGATCGATAGGCGTAATGAAGGTGGTGTGAATCAGGCGGTTGACCTCGTGCGTCACGCGGTCCGCCGCGCGTTCGGCGTTGTCCACGTCTTGGTTGTACTTGTCGCGCAAGTGGGTGTCGTTGTAATTGGCCACCAAATTGGCAAAAGCCCTTGCAGCATCCACGATGCGGTCGGCATGTTGATTGAACAGTTCAAAAAAATTGCCTTCTTTAGGCAGCAACTTACCAAACAACATGGAAACTCCTGATTTTCAACAAGTCAAAACAATGACGAAATCGTGACAATTTTGTGATTGCTGGCGAGTGTAACCGCTTAGGCGCACAATCCAGTTGTGCCTGAAGACACACCATGGAAAGGCTCGACTTTGTTTGCCAGAATTTATTTAATGACCGGTGCCATCTTGGCGGGTTTGAGTGTGGTGCTCAGCGCCGCATTGGCGCATTTACCCCCATTTGCCTCGGGCCTACCGCCCATGGTGCAAACTGCTTTGACGCAGCACCAGTTTCATTCTTTGGGCTTGATGCTGGTGGGCTTGGCCCTGGCCCATAGTCCCTCGCGTTGGCTCATCAGTGCAGGGGCTTTGATGCTGGCGGGCACGGTGCTGTTCAGCTTCAACATCTACGCCCGCAGTGTGCTGGGATGGGACGCAGCCCGATCGCTGGTCCCCTGGGGCGGCACCTGCTGGATTTTGGCCTGGGTGTGCTTGGCTTGGGGCGTGGGGCGACATGGGCACAAGGCCGTTTCCAATCTGGGTGATTGAAAGATTCAATCATGCCCGACCTCAAACCAAATTATGATTACGCCTAATGAGTCAGCTCATTCAATAGTTTTTTTCAACCAACCCAAGGAAGCATCATGTCCCTGATCAACACCCAAGTTCAACCTTTCAAAACCCAAGCATTCCACAACGGCAAGTTCATTGAAGTCACTGAGCAAAGCCTCAAAGGCAAGTGGAACGTGCTGATTTTCATGCCCGCAGCTTTTACCTTCAACTGCCCGACCGAAATCGAAGACGCTGCTGACAACTACGCTGCTTTCCAAAAAGCCGGTGCCGAGGTCTACATCGTGACCACCGACACCCACTTCTCGCACAAGGTGTGGCATGAGACTTCGCCAGCCGTGGGCAAGGCCAAATTCCCGTTGGTGGGTGACCCCACACACACTTTGACACGTGCCTTTGGCGTGCACATTGAAGAAGAAGGTCTGGCTTTGCGCGGCACTTTCGTGATCAATCCCGATGGCGTGATCAAGACCATGGAAATCCACTCCAACGAAATCGCCCGCGACGTGTCTGAAACCCTGCGTAAATTGACTGCCGCTCAGTACACCGCCGCCAACCCAGGCCAAGTGTGCCCCGCCAAGTGGAAAGAAGGCGCCAAGACTTTGGCTCCTTCCATCGACCTGGTCGGCAAGATCTAAGTTCGAAACTATGAGGCTCCTCGACTCGGGGCCTTGAGTTTTCCCGTCCTGCATTGCAGGGCGTTGAGCGCAGCGCATGCCTACAACAAGTCAGGCGTGTGTTGCCCCCAACGAATCACCACCCCCAGGACATTTGGGCCAGCGTCACAAGCGCAGGTCCGGGTTGTCTGCACTTTGAAACAGGAGAAGACCATGCTCGACGACACCCTCAAAACCCAATTGCAACAGTACTTGGGATTGCTGCGCCAACCGATCCAATTGACCGCTGCCTTAGACGACAGCGAGACCAGCACGGAGATGAAAAACCTGTTGGAAACCATCGCCAGCCTGTCGGACAAAGTCAGCTTGGACATGAGCGGTACCGATGTGCGCCAACCCTCGTTTGTGGTCTCGCGGGCCGGTGAACAGCAAGGTGTACGCTTTGCCGGCTTGCCGCTGGGGCATGAGTTCACCTCCTTGGTACTGGCCCTTTTGTGGACAGGCGGTCACCCACCCAAAGTGGAACCGGAAGTCATAGACGCAATCAAAGGTTTGGACGGGGACTTCAGCTTCGAGGTCTACATGTCTTTGTCTTGCCACAACTGCCCGGACGTGGTGCAGGCGCTGTCGCTCATGGCCATCTTCAACCCCAAGGTCAAAACCGTGGTGATTGAAGGCGGTGCGTTTCAGAAGGAAGTCGAAGAGCGCCAGATCATGGCCGTGCCCATGGTGTTCCTGAACGGCCAGGTGTTCGGCTCGGGCCGCATGAGCGTGGAAGAAATCGTGGCCAAGCTCGACACGGGTGCAGCCACCCGCGAAGCGGCCAAGCTGGACGCCAAAGACCCCTACGAAGTTCTGATCGTCGGCGGTGGCCCTGCAGGTGCAGCGGCTGCCGTGTATGCCGCTCGCAAAGGTATTCGCGTGGGCGTGGCCGCTGAGCGTTTTGGCGGCCAGACCAACGACACCATGGCGATTGAGAATTACATCTCGGTGCTCGAGACCGATGGCCCTAAGTTTGCAGCCGCCTTGGAAGCACAAGTTCGCCAATACGGCGTGGACCTCATGAACCTGCAACGCGCCGACAAGTTGACGCCGGCTGGCGCAGATGGCTTGATCCATGTGCAGATGGAAAACGGGGCGACGCTCAAAGCCAAAACGGTGATCTTGTCCACCGGTGCCCGCTGGCGCAATGTGAACGTGCCCGGCGAAACCGAGTACAAAAACAAGGGTGTGGCCTACTGCCCGCACTGCGACGGACCGCTCTTCAAGGGCAAGCGCACTGCGGTGATCGGCGGCGGCAACTCGGGCATCGAAGCTGCCATTGATTTGGCCGGCCTTGTCGAGCACGTCACCGTGATCGAGTTCGCCGAGCAACTCAAGGCCGATGCGGTTTTGGTCAATAAACTGAACAGCTTGCCCAATGTAACGGTGCACACCAACGCCCAAACCACCGAGATCACGGGCGACGGCAGCAAGGTCAACGGCATCCGATACAAAGACCGCGCCACCGGCACCGAACACCATATCGAGCTGGCGGGCGTGTTCGTGCAAATCGGCTTGGTGCCCAACACCGAGTTCCTGAAGGGCACGGTGGAGCTCTCCAAATTCGGCGAAATCATGGTGGACGCCAAGGGCCACACCAACGTGCCGGGCGTGTTCGCAGCCGGTGACTGCACCACCGTGCCGTTCAAGCAGATTGTGATCGCCGCAGGCGAAGGCGCCAAGGCTGCGCTCAGCGCTTTTGACCACCTGATCCGCCACTGATCCGGCAGTAAAGCTCAGGCCATGACTTCAATGGCTTGCGTTTTAACCCGCGCAAAGTCCTGA
>CANGKR010000040.1 GCA_947454355.1 Comamonadaceae bacterium
AGGCTCCAGGCTGGTGGTTTGAGGTGCGCCGGACTCATCGGGCGCGGTGTAGGTCACATTGCTGATGGCTTCAGCTTGTGACTCCAATGTCTGGGCGGCTTGCTCTGCCTGCTCAGCAGACTGGATCTTGACGTTCATCATCACCTGTGTGACTTCGTTCTTCACCGAGTCAAGCAACTGGCCAAACAGCTCAAAAGCTTCACGCTTGTATTCCTGCTTGGGTTGCTTTTGGGCATAGCCCCGCAAATGAATACCCTGACGCAAATAGTCCAGTGCACTCAGGTGCTCACGCCAATGGGTGTCGATGCTTTGCAGCAAAACGACGCGCTCAAAAGGCAGGAAGTTCTCGGCACCCACCGATTGCAATTTAGCTTCAAAGCTGGCGTTAGCCGCTTGCAGCACGGAGTCGAGTATCTCGGTATCAGTGATGGCTGTGGCTGCTTTGACTTGCTCACGCAATGGCAACTGAATTTGCCACTCATCGGCCAGCACACGTTCCAGTGCGGGCAGATTCCACTGCTCTTCTACCGACTCTTCAGGCACATATTGCCGCACCAGGTCTGTGAAGCTGCCTTCTCGCAGGCTGGCAATCTGTGCATTCAGGTCTTGCGCGTCCAGGATGTCATTTCGTTGTTGGTAAATGACTTTGCGCTGGTCGTTGGAAACATCGTCGTATTCGAGCAGTTGCTTACGAATGTCGAAGTTGCGCGCTTCAACTTTGCGTTGCGCACTCTCGATGCTGCGTGTGACCATACCGGCTTCGATGGCTTCGCCTTCGGGCATCTTCAAGCGGTCCATGATGGAGCGCACCCGATCGCCTGCGAAGATGCGCATCAGCGAATCGTCGAGGCTCAAATAAAAACGCGAAGAGCCGGGGTCACCCTGACGGCCGGAGCGGCCACGCAATTGGTTATCAATACGGCGCGACTCGTGACGTTCTGTCGCAATGATGCGCAAGCCGCCCAAAGCCTTGACTTTTTCATGTTCGGCTTGCCACTCAGCACGCAATTGGCTGATTTTCTGCTCACGTTCGGCATCCGCCAGGGCGCTATCGTTTTCGAGCGCCTGAATGGATTTCTCAATGTTGCCGCCCAGCACGATGTCTGTACCGCGACCGGCCATGTTGGTGGCGATGGTGATCATGCCGGGCCGCCCGGCTTGGGCCACGATGTCGGCTTCACGTGCATGCTGCTTGGCATTCAACACCTGATGAGGCAATTTGGCTTTGTCCAGGAGTTCGGCAATGAGCTCGGAGTTTTCGATGGAGGTGGTGCCCACCAGCACGGGTTGACCGCGGTCATGGCATTCACGAATATCGGCAATGGCCGCGTCGTATTTTTCCTTGGAGGATTTATAGACGCGATCGAGCTGGTCTTGGCGCTGGCTCTTGCGGTTGGGGGGGATGACCACGGTTTCCAGGCCGTAAATTTCCTGGAACTCATAGGCTTCGGTATCGGCCGTTCCGGTCATGCCGCCCAACTTTTGGTAGAGGCGGAAATAGTTCTGGAAGGTGATCGACGCCATGGTCTGATTTTCAGCCTGGATGTTCACACCTTCCTTGGCTTCCACCGCTTGGTGCAAGCCGTCACTCCATCGACGGCCGCTCATCAGGCGACCTGTGAATTCATCCACGATCACGATCTCACCGTCTTGCACCACATAGTGTTGATCACGGTGGTAGAGGTGATTGGCACGCAGAGCGGCCATCAAGTGGTGCATCAGGCTGATGTTAGAAGGATCGTAGAGACTGGCGCCTTCAGGGATCAGGCCCATGCTGGACAGGATCTGCTCGGCATGCTCGTGACCATCTTCGGTCAGGTAAATCTGATGGGACTTTTCGTCGACCGTGAAATCACCCGGGGTGATGATGCCTTCCCCGGTGCGTGGGTCGGCCTCGCCTTCTTGCCGCTTGAGCGAAGGCACGACCTGGTTCAAGGCAAGGTATTGGGCGGTATGGTCTTCTGCTTGTCCGCTGATGATCAAAGGCGTGCGCGCTTCGTCAATCAGGATCGAATCCACCTCGTCGACAATGGCAAAGTTCAAGCCCCGCTGCACACGGTCTGCGACTTCGTAGACCATGTTGTCACGCAGGTAGTCAAATCCGTATTCGTTGTTGGTGCCGTAAGTGATGTCGGACTGATAAGCAGATTGTTTTTCTTCTCGGGGCAGTTGCGGCAAGTTGATGCCCACCGTCAAACCCAAGAAGTTATACAAGCGCGCCATCCACTGCGCATCGCGATTGGCCAGGTAGTCGTTGACCGTGACCACGTGCACGCCTTTGCCAGTCAAGGCATTCAAATACACCGGCAAGGTGGCGGTCAGGGTCTTGCCCTCGCCTGTACCCATCTCTGCAATTTTGCCACTGTGCAGAGCAATACCGCCCACCATTTGCACATCGAAATGGCGCATCTTCATGACACGCTTGGAGCCTTCACGGACCACCGCAAATGCTTCGGGCAAGATGGCGTCCAAGGTTTCGCCGGCGGTGAGCCGGTCTTTGAATTCCTGGGTCTTGGCACGCAGCTGCTCGTCGCTCAAGGACTCCAGTGCAGGCTCCAGCGCATTGATGCGATCAACGGTTTTGCGATACTGTTTGATCAGGCGGTCATTGCGACTGCCAAAGATTTTGGTGAGAAAGTTGGTAGCCATGTCTGCACGACCTGCGCAACCCCCTGGGCCTGCTGCGAGATCGAAAATCCTGATTATTGGGTGAGACTGAAGTTAAGGGTGAACAGCGCTCAATTCAAGGGGCAAGATGGAAACTCCACCCTGCGCTCAGCGAGCACGATCAAACCCGCACATTTTACCCTCACGCTGGGGGCTGATCATTGATAATGCCCTGACCCGCCCGACTGCGCTCATGAGAAGACACAACCAAGCCCAAACCCTGCTGCAAGCAGCGCAAGAATCACCCACGCTGTCACAACTGACGGTGTTGATGCGTGAATCCAGCCAGCGGCTCAAGGCCTTGCATGTGCTGATTCCGCCCGCGCTGCGCACGGCCATCCAGGCTGGCCCTATTGAGGGGTCTGACTGGTGCCTGTTGGTCAGCAGCAATGCCGCAGCGGCCAAGTTGCGCCAAATGGTGCCCGCCCTGCTGGCCCATTTGCGCAACCAGGGGCATGAAGTGCAAACCATCCGGCTCAAAGTGCTATCGCGCTGAGCCCATAAAAAAACCCGCACCATGTTGCCAAGGGCGGGTTTAGAAAAAACTCATAGAGTTTATTAATTTGGTGCCGCTTGTCGGATTCGAACTGACGACCTACCGCTTACAAGGCGGGTGCTCTACCAACTGAGCTAAAGCGGCAACGGGGTGTATTCTAACGCCAAAGCGCGTCCATTTCGGGCGCACTTCAATTATTTGATGCGGGTCAGCGTGGGACGTGGGGTTGAGCCCGTTGGCGGCGCGGGCGGCTCGTCATCGCCCTTGTCAACGCCAGGAACCGCACTCAACACCGAGGTTGCGGGTAGATCGGGATTGGGCTGAGCGGGCATCAAGGTGGTCCGTTCTTCGCGCTGCACTGGGAAGGCCATGCCTTGACCATTTTCACGGGCATAAATGGCCATCACCCGATCCATAGGCACCATGATATCCCGTGGTTTACCACCAAAGCGGGCTTTGAATTCGATGAACTCATTACCCAGTTTGAGCGAACTGGTGGCATCGAAACTGACATTCAAAACGATCTCTCCGTTTTGCACATACTCTCGCGGCACCTGCACAGTTTCATCGACCATGACGGCCACATAGGGTGTAAACCCGTGGTCCGTGCACCATTCATACAAGGCCCGGACCAGGTAGGGCCGTGTGGATGGCGATTCAGAGGCATTCATGATCGACTCACATCGTTGAAGTGAATTACTTGCGCATGACCTTTTCAGAGGGCGTCAATGCTTCAATATAGGCTGGGCGAGAGAAGATGCGCTCGGCATACTTGAGCAATGGCGCGGCATTCTTGCTCAAATCGATGCCGTAGTAGTCCAAACGCCAGAGCAATGGCGCAATGGCCACGTCGAGCATCGAGAAATTGTCGCCCAGCATGAACTTGTTTTTCAGGAAAACAGGGGCCAATTGGGTCAGGCGATCGCGAATGTGGGCGCGGGCTTTTTCCAAGGCTTTGTCGTTGCCTTTGAGGGCACGATTTTCAAGAGTCACCACATGGGCGAACAATTCTTTTTCAAAGTTGAGCAAGAACAAACGCACACGCGCCCGGTCGACCGGGTCGCCAGGCATCAGTTGGGGATGCGGAAAGCGCTCATCGATGTACTCGTTGATGATGTTCGATTCATACAGAATCAAATCACGTTCGACCAGGATAGGCACCTGACCGTAGGGGTTCATCACATTGATGTCTTCGGGCTTGTTGTAAAGATCGACATCACGGATTTCAAAATCCATGCCTTTTTCAAACAAGACGAAACGGCAACGATGAGAAAACGGGCAGGTTGTTCCTGAATAAAGCACCATCATGGCGGAGACTCCTAAAATCAAAAAAGAGTGGGAAGCCAAAGGGCTGGCTTACCCACTCCATACTGCCCGTGCACATCAAGCGGGCAACGAAGGTTTACTTGACGTCTTTCCAGTACGCTGCATTCAAACGCCAGGCAATGAAGCTGAAGAAAGCCAAGAAGATCAAAACCCATACACCGATACGCACGCGGCTGTTTTGGGCTGGCTCGGCCATCCACTGCAAGTAGTTGACCAAGTCGCCAACCGCCTGATCGTATTGCAAAGGCGTCATGGTGCCAGGTTTGACTTGTTCCCAACCTTTGAAGACATGCGTTTCATGGCCATGCTCTTCCACGGTGTCGTACACAGGGCGGCGCTCGCCCTGCAGTTCCCACAAGACGTTGGGCATGCCCACATTCGGAAAAGCCAAGTTGTTCCAGCCGGTGGGCTTGGCTTCATCGCGGTAATAGGTGCGCAGGTAGGTGTACAGGTAATCAGCACCTGTGCCACCGTGACCGGAGCGTGAACGGGCCACCAAAGTCAAATCAGGCGGATTGGCACCGAACCATTGCGCAGCTTGCTTGGGATCGATGGAGGCACGCATGGTGTCGCCGACTTTATCGGTCGTGAACAACAGGTTGTCCTTGATCTGCTGCTCGGTCAAGCCGATGTCTTTCAAGCGGTTGAAACGCATGAAGGAAGCAGAGTGGCAGTTCAGGCAGTAATTGACGAACAACTTGGCGCCGTTTTGCAAAGAGGACAAGTCATTGGTCTTGACAGGAGCTTTGTCCCAAGCGATGCCGCCAGATGATGCTTGCACGCCTGCGATCAGGCTCATGGCCAATGCCAAGCCTGCAGTCAGTTTTTGAATCATTTTCATTTTCGAGTCTCTCCAGGGCTTAGTGCGCAACGAAAGTCACGCGGTCTGGCACTTGTTTGGGCGTGCCCAACTGGCTCCACCAAGGCATGAGCAAGAAGAAACCAAAATAAAACAAAGAGCCGACTTGGGACACACGCTCACCCAGCGGTGATGGTGGCTGCACGCCCAAGTAACCCAAGATCAAGAAGTTGATCACAAAGACAGCGTAGAGGTACTTGTGCCAGTCAGGACGGTAGCGGATCGACTTGACAGGGCTGTTATCCAGCCAAGGCAAGAAAAACAAAATGATGACCGCACCACCCATGACGACCACGCCCCAGAATTTGGCGTCGATCGACAACATCAGAACGGACAAGACCGCAGCGCCACCGATCACGATACCTTTGAGCATCGAAGGCAAGTGGCCCTTGATGACGGCCAAGGCCGCACCACCAACCACGCAAGCGATCAAGGCGTACATCATCTCGCTGGTGATGGCACGCAGCATCGAATAGAAGGGCGTGAAATACCACACAGGCGCAATGTGCAAAGGCGTTTTGAGGGGATCAGCCGGGATGAAGTTGTTGTACTCGAGGAAGTAACCACCCAATTCCGGCGCAAAGAACACAATGGCAGAGAACACCATCAGGAACAAACTCACTGAGTAGATGTCATGCACTGTGTAGTAGGGGTGGAAAGGAATACCGTCCAATGGATGACCATGTGCATCTTTGGGTGCGTTGGGGCCTTTGATTTCCACACCATCAGGGTTGTTGGAGCCGACTTCGTGCAGCGCGATGATGTGCGCCACCACCAAGCCCAGCAAAACCAACGGCACAGCGATCACGTGGAAGCTGAAGAAACGATTCAGGGTGGCGTCGCCCACCACAAAGTCACCACGGATCAGCAAAGCCAGATCAGGACCGATGAAAGGAATGGCAGAGAACAAGTTCACGATCACCTGGGCGCCCCAGTAGGACATCTGACCCCAAGGCAAGAGGTAGCCCATGAAGGCTTCGGCCATCAGGCACAGGAAAATCGCGCAGCCGAAGATCCAGACCAGCTCACGCGGCTTGCGGTAGCTACCGTACAACAGGCCGCGGAACATGTGCAGATACACCACCACAAAGAACGCTGAAGCGCCTGTAGAGTGCATGTAGCGGATCAACCAACCCCAAGGCACATCGCGCATGATGTACTCGACCGAGGCAAAGGCTACGGCAGGTGCACCGATGATGCCGCCGACCGGGTTGGCGTCAGGCTTGTAGTGCATGACCAAGAAAATACCGGTCAGGATTTGAATGACCAAAACCAACAAGGACAATGCACCAAACACATACCAAAAATTCAGATTTTTGGATGCGTAGTATTCGCTCATGTGGGCTTTGAACAGCTCCGTAGCTGGGAAGCGGTTATCCACCCAGTTCATCAACTTGGCGCCTGCAGAGGCGTTGGGAGAAATTTCTTTGAATTGAGCCATGGTTGTTCTGCCTTAAGCCTTTTTGTCTTCGCCGACCAAAAGCTTGGTCTCTGAAAGGTACATGTGAGGAGGCACTTCCAGGTTGTCGGGAGCGGGCTTGTTCTTGAACACGCGGCCAGCCAGGTCAAAGGTGGATCCGTGGCATGCGCACAGGAAGCCACCTTGCCAATCATCCGGCAAAGAAGGCTGAGGGCCGGCCGTGAATTTGTCACCAGGGGAGCAGCCCAAGTGGGTGCAAATGCCCACTGCGACCATGAATTCGGGCTTGATGGAACGATGGCCGTTCTTTGCGTAATCAGGGGTGGGATAGGCCTTGCGATCCGACTGAGGATCGGCCAGCTGACCTTCGGCTTTCTTGAGTGCTTCGACCTGCTCGGGGGTACGGCGGATGATCCACACAGGCTTGCCGCGCCATTCCACGGTCTTCTTTTCACCGGGTTTGATGTCCGAAATATCAACCTCCACCGCAGCGCCTGCAGCTTTGGCCCGCTCGGAAGGCTGGAAACTGCTGACGAAGGGGGTGGCGACAAAACCAGCGCCTACTGCGCCTGCGCCAACGGAGGCAATCAGCCAGGTCCGCTTGCTGTTGTCGACTGGGGTGTCACTCATGGGAATCCTCTAGCGAGTCTGTATCAGGGTTAACCTAGGATTGTAGCTGAGTGAAACGGGCATTTTCTGATACAGGCCTTAAAACAAAATGGGGACTTTTAAGCTACATTTTGCTTTTTAACTAAATAAGGTTCAGGGATGTCCGTCGCAAGTGAGTTCAAAGATTTCGCCCTCAAGGGCAATGTGGTCGATTTGGCCGTCGGTGTGATCATTGGCGGTGCCTTTGGCAAGATTGTCGACTCGATCGTTGGCGACCTGATCATGCCTTTGGTCAGCCGAGTGTTTGGAGGCTTGGACTTCTCCAACTATTACCTTGCCTTGTCCGGTCAAGCCGCGGGCTTGACACTGGTCGAAGCCAAAAAGCTCGGCGCGGTGTTCGCGTACGGCAGTTTCATCACCGTGGCGATCAATTTCGTGATCTTGGCTTTCATCATCTTCATGATGGTCAAGCAAATGAACCGCATGCACCAAGAAGCGCCAGCTGCTGCACCTTCAGTCACGCCTGAAGACGTTTTGCTGTTGCGAGAAATTCGCGACAGCCTGCGCAAATGATCAGCCTGCTCTAGACGACAGCGTGCGCGCCATCCGAATGGCCTGCAGCAAACTGCCTGCATCGGCCACGCCCTGCCCGGCAATGTCAAAAGCCGTGCCGTGGTCTGGGCTGGTGCGCACCAGCGGCAAACCGAGCGTCACGTTCACGCCTTGGTCCAGCCCCATGTACTTCACAGGAATCAGGCCCTGGTCGTGGTACATGGCGATCACCACATCGAATTCACCTGCCTGCCCTTTCGGGCACCGTGCACGCATGAACACCGTATCGGGCGCAATCGGGCCGATGGCGTCAATCCCTAAGTTGCGCGCTGCTTCAATGACCGGCGTGATGATGTGTATTTCTTCGTCTCCGAACAAGCCACCTTCGCCCGCATGCGGGTTCAACCCAGCCACTGCGATGCGCGGGGGGCGCCCCAACAGCGCCAACAAGGCGGTGTGTGTGATACGCAAAGTCTCCAGAATTTGCGGCTCGGTAACGGCTTCGATGGCTTGACGCAATGACACATGGATGCTGACCAGCACGGTGCGCAATTCCTCATTGGCCAGCATCATCCGCACGGGGACTTGGTCCAAGGGTTGATGCAAAAAATCAGCGGCTTCGGCCTGCAGCACCTCGGTGTGTCCAGGAAAGCGGTTGTAGGGCATTCCCGCCAGCGACAGGGCTTCTTTGTGCAAAGGCGCTGTGACCATCGCAGCAATTTCTTTGCGCAATGCTGCACGGGCGGCCCACACGACGCAGTCGCCTGCAGCCTGACCGGCCAAGGCATTGAGCTGCCCCCACGCCAGTTCAGGTAAAGGCGTGACGGCTTGCAATACGGGCAGGCAATGGGGTGGAGGGGACAGGGCCTGCGGCGCTGATTCGATCTCGACCACTGGCCAAGGCTGCGCGTGATGGACCAAGGCCATGGCGCGGCGCATGACTCCGACATCACCGACCACAAATGCGCCCGCCAAAGCTTGCGGGTCTTGCGTCCAAGCCTTGACGATGATCTCGGGTCCAATTCCACAAGGGTCGCCCATCGTGATGGCCAAGGGCCGCAAGTCAGGTGCAGAAAGCGTCATGGGCTCAAGCAGGGTTATCGATGTCAATGAAATGGTGTTGCACACCCAAAGCAGCAGCCACCTGAGCGGCCACAGCAGGAGCGCCATAGCGCTCGGTCGCATGGTGACCGCAAGCCAAGAAGGCGACGCCCATTTCGCGGGCGTAATGCATCTGCGGCTCAGAAATTTCGCCAGTCAAAAAGGCATCCACACCAGCGGCAATCGCTTCTTCAAAATATCCTTGTGCGCCACCCGTGCACCAGGCCACGCGTTGCACCGGTCGTCCTGTGGGGTCGATGCAGGTCACCGCACGGCCCAGGCGTTCAGCCACATGGTCGGCCAATTGCTGCGCGTTGGCATAGCCTGGCTGAGCCGTGCCCAAACAGGCGATATTTTGCTCACCAAACCATCCTGTGATGTTCAAGCCCAGCACGCGGCCCAGTTGCGCGTTGTTGCCCCATTCAGGATGGGCGTCTAAAGGCAGGTGGTAGGCCCACAGGTTGATGTCATGGGTCAGTAACAATTTGAGCCGATCGCGCATCCAACCCACCACGCGCCCGTCTTGGCCGCGCCAGAACAAGCCGTGGTGCACCACTATGCCATCGGCTTTGTAATCCAAGGCCGCCTCGATCAAGGCCTTGCTGGCCGTTACCCCCGAGACCAAGGTCTGCACACTCGGGCTGCCTTGCACCTGCAAGCCGTTGGGGCCGTAGTCCTTGAAGCGGGCGGGCTGCAACAAGGTAGCGAAAGCGTCGGTGATGTGTTGGGCGTCAGTCATGGCTTGAGAATGTTCAAACTGCCCTTATTGTGAGTGAAGTTAGCAGCTTTTCGCGTGCACAATGCCTTCATCCCCGACAATGAACCCATGAAACGCTATTGGCTTTTATTCTCACAGGTCGTCACCGTCTTGCTGGCGATGCTGTTTGTGCTGAGCACCCTCAAGCCCCAGTGGATCAACACATCCCGCTCACTGGCAGGACAGGTGACCCTGCTTGAAGCGCCAGCTGCGGACGCACGCCACCGCGCTGCGGGCAGCCTGAGCGAACCGGCTCGCATCGCTTCGCCTGCGGTGGTCAGTATCAACACCCGACAAAACAACAAGTCACCCCACAAGGGCGATCCGTGGTTTCGCTTTTTCAATGGCGATCCTGATGAGCAAGACGTCTCGGGACTGGGCAGTGGCGTGATCGTCAGCCCGCAAGGGTTCATATTGACCAACAGCCATGTGGTCGAAAATGCCGACGGCATCGAAGTGGTCTTACACGACGGGCGCAAAACTCAAGCCAAGGTGATTGGCCTGGACCCCGACACCGATCTGGCCCTTTTGAAAATCGACCTGGACCAATTGCCAGTCATTGTTTTGGGCAACCCCGACAGCTTGCGGGTCGGTGATGTGGTGCTGGCCATTGGCAACCCTTTTGGCGTGGGGCAAACTGTGACCTCAGGCATTGTGAGTGCCTTGGGGCGTAACCATTTGGGCATCAATACCTTT
The DNA here is from genome assembly GCA_947454355.1 of Comamonadaceae bacterium. GTDB lineage: Bacteria > Pseudomonadota > Gammaproteobacteria > Burkholderiales > Burkholderiaceae_C > Limnohabitans_A. The sequence goes on from CANGKR010000040.1 coordinate 10,484, forward strand.
GAGAATTTCATTCAAACCGATGCCGCGATCAACCCTGGCAATTCGGGCGGGGCCTTAGTGGATGTGCAGGGTCATTTAATGGGCATCAACTCTGCTATTTATTCCCGCTCAGGGGGCAGCATGGGCATTGGCTTTGCCATTCCGGTGTCCACAGCCAAAACCGTCATGGACAGTCTGCTCAAAGACGGCAAAGTCACCCGCGGATGGTTGGGCGTGGAGCCCACGGAGCTGACCTTGGAGTCAGCACAAGCTTTCGGCTTATCCATGCCCAATGGCGAAAGCGCTTTGCCCACGGGAGTGATGATTGCAGGGGTTTTGCAAAATGGCCCTGCCGCCAAGGCGGGAGTTCAACCCGGTGATGTGGTGGTGGAAATCGCGGCCAAGCCCGTGCGCAATGTGGCCGAACTGCTCAGCCAGGTCGCCGCCTTGCAACCCGGCGTAGCCTCACCCGTCAAAATTTTGCGTGGAAAAAAGACTTTGTCCTTGACGATCAGCCCCGGTGTGCGACCAATGAACAAGCAACGCTGAAGGGCATCTTTATCTTCAGTTGTCTTCGGGCGCTTGCGTGTGTTTGATGAATACCTGAGCGGCCCAAATGCCAATTTCATACAACAGGCACATCGGGATGGCCAAGGCCAATTGCGACACCACATCGGGCGGTGTCACCACGGCCGCCACCACAAAGGCCAGCACGACAAAGTAGCCGCGAAACTCCTTGAGTTTTTCGATGCTCACCACATTCATCCGAGCCAAAACCACCACTGCAATCGGCACCTCAAAGGTCAAGCCGAAAGCCAAAAACATAGACAACACAAAGCTCAAGTAAGCCTCAATGTCTGGTGCAGCGGTAATGCTCTTGGGAGCAAAGCTCTGAATGAACTGGAAGACCTGACCAAAGACAAAGAAATAACAAAAGGCCACGCCCAAGAAAAACAGCAAGGTGCTGGAAATCACCAAAGGCATGACCAGTTTTTTCTCATGCGCATACAAGCCCGGCGCGATGAACGCCCACACCTGGTAAAGCACCACGGGCAGTGCGATCAGGAAAGCGGTCATCATCAAAATCTTCAAGGGCACCATGAAGGGTGAGATCACCGAGGTGGCGATCAAGGTCGCCCCTTTAGGCAAATTGGCCACCAAGGGTTGCGCCAAGATGTCGTAAAGCGCGGCTGGCCCCGGATACAAAGCCAGCACCAAAGCGGCCACGGCCACCGCGATGATGGCGCGCACCAAGCGGTCGCGCAGCTCCATCAAGTGGGCAACGAAGGGTTGTTCGGTGCCTGCAAGTTCGTCTTCGGGAGAATGTGGGGTTTCAGACATGAATCAATTGAGCAGCTTGGGCCGATAACGAGCGACCCGGGCCGCACCGGACAGCACGCGTGTGCGGGTTCCGCTTCGGGACTTGTACCACTGGGGCATGGCGCTTTGTTTCAAACGCCATTTTTTACCCGGATGTTTGTAGGAAGGGGGCGGAGGCTCCCAAGGCTGGACGGCTTCGCCCGTCAAAGCTGCTGTGGAGTCGTTCCAATCTTTTTCAAAATCAATGGCCGAAGTTTGGACGGACTGCTCCACGTTGCGGGCCGCATCCTCCATGGTTTCCTTCATTTTCTTGAGCTCTTCGAGGTCCATCGAGCGATTGACCTCGGCCTTCACGTCTGACACATAGCGCTGCGCCTTGCCCAGCAAGGTGCCCACCGTGCGCGCCACGCGAGGTAGTTTTTCGGGGCCTATCACTATCAGCGCCACGACGCCGATGAGTGCGATTTTGGATATCTCTAGATCAAGCACAGCATCCGTTCAGTCTGAAGCACACATCAAGACTTGGATTTGGCTTCGACATCGATGGTGTTTTTGTCAGCAGCAGTGGCATTGGCCACCTGGCCGGCTGTTTTGTCGTCAGCAGCAGCGCCGCCATCGCGCATGCCGTCTTTGAAGCCTTTGACAGCACCGCCCAGGTCAGAACCCATGTTCTTGAGCTTTTTGGTGCCAAACACCATGACCACGATCAGCAAAACGATCAGCCAGTGCCAAATGGAAAAGGAACCCATGAAATTCTCCTAACTAGTCTGCTCTGATTCTAAGTGCGAAGCCAGCGCCTGCTGCGCCAACCGCCGCCAAGAACCGCTGGAATCAGGGAATTATCCCCGCAACCAAGGTCTGGGACCGCCCATGACGTGCCAATGCATGTGGTGAACCTCTTGCCCGCCCTCTTGACCGGTGTTGGTCACGATGCGATAGCCCCCTTCAGGGTAGGGTCTGCAGCCATTGTCCAAGGCCAAGCGGGGCAACAAGGTCATCAAGTGGCCCATCAAAGGCGCGTGCTCTGGCGTGAGCTGGGCCATGGAAGGGATGTGCAACTTGGGCACCACCAAAAAATGCACTGGCGCCCATGGGGCGATGTCGTGGAAGGCAAATACATTCTCGTCCTCATACACCTTGCGCGAAGGGATGTGTCCGGCAATGATTTTGCAAAACAAACAGTTCGTATCAGTCATCAATACCTCACTCGGTCATGGCTTCTGAACGGTTCCATCGCATCATCCCCGAAACAATGCGGTAAAGGAACCAAACGGAAATGGCGGTCCAGGCCAGCCAGCCCGGAAAAAGAAACAAAAACCACAGGGGCAAGGTCACGGTGTAACCCACAGCCGCCCACAACACCGTGCGAATACGGTACTTGAAGTGCGAAGCCTGCCAAGTGCCCTCGGCGTCCGCTTTTTTGACCATGTCCAGGATCAAAGCCACGATCAGCAAGACAGGCCCCATCTGGGCTCCGGGCACGACCGCACTGACCGCCACGATCAGGTGCAGCACATAACTGATCAGGCTGACGGTTTTGAGCGAATCATCTGACGACTCAAGAACTGCGGGTTCCATGTCCCTAGGCTCCGTCATTCGCCAGAACGTTCACGCGCCTGGACTTTGCGCAAGGCTTTTTCTTCCAAGCCGCTGAGGCCTTCGCGACGTGACAATTCGGACACTACATCAGCAGGGGTCAGGTCATAGTGGGCCAGCGCGATCATGCAGTGGAACCACAAATCAGCCACCTCGCCCACCAGTTTGGTTTTGTCGCCGCCATGGTCAACGTCTTTGGCGGCCATCACGGTTTCGGTGGCTTCTTCGCCGATCTTCTTCAAAAAGGCGTCCGGCCCTTTGTGCAGCAAGCGGGCCACATAGCTTTTTTCGGGGTCACCGCCGTTGGCGGGTTTGCGGCTTTCGACCACGGCCGCGAGGCGGTCAAGGATGTCCTGGTTGGTCATAGGCTTGGGGGCGCTCACTTGTAAATGGTTTCGGGGTCTTTCAAGACCGGATCGGCCGCCTGCCACTCATCGGCTTGCAGACTCTGGAAAAAGCAGCTGTGCCGGCCCGTGTGGCAGGCAATGCCGGGTTCATGCCCGAGCTGGGTCACCTTGAGCAGCACGACATCATTGTCGCAATCAATGCGGATGTCGTGCACCGTCTGCACATGGCCGGACTCCTCGCCCTTGAACCACAGCTTGTTGCGGGAGCGGCTGAAATACACCGCCCTTTTCAGCTCGGCCGTCTTTTGCAAAGCCTCGCGGTTCATCCAGGCGAACATCAGCACATCGCCAGTGTCTTTTTCTTGGGCGATCACAGGCACCAAGCCTTTGTCGTCCCATTTGATTTTGTCGAGCCAGTTCATAGGAGGGTGATCTTAAGACATTGGGGTGTCAGGACTGCAGGCGCACCCCACAGCGCCGTAAATCAAGCTACTTCAAAGCCTTTTCGAGTTGCATAAAACATCCATTGGTTGCACAATACAACCCATCAAGGAGATGCCCCATGGCTGTTGCAATGAAACTGTCTGACGAGTTGGTCGAAGACGCCAAACCCTACGCCGCCGCCGAGCACCGCTCTGTGCCAAGGCAAATCGAGTACTGGGCACGCATAGGTAAAGCCGTGATCGACAACCCGGACATGCCTTTGCGCCTGATCCAAGACACCATGCTTTCCCGAGAAGAAGTCAAAGCCGGACTGGCTGCGCCTTATGAGTTTGGCTGATGCTTCAAGTCAGCGCCTCGCCATCGTTCAACCGAGTGGCTAAAAAACTGCACGCCCGCGACAAAAAAACACTGGATGAAGCCATCAAGGCCATTCTTCAAAATCCACAGCTGGGCGAGGAAAAGAAAGGCGACCTCGCGGGTGTTTTTGTCTACAAGTTCAAACTGAACGGCCAAGAAACTCTGCTGGCCTATGAACTGCAACCGCACAAAACAGCACCTGTTGAAGCCATGCTGTTGGCGATCGGGCCGCATGAAAATTTTTATGCGGGGTTGAAGCGTTGATGGTCTGTGGCTGAGCTTTGGCTTTCTCGCCGAAAGAAAAATCAGCAAAGTGAGTCAACGGCTGACTTGTGCATGAACACACTGTTGGGGTCTTCCGTGTAAGGGCCGAACGGGCCTCGACGACATTAGCCAAGCCTCTGATACAAAGCGATGGCTTCGGGCTAGTTTGCGGGCTATGTAGCAATGTGCATGAGTTGAACCGAGTTTTAACGCTGGAGCTAAGCTGGCGACGATCGCAGGATGACAAGCTAAGGCGGATAAAGATGCACCTTGCAACACCCGTCTAGGTCTGGTGGCCTGCCGTTGGTGCTCTGCTTGAGCAAGGGGTTAGGTCTCGCTACTCGGTTACATGTGCTAACTCGATTTAGCAGGCATTGCCGTCCAGAATGGAACATCGACGCTCTTGAACTCCGGCGCTAGTACCTTGCCGGCAGCCTGTGGCGTAACAGAACCATCCAATATCACTTCGGCGATGAAGGTGCCCAGAGCCTCCTCAAGAAAAGAGTTAATCATGCTTAACAGATCAATCATCTGGCCGATTAGTGGATTGACCGCGGTTTTCAGGTCCACAGCTCCGTATTGCTCGAACATCCACGCTTGAGCGATCGTGTCCGCAGCATCGTAGTAAGTGTTGCCAGACTTATCGCCCAAAAAGACGAGGTCGTCGACCCAGGACTCATCAGGGACAACATGCGTGTGCCAGCGCTCAAATGTTGGAAAGTGAAACCCCATGCCGTTTCGAAGCGAACGCAACCATGTTGCGTCATTTACAGCCTTGTTCAGTGCCTTCAGCCTAGCCAAACCGTCTGGCATTTTGGGCAGAACATCCTTACGAAGAGCTTCCGCAAGTTCCTTTGAATTGCGAATCGATTCTCTGGCTTCCCATACCTTGCCACTGGCAAGTCGAAACATAAACATTGCTTGACCAAGCTCAGGACGCAGTCGGGCAGGTCGGTTGTCGTCATGCTTTGGCAGGGAGAAACTCACCAGCTTTTGCAAGCACATTAACTCGTTAAATATGTGGCCGAGCAGGTAATAGGCAAAGCGTTGCTCGTCGGACAACTTCTTGATCGCGCTAATAGGCACAGTCAAAATGAACATCTCGACGCTCTGACTTTTCGGCATTACAGGTTCCTGTGGAGGAAGTCGGTCAGTGAGAATCGCAGTAGGTACAAGCGCGAGACTTGACTACAACGGTAACCGGCCCCGAAGCCTTTTAGGACGGAGGGCACAAACAAGGGCCATAAAAATGCCGAAGGCATGGCTATTGGTTGCGTCCGCATTGACTTGCCAGTTAGGCTGGGGCGTGATCTGGGATGTATTCATATTGCGTTAACTTGCAATTTTGGGTGTTGCACTTCAGGTGTCAACTTAAAGTGCCAATCAGTTTTCCCAGAGGGCTCCATGTTTTCCACAGTTTCTTTCCAATCCAGCCATCGTTTCGTCACCAGTAAATCGTTTGTCGCGGTAAGAATCAATTGAGTGCTGAACATAGGCGCGACAGTTGGCAGGCAGGCCTGTCTGTTGACCATAGATTGGTTTGGAGTTGTCGTCTGATTTGTTACACCCGGCCAAAGCAAGGGTAATTAGCACTACAAAACGCTGAAAACTTGATGTTGCATTCATGTTTGAGAAATTGGATTCGCGCAAAACACGCATGATTTATTAGACCTTGCCTAATGTAGGCCGCTAAGTTCGATTCATACAGCGGGGATGAGTCGATACATCTTTTTGGTGAAACGCCTGTACGCAGCTTTATCGATGAGGTACGCGAGCGGGTTAATTGTTAACACTATATATTCAAAAACTAATAGATATTATCCTATTGAATTCTTTTAATTCGATGGAGCGTCGCTCAGGCTGGTGGCATGCGCAACCTGCGTTAAGCGGTGGTGACCGACGCTGAGGTGTGTTTGTCTAGGTTGGCCAATCAGCGTCCGGGCTAATGAAGGAGCGCATCCAGATCTTTGATTGCTTTACCTCAAGCGTGAGCGGTTCTTCAGCGCTTCACAGCCGCACCGGTATCCCCCGCTCCCGCATCCGCTCTTTGGCTTGCTGCACGGTGTATTCACCGTAGTGAAAGATGCTGGCCGCCAGTACCGCATCGGCACCGCCAATGCTCACGCCATCGGCCAAGTGGTCCAGATTGCCCACGCCGCCGGATGCGATCACGGGCACGCTCACGGCGTCGCTCACGGCGCGGGTCAGTTGCAGGTCAAAGCCGCTTTTGGTGCCGTCGCGGTCCATACTGGTCAGCAGGATTTCGCCTGCGCCGTATTCGGCCATTTGGGTGGCCCAGGCCACCGCGTCCAGGCCCACGTTTTTGCGGCCGCCGTGGCTGTACACATCCCAGCCGGGGCCCATGGGCAGACCGTGGGTGCCGATGCGCTGCTCGTCTTCCGGCGTGCGGCGTTTGGCGTCGATGGCGACCACGATGCATTGCGCGCCGTATTTGGCAGACGCTTCGCGGATGACTTGCGGGTTGGCAATCGCGGCCGAGTTGAAGCTGGTTTTGTCTGCCCCGGCGTTGAGCAAGCGGCGCACGTCTTCAACAGTGCGCACGCCGCCGCCGACAGTCAGCGGAATGAACACTTGCGAGGCCACGGCTTCGATGATGTGCAGGATCACGTCGCGCCCGTCGCTGGTGGCGGTGATGTCTAGAAATGTGAGTTCGTCAGCGCCCTGCTCGTTGTAGCGGGCCGCGATTTCTACCGGGTCTCCGGCGTCGCGCAGTTCGACAAAGTTGACGCCCTTGACCACGCGACCGCCGGTCACGTCCAGGCAAGGGATGATGCGTTTGGCCAACATAGGTTTCCAGTGTGTCAGTGACCGTCCGTGGAACGGGAATCTTGCAAGACGCTCAAGCGCTGCCAGCCTTGCCATGTGCCTTGGGCAGAAATTCTCACAGGCGCATCCACTTGTGCAGCTTCCACGCAGAGCATGTGGCGGTAACCGTCCTGAGGCAAGTCGGACATCTGGGCGCATTTGATCTCGCCTGGATTCCAGACCACCTGGTTCAGCCAGGTCGCGCTTTGTTCGATTTGCAGGCGATAAGCACCGTCTTGTAACAGCAAGGGCCGAGGCGAGGCGGCATAGACGCGATCAAACTCGGCATCAAACTGCAACTCAGCCGCAGCTTGGGCGTGGGTGTCTGTCAGGCTATCCCACTCGGCCTGGCCTTGCAGGCCCATCAAACGGGTTTGGGCGATATTGTCTACGGCCAGGTAGGTGTGCAAAGCGCCGGTCATATCCAGGGCTTGCGAGTCTCGGTTGATGACTTTGAGCGTCAGTGTCAGGCTGCGGGGCTGTAAGTCCAGGCGCAACTGCGCTTCAA
>CANGKR010000041.1 GCA_947454355.1 Comamonadaceae bacterium
CGGGCTGGGCGCCGCCCGCGCGGATGCTGCGGGCCACCACGTTGGCCCACGTGTCGATGTCCTTGAGGGTGTAGCCCACGACGGTGGGTTTGCCCGTGGTGCCGCTGGACGCGTGGATGCGTGCGCACTGTTCGCGCGGCACGGCAAACATGCCAAAGGGGTAGCTGTCGCGCAGGTCCGATTTGGTAGTGAATGGGAACTTGGCCAAGTCCGCCAGGCTCTTGCAGTCGTCAGGGTGCACGCCTGCGGCATCGAACTTGGCGCGGTAGACGGGTGAATGGGCATAGGCGTGCTGCAAAGTCGATTGCAAGCGCTTAAGTTGCAGGCTGCGCAGTTCGTCGATGCTGGCCTTTTCAATCGGCTCCAGGGGCAAGGCGGTATGACTCATGTTCTCCACTCCAAAAAAGGTCTTATTCAGGGATCACCGTGCCCTGGATCTGGGCGCTCTTGCCACGGAACATGGCGATCACTTCACCACGCTGGTTGCTGACCTTCATGTCATAGATGCCATGGCGACCGCTCAAGGTTTGCTCCACGCCCTCGCAGGTCAACACATCGCCCAATTGGCCAGGCTTTAAAAACTCGATGCTGCAACCCGCAGCGACAGCAACTTTGTTGTAGCTGTTGCAGGCAAAAGCAAAAGTCGAATCGGCCAGCGTGAAAATAAAACCGCCGTGGCAAATCTGATGGCCGTTCAGATGCAAGGGTTTGACCTCCATGCGGATCACGGCGCGGCCTGGCTCGCAGCTGATCAGCTCCATACCCATGGTGTCTTTGGAGGCTACGTCGACCGCGAACATGGTCTCGCCCACTTGGTGGGCCAATGCTTGAGGGGTCATTATTCGCCTTTGAATTGCGGTGCGCGCTTTTCCAGAAACGCCTGCACGCCTTCGATGTAATCGTGGGTCCGGCCCATGGCCGATTGGGTGTCACGCTCCATGTCCAGCTGCGCTGACAAACTGCGAGTGGTCGCGCCTTGCAGCAAGGCACGGCTGGCTACCAAGGCTTTGGTCGGCATGCCGGCCAAGCGCTCGGCCATGGCCAGGGCAGCGGCCACGCTGTCGTCAGCCACGTCCCAAATCAAGCCCCATTCTTTGGCCTGCGCAGCAGGCAATTTGTCGCCCGTCAAGGTCAACGCCATGGCGCGGGCCAAGCCCAAACGCTCGACCAGCAACCAGCTACTGCCCGCGTCGGGAATCAAACCAATTTTGCTGAACGCCTGAATAAAGCTGGCCTGAGGTGAAGCAATGGCAATGTCACAGGCCATGGCCACCGATGCACCTGCGCCCGCTGCCACGCCATTGACCGCCGCGATGATGGGCATGCGCAAAGACTGAATGCGCCGCGTGGTGGGATTAAAGGCTTGGTCGATGATGGGGCCGGGGTCGGCACGCGCCACCATGTCGGGGCCGGGCGTGAAGTCAAACGAAGACAAATCTGCACCCGCGCAAAAACCGCGACCGGCTCCGGTCAAGACCATGGCGCGAATCAGCGGGTTGGCCTCGGCCTGGTCAAAGGCAGCCCACAGGTCGTGGTGCATTTGGCGGTCAAAGCTGTTGAGCGCTGCCGGCCGGTTGAGCGTGACCAGCGCCACGGCGCCGCGTTCTTCATAGATAACGGTTGAGCTTGTCATGAAATTCTCCAGATCAGAAAATGTACCATTAACCGACCGATCGGTTGGTTAATTGCGTCCTTGGGTTTTCCCTAGGTTTCAGGCCCCGTGGCGTCGCTGCAAGAGGGCTGTCAGGGCGACAGGTATAGTGACGGCAATCCCTTCTTTTGACGCTCACACAGGAGACAGCCCATGGCTTACCAGAACATCGAAGTCCGCACCGAAAGCACCGTGGGCATCGTGACCTTGAACCGCCCCAAAGCCCTCAATGCCTTGAATGGCGAATTGATGGACGAGCTGGGCGCGGCCCTGAAAGCCTTTGACGCCGACCCCGCGATCGGCTGCATGATCATCACCGGCAGCGACAAAGCCTTTGCCGCGGGCGCCGACATTTCGGCCATGGCCAAGTTCACTTTCACTGACGTCTACAAAGAAGACTTCATCACCCGCAATTGGGAAACCATCCGCAGCATCCGCAAACCCGTCATCGCAGCCGTCAGCGGCTTTGCCTTGGGCGGCGGCTGCGAGCTGGCCATGATGTGTGACTTTGTGATTGCCGCTGACAACGCCAAGTTCGGCCAGCCCGAGATCAAGATCGGCATCATCCCCGGTGCGGGCGGCACCCAGCGTTTGCCACGCGCCATTGGCAAGTCCAAGGCCATGGACCTGGTCCTCACAGGCCGCATGATGGACGCTCAAGAAGCAGAACGATCCGGTTTGGTCAGCCGCGTGGTGCCGCTGGACAAACTGATGGACGAAGCCTTGGGCGCGGCCCTGATGATTTGCGGTTACGGCCAATTGGCCGTGATGGCCGCCAAGGAAAGCGTCAACCGCGCCTTTGAAAGCGGCTTGGCCGATGGCGTGATGTTCGAGCGCCGGATTTTCCACGCCTTGTTTGCCACCGCCGACCAAAAAGAAGGCATGGACGCCTTTTTGAACAAACGCGCACCCCACTTCACGCACCGCTGAACAGCCCCGACGAGGGGGAAATTGATTCGCATCAATGTGGGGGCCGCCAGGCCCCCACACACTCAAACCCAAGTTTCATTGGGATTGAGAGTCACATGCCTGTTTTGCGTTCGCGTTACGAATCACGCACTGAGTTAAGCACCTTCCGCACACGTCCTCTGCGCAGTATGTGTTTGCGGGCGCCGGCCTTGGCATGGGCCTTGTGCGCGGTCAGCGCCTCGGCCGTGACCTTGTGGCCTACCATTCCCTTCATTCGCGGCCAAGACCTGTGCCAATACCAAGATGCCTACGGCCGCAGCCGCAGCGGCCAGCGCAAAGAGATGATCGGGCAGGTCAGTCAATTGATGGCCATGGGCGCAGAGACGCGGGATGCGGTACAGACCATCATGACGCTGGACAAACTCATCGACCAACAGCGCCAGATGGCCCGCATCGGCTCGGGCATGGATGTCACGCTGGAGAGCGTCATCAAATCGTCTGTAGACCAGATTTACAGGGACACCCAACCCAAGGACCGCCAACTGAGTTTTTTCAATCCCACCAGCTTGATCGACTTGCTCACAGAACTCAAAGAGCAGCACCGACAAGAGCGGGTGGACGCCAAACAGCTGGCACGCCTGTCGGGCATCGCATGGGGCACCTACACCTACGGCCCCAGCTGCAACAACGACATTTTGCTCACTTTGCACGTGACGATGCACAGCGGCGAAACCCTCAACTACAGCGCCAAGGGCGACCCGGAATGGGCAGCGCAAACCGTAGCCATGATGCTGTTCAGACAATTCCAGGCGACCCGCTTCCCTTCAAATGTGCAGGTGAACGGCAGCCGCCTGACGTTGGTGGGCGCCCCTGGCTCACCTGTGAGTCACGCCCCCAGCCCCGCCATGGCCGAAAAAGCCTGCGCCAACGTCAAGGCACGGCTGCCCACCTGGGAAGAATACGAAATGCTGGCCATGCTGGGCGACTGGAATGGCGGCGTCAGCCTCAAACACGATGTGTGGACCCTGAGCGGCGGCAAGGTGTTGTCGCCCACCCTGCGCAACCCATCGCCCGTGCGCCAACCCGAAGAAGCGCGGGGCGAGGACCTGCATTTTTACTGCGTGCGGTAAATGTGACCCGCCTCAGTTGACGCCTAAAAACTCTTTGATTTTGCCGCGCCAAGCCGGGTCTGCCAAAGCGCCATGCGAAGGCACTTGTGAAACCGCGGCTGTGTAATTTTGCCGGTCCGTGCACACCATGTGACTGGCCCCTCGGCCCAACAAGGGGTCGTTCATGGAAACCAGATGCAGCATTTTCAAATGAATGGGTTCTGCCTGGGGCGGCAAGGGCACACAAGACATGGAATGCACGATGGCGGCGTCCACATCCCTCTTGATGCGCTGCACCACCATGCCCCCTTCGCTGTGGCCGGTCACGTATAGGGTTTTAAAACCTTGGGCTCGCAGTACGCCCACATGGTCCATCACCTCAGCCACCCTGGCGGGCAGCCGTGTTCTGAGATCACCGAAATAAGTAAACCCGCTGTTCGGGCCACCTGTGCAACTGGGACCCGCATCACCCCTTTTGAGGAAATCCAGCATCACAAAATTGAAGCCCAAGCCCGTGTAAAAGCCTTTGAGCAATTGCTCGTTATCGCCTTTGCCTGAGCAGCCATGTGAATGAATGACAACCGGCTTGGTTTTGTCTGCAGCGGCTAAAAATACGTCGAAAGTCAGCCCCGAATCGAACCAGGCATCCTTGACAAAATAAGTGCTTCGCAAATGCGCGGTTTTGATGATCGCATCGCTCATGTCGAATTTTTGCGCCCAGGCGAGCGATGAGCTCCATGCGAGCAAAAAAGGGATCAGGTACTTGACGAGCATAGACGTTGGCTTCACTTATTGAAGTAAAAATCCCCGACCACTTGGTCATAGATTGCAGGCACTTGCTCGTGCCCCACGCTCTTGGCGGCATCGACCACTTTGCGGCGAACTTCGCGGATCATGTTGTCGACCCTCACACCTGGCGTCTTCATTTCGCTCAAGAGCATACGGGTGAACAACCCGTTGGGGTTCTTGTCGGTGGGTCCCAATTTATCTAAGGCTTGTTGACCTGAGCCGGCAGAGAAAATAATCATCTGCCCAGTTGCCGCTGTGGTGGGTGCCAAGCCTCGAGTACCTATGGCTCTGCCCGCTTTGGGGAATGGGTTGTCGCGGCACGCATCGATCATGGCCAGCGTGAGCTTGACCTTCTTTTCGTTCATGTCGTCCAGCAAGCGCTGGAGCTGAATGGCGTCATCTCTGACTTGGTCTTCGCTCTCGCCTTTGATGTCGGTGGGCAACAGGTAATTGGTGGAACCGATCTGGATGCCATGCCCCGCGTAAAAGATCACCACCTCGTCACCACCTTCCAAGTCGTTCTTGAATTGGCGCAAGGTGGCTTTCATGTCTTTCTCGGTCAGATCATTTTTGACCATGACTTTGTAGCCCAAATCTGTGAGCGTTCGGCCCACAGCGTTGGCGTCTTGTCTGGCGTTTGAGAGCTTGGTCACACTGGAATAGTTGTCATTGCCAATGACCAAGGCTTTGCGAGCTGAAGGTACTGGAATGGCATTTTCTTTCTGCAACTTCATGTTCGCCAGCTCTTCTTTGAGTTTGGCGAGCTCTAGATCTTTAGCCTTGGCGGTTTCTTCTGCAAGGCGCAATTGCTCTTTGACTTTTTGATCAGCCAATAGGCGCTCTTGCTCTTTTTGCTTGGCTTCTTGGGCAAGGCGAGCTTGTTCTTTTTGCTGCGTTTCCAATGCCAAGCGTTGTTGCTCTTTGAGTTTAGATTCTTCAGCAACCCTCAACTGATCTTTGGCATTTTGTTCAGCCAATTGCCGCTCTTGATCTTTTTGCTGAGCAATTTGCGCTAACTGAGCCAGCTCCTTTGCTTTAGATTCTTGGGCGATGCGGACTTGCTCTTTTTGCTGTGCTTCCAATGCCAGTCGTTGCTGTTCTTTGAGTCTGGATTCTTCAGCAACCCTCAACTTATCTTTGGCATTTTGTTCAGCCAATAGCTGATCTTGTTCTTTTTGATTAGATTCTTGAGCCATACGAGCTTGGTCATCTCGTGCCAATGACCATTGTTGAGCTACCCAAGCCTCACGCTTCAAGCGCACTTGTTCTTTCTGCTGAGCCTCCAATGCCATTCGTTGCTGTTCTTTGAGTTTGTCATCATTTGATACAGCCTGATTTGAATTAGTTGGGGTACTAGCAACTTGAGTGTTTTGCCCTGAAATTGATCGTGAAACCAAGTCTAATGAGGCTACTTTTTTATTTTCGTAAAAACTCTCTTCAGCTATCTTTAGAAATAATTCATTCCACTTTGAAATTTTAATATATTCATCAGAGTTTTTTGTTTGAATATTTTTAGAGTTTATTGGCTCTATCATCGCCATAACCATCTTATTATCTCTACCCCTCTCAATAATAAAACTTTGAATTATTATTGATTGATCTTCTGAAATTGTTTTTAAAACTTTAGCCAAATAATCATCTCTAGTAATAACATGGTCAATACTAGCGGCATCAACTCTATCGTAGTAATTATAAGAGCCACAACTTATCGTATTTTTATCAATTCCGTTTGATTGCATTCCACTGAAGTATAATTTTTTTGATTTTTCAAGTTGACCACAACCCCCATTCCATTTAATCTCTTTTTTGTTTGAAAAATAAATTGAAAAATAAACTGGGGATTTTTCCACTAGTTCATTCTTAAAAATAATTGCTTTATAATCTTGAGTTGTTCCAAATTTATATTCTTCGAAAACACGCCACTTACCATTTGGCAATTGAATCTTGCGCCCATCTCCTAAGTCAAAACTGAGATCAACTATTTTCCGGTCTAATGAATCATTTGAATCTTTAATTTTAGAGGCGTCTGGATCTGATTGACTAAAATTCAACGGCTTAGAAAGTTGTAGTTTATTTTTAGATACTTCCTCTTGAGATAATTTCAACCTTTCATTCTCGGATAGAAAATTCGCTGGAGTCATTGCAGCAAGTTCTATTTGCTCACCTGACTTAATTGAATAACCTATTAAAGGGGAAAATTCCGAAAGACTACTTAATTGCACGTGAGAACCATTAATAAATGAATTTTCTATTGATGAATTGATCTTGGCCAACCATCTTTGCAGGATTTTATCAAAAACCGGAAATTTAACCACTGAATTCGCTGTTATTGGTTTATCCGTGCTGGTAAAATGCTCTTGCGCAGAAATACCAATTTTCTTTGAAATTATTGGAATATTAATTTCTATAACATCTCCATCACGCTCTTGAACTCTAGAGAACGTGTTGATAAATTCAGATTTACCCAAAGATGATATTGCTACGACCCCATTGGTTTTCTTCTTTATTGAAATAGATGAATTTTCAGAGGACTCTCGATTATTAAATTTGTAATTCTCGTAATTTTCAACAGAAGAACATCTTTTAATAAATTTATTTCCATTGCGAGAAAGATAATCATCATTATAGGGAGATAATGAACTTGCATAATAAAATCCAGCACTCTCTTTGCTAGAACAATCATCTTTAATTGAAGTTGCAAATATTCCACCCATTGAAGAAATAGAATAATTAATCAATATATACGGTGTAATAGATTCCTGATCTTTATTTTTCAAAATCAAATATTGCCAATTTCTGTCCCCAAATTTATAGCTATTTAAATGAGTTACCTCCCAAGCTGCTTCTGGCAAAGATACCTTCTTTTGATCGTCCAAAAGAAGCAAATTGGAAACAACATCACCAACTTTGTTAGCGGCAGCAAAAGTCCATGTACTCTGAACGAATGCAAAGCATAAAAGCAATAATTTATAGATAATTTTTTTCATTATTTAGAGCATCATTTCAACCAGCATCCTTCTACATTCTAGGACCTTAACCAAGATGATGCTATATCCATGAAAAGTACTACCTACCCACACCACAGGGTTCAAAAAATTCCATCCAAGTTGAAGAGCACTAGACATTGATCACCTCGCGCTGTTGAACGCACTTTTCAGCTCACCCCTCAGGTTCATGCGTTTCATGCCGATACACAAGGTATGCGCATACCACCCGTATCCCTCCATTCCGCCATGATCCGTTCCATGCCCGCGATCGACCCGAGCGCTCGGGTGGAAAAGCGCTTGGCACCCGAAGGCGTTGGCCGTCAGCGTTCTGCGGCGCTGACCAAAGGCGGTTCCTCCGCTGTGCAAAGCCGCACACGAAAACGGCGGGCCTCTTATGACGGGCTGGGGCAAGAGGTCGACGTTTTGGCCTGAGCCCATACCTATCTTGCAATGGCCCATCACGGCAACGTGGTGGGCCTTTTTGTTGGTGCGCCCAGATTCATTGATTTTTCATGAAGGTGTCACGCAAACCACCAACACTGGTCATTTTTAACCTTAGAGCAATCTGTATGACCTTGAAAATCTCTCCTTGGGCTTGTGTGGCGGCCGTGGCCTTGGCGGTCACCGCTTGCGGGGGCTCTGACAGCAGTGACCCCACTTTCAATGTGGCCGTGATCGGCGATTCGCCTTACGGCATCGCTTATGGCGATACGGCACAACTCAAAGCAAATCCTGCCTTCATTTCAGCGGTCAGTGCAGACGCCAGTCTGTCTATGGCCCTGCATGTGGGCGACATCCACTCCGGTAAAGAATATTGCACAGAGTCTTACAACCTTGAAGTGTTCAACCAGTGGAAGAGCTTCAAAATGCCTTTGGTCTATGTGCCAGGCGACAACGAATGGGCCGACTGTCACAAAGCCAAAGAAGGCGGCGGTTCTTACAACGCCACCACAGCGGCAATTGACTATGTGACCACCAATGGCGGCTCTTACGCCAAGGGCGATCCTTTGGCCAATTTGAGCTTGGTTCGCTCGATCTTTTTCCCAGCACCTGGCAAGTCTTTGGGCGCCAACCCGATGACGGTGCACAGCCAGGCTTTGGAATACAACCCGGCTAACCCCGCAGATGCACAGTTTGTAGAAAACGTGTGGTTCGAAAAGAACGGCGTGTTGTTTGTCACCATCAACGTGCCTGGCGGCTCCAACAACAACAAAGACAACTGGTACGGCACGCCCACCCAGAGCAATGCCCAAGCGAACGAAGTGGCCACACGCACGGCTGCCAACTTGCGCTGGCTCGATACGGCTTTTGCTCAAGCGACCAACAACAAAGCCATTGGCATGGTCATTCAAGTTCAGGCAGACATGTGGGACCAAGACGGCGCCAACAAAGCCCACTTGACCGAATACAAGCAGTTCATTGACAAAATCGCCATCAAAACAACCGCCTTTGCCAAGCCGGTGTTGCTGATCAATGGCGATTCACACAACTACCGCTCAGACAACCCCCTGGTGCCAGGCGCTACCTGCGTGGTGGAAGCACCCGTTGCTGGCGTAGTCGGTGCTGCCTTGGTGGCCGCCAAAGAAGCCGTGGCTTGCAGTGATGCCTCCGTGGCCAGCGTGGCGGCCACTTACCATGCGGATGTCATTGGCACCAGCAGCGCCACGACCGACCCGTATGCCAACCAACCCGGCGGCTACAACGTGCCCAACTTTCACCGCATCGTGACGCACACCAACCCTGCCAACCCGATGGAATACCTCAAGTTGACGGTGAACCCGAATGCCAACGCCGCCAACGGCAGCAACGCGTTCGGCCCCTTCAGCTGGACACGCGTCAAGCCCTGACCGAAGTGGCCCGCAAGGGCCCAAGAAAAAAGCCCGCAACGGTGACGCTGCGGGCTTTTTGTTTTGGTGGTGATAGGTGGATTTGAACCACCGACATCAGCATTATGAATGCTGCGCTCTAACCAACTGAGCTATATCACCGAGATATCGAGGTGAAATTATAACCAGAATTTGGGGGCCCGCCGATGGGCTGGGGCGGGTTTCAGCCCGCTATGTGGGGAAGACCGAAGCGGTCGATGGCCCACTTCATCAGGCCCACGCCGATGAGGCAGCCTGCGAAATCGCCCAGGCCCATCCACAGCCACTGCCAAGGGGTTTCGACTTGGGCCGGATCTATCCAGATCCAAACCGCGTGGTGCAACAAAGTATTGAACACGCAACTGACAACCGTCAACAACACCAAGTCACGCAAAGAACCCAAGTTCACGGGTCGCTGGACGTATGACCTGAAGAAGCTCAGCGCCAACAAGGGTCCGCTCAAGGAGCACACGATATTCAGTGCGCCCAGCAGTGGCTCGTCATTGAAGTGCAGCAGCAAGATCACACCGCCCAGAAAAGTGGCCAAGCTGCCCTTGATCGGCCCCAAAACCAGCACATTGAACAATCGCAAAAAGGCGGGCATGTAAACCAAGCCCACATGGGCGCTGATTTCAAATGAGTGGAACAACCAAGCGTTGGCCACATGGGTCAATGCAAATAAGCCGGCAAAACCAATGACCAAAACTAGATTCATGTTTAATTTTATACACACAAGGCAGTGTCAATGCACGAATGAAGTGCGTTATCTTTGCAACCTCTACTCATAAAGGCTTTCATGCTGCACACAAGCCCTGCTCTGGCCCTGCGGTCGCGCCCTCGTTTGGTACTTTGCACCTTTGTGGGGCTGGCCAGTTGGTGGTTTCTGCCTTATTTTTTGGATGTTCACGCGGTCACGCGCTTCATTGTGAGCTGGAATGCGGGCGCAGGCCTGTACTTGCTGTTGGCGGCTGTGATGATGTTCAGCTCCACACATGAGCGCATGCGTCAGCGGGCCCTGAAGCAAGACGATGGCAAAAAAGTCATTCTGGCGCTGGTGGCCTGCTCGGCTCTGGTGTGCCTGGGCACGATCGTGATGGAGTTGGCTGTGGCCAAGGGCGATCATGGCTCTTTGCGAGTGGTCCACATCAGCTTGGCGGCGCTCACGGTGTTCACTTCGTGGGCCTTTACGCAGGTGATGTTTGCGCTGCATTACGCCCACGATTACTACATTGCCGTGGCGCAGGGCCATCCGGGGGGCTTGGAATTTCCGGGGGGGCACCCGCCAGACTATGGCGATTTTCTGTACTTTGCCTGCGTGATCGGGACATCAGGGCAAACAGCTGACGTGAGCTTTGCCAGCCGCAGCATGCGCCGAACCGGCTTGCTGCATTGTGTTTTGGCCTTCTTTTTCAACACCACTTTGGTGGCCTTGACCATCAATATCGCGTCCGGCTTGGTTTGATTTGACAGTTTGATGTCAAAAGCCCTAGTTTTGGTACGTCTTTTGCTAACATCGAGGGTGTTGGTCCTATCCAACCCATTTTGGTGCAATCTAAGGAAAATTAGCATGAAAAAACAACTCTCCGTGGCTGCTTTGAGCCTGTTGGCCCTGACTGGCGCCCAAGCCGCCGACTGGAGCGATACCTCCATGGGCTATCGCTACGGCACGCAGTTTGATGAGCCCTTCAACGGCAAAGCCATCAGCAAAAACATTTTCAACCTGAACCATGTGAGCGGCTACAAGTACGGCTCGAACTTCTTCAACGCCGACTTCCTCTTCTCGGACAGCACTGATCCTGCTGGCAAGGGCTCGACCAACGGCGCACAAGAAGCTTATGTGGTGTACCGCCACACGCTTGACCTGGGCAAAGTCCAAGGCAAAGACATCAAGTTCGGCCCCGTGCGTGGTGTAGGCATCACGGCTGGTTTTGACGTGAACGCCAAGACCGACGCAGGCTACAACTCCAAAAAACGCATGCTGGTGGCTGGCCCTACCTTCATGATGGACGTCCCTGGTTTCTTGAACGTCAGCGTGTTGGGCTTGTGGGAAAGCAATGCGCCTTTCAACACTTTCAGCGGTGTTTCCACACCTCGCTACAGCTATGACCCGCACATGATGGTCGGCTTGGCTTGGGGCATGCCTGTGCCAGGCGTTCCTTTGTCATTTGAAGGTTTTGCCAACTTCATTGCCGCCAAAGGCAAGAACGAATTCGGCGCACCCACAGCAGCAGAAACCAACATCGACATGCAGCTCATGTACGACATGAGCGGTGCCTTGGGTGCCAGCAAGAACACCTTCAAAGTGGGTCTGGAATACCAATACTGGAAGAACAAGTTTGGCAACGACGCGACCAACAACAAGGGCGCGATGGCCAAAACACCGATGATCCGGGCCGAATACCACTTCTGATCGTGGTCACCCACCAGACCCGCTCGGGTCTGGTGTTCAGTGGGACCCCGTTTCGCGGGGGACCCATGCATGGGCCTTGAGCTGGGCCAGGCTCACCACTTCCAAGACTTTGTAGTGGGTGGACGCCATGATCACCGGGGGCGCCAAGCCGGCCTCCAAAGCTTCTTTCCAACGCAAAGCACACAAACACCAACGGTCACCGGGTTTCAAGCCTGCAAAACGGTACTCGGGGCGCGGGGTCATCAAGTCGTTGCCGCGCTGCAAGGAAAAAATCAAAAATTCCTGCGTCATCCGCGCACACACCACGTGCGTGCCGTGGTCTTCTTCGTCGGTCTGGCAGCAGCCGTCTCTGAAAAACCCGGTCAAAGGGTCGTAAGAGCAGGGAACGAGTTCTTCACCCCAAACATTCAATGAGAGCATGGCTTCTTTCTGGGTTGCGATCCACGGATTCAGACAGCATAGCGTTGTCGCAAATCGCGTTTGAGTAATTTGCCGCTGGGGTTCTTAGGCAGGCTGTCGGTAAAGACAACGCGCTTGGGCGATTTGAAGGTCGCCATGTGGGTATTGCAGTGGCGAATGACGTCGTCTTCAGTCAAAGTTTGCCCTGCTTTGACGACGATGACCGCGGTCACGGCCTCGACCCATTTGGGGTCGGGCAGGCCGATCACGGCGACTTCGCTCACACCGGGCAGGCGATAAATCATTTCTTCAACTTCCCGGCTGGCGACGTTTTCGCCGCCGGTTTTGATCATGTCTTTCTTGCGATCGACCACGGTGATGTAGCCCTCGTCGTCGATGGTGGCCAGATCGCCGCTGTGAAACCAGTCGCCTTCGAACGATGCGCGGGTGCGCTCGTCGTCATGAAAGTAACCCAACATGAGGTGCGGGGAACGGTGCACGATTTCGCCGACTTCACCGGGCGCAACGTCTTGCATCTGGTCGTTGACCACGCGGGTCTCGACGTTGAGCACCGCTTTGCCGCAGGAGCCGGGTTTGCGCAATTGGTCTTCGGGACCGAGCATGGTGGCCAGGGGCGCGATTTCGGTTTGGCCGTACAAGTTCCACAACTTGACGCGAGGCAGTCGTGCGGCCAACTCCTTGAGCACCTCGACCGGCATGATGGACGCACCGTAGTAGCCCTTGGCCAGGCAGCTCAGTTTGGCCGGGTCAAACAGCGGTGAGCGCAGCAACGCGATCCAGACCGTGGGTGGCGCAAAGAAACTGGTGATTTGGTATTTTTCAATCAAGGCCAACAGGTTGTCGGGCACGGGCTTGGAGGTGATCACATTGGTGCTGCCCATGTAGATGGCTGGGCCAAAGAACACGTCCAGTTGGGCGCAGTGGTAGAGCGGCAAAGCATGCAATGCCAGGTCGTCTTGGGCAATGGCGGCGTCGACCACGCAGCTGACGTACTGCCACAGCACGGCATCGTGCGTGAGCATGGCACCCTTGGGCGTGGACTCGGTACCGCTGGTGTACACAATCTGCGCCAAAGCATTGCTTTGCAAATGGACTTCTGGCAAGGGGTCGGAGCAAGCGGCCAGGGTTTCCAGGTTGTGCATGCCGGGCACGGGTTCGCTCGGGTCCTCAGAAGGCATCCAAATGAAACGCTGGACTTGGGTGTCCAAGGCGGCCGCAGCCTGTGCCAGTTCGGCCAAGCCACTGTCTGTGGCCAGGGTTTGAGCGCCCGCATGGCGCAGGATGTAGGCCACCTCGTCGGCTTTGAGCATGAAGTTGATCGGCACCATGACCGCACCGCGCCTTGCCAATGCAAAGCGCAAGGCGGCAAATCCATGCGAGTTGCGGGCCAGCACCGCCACCTTGTCGCCCTCAGCCACACCCATGTGGGCCAGCCCTGCCGCCAGTCGCGTGACCAAGGCATCGAACTCGGCATAGGTCCAGGTGGTCTGGCCACAGACGATGCCTGTTTTGTGCGGCAATCGAATTGCCGTGCGGCGCAAGGCATCGGCAATGGTTTGGCGGCGCACTATGGGATGAATGTTTGGGGACACGAGGGACTCCGTTTCAAATCGATAATCGAACAGTCGGCACTGACCTGTGCACTGCACTGGCCTTCAGCCTGATTTGAATGGCATTCTGGAGCGTAAACAATTGGCACTTCCACCACCCTCCCCCCGAAAACTGTCACATACGCGAACCGTGGTGTACCAAGGCTACGACCGCGATGATGGCCTCTGGGACATTGAAGCCGAACTCACCGATGTCAAAACTTTTGACTTCCAGGTGCCCAACGAACAGGTCTTCAAAGGCAACGAACCCATACATCGCCTGAAGATCCGCGTGACCTTGGACAACCGCTTGGTGATCCAGGACATCGCCACCTCCATGGACGACATCCCGCACCCTGAATGCGCAGGTGCGCCGCATGGCATGCACCGCTTCGTGGGTAAAACCATGGGACCGGGTTGGCGCAAAGTCATCAACGAGCAAGTGGGGGGTACCGAAGGTTGCACGCACTTGCGCGAGATGCTCTTCAACATGGCCACGGCCGCCTACCAAACGGTGCCCGCCGGTCGGTGGCACCGCCGTGAACTGGCAGGCCAAC
The DNA here is from genome assembly GCA_947454355.1 of Comamonadaceae bacterium. Taxonomy (GTDB): domain Bacteria; phylum Pseudomonadota; class Gammaproteobacteria; order Burkholderiales; family Burkholderiaceae_C; genus Limnohabitans_A. The sequence goes on from CANGKR010000041.1 coordinate 14,287, forward strand.
CCCAACCCGAAGTGACCCAAGCGCCCTACCATTTGGGCCAATGCCATTCTTGGGCCTACGACAGCCCCACGACGCTCAGGGCGTATCCGATGTTCTACAAGCCCAAAACGAACGGCTAAGCGTCCCTGCGATAATCAACAGGTCTTGGCGCCTTGGGCGCTTTCTTTTTCAGCCTCTGGACATAAACCATGAACCGCTGCACTTTGGCCCCCGCGGGGCTGTCCTTGCTTTGTCTTGAACACTTCCAAGCGGAGGTCTCATGAGCAAGAAGGTTTTCATCAAAACGTTCGGCTGCCAGATGAACGAGTACGACTCGGACAAAATGGTGGACGTGATGCACGCTGCTGAGGGCTATGAAGCCACCCAGAATGTGGACGAGGCGGATTTGATTTTGTTCAACACCTGCTCTGTGCGCGAACGCGCCCAAGAGAAGGTGTTCAGCGATCTGGGCCGCGTGAAGCACTTGAAAAACAAGGGCGTCTTGATTGGCGTGGGTGGCTGCGTCGCCAGCCAAGAGGGCGCCGAGATCATCAAACGAGCGCCCTATGTGGATGTGGTGTTTGGTCCGCAAACCTTGCACCGCTTGCCGCAGTTGCTGGCCGAGCGGGAGCGCAAACAACGGCCCCAGGTGGACATCAGCTTTCCTGAAATCGAAAAGTTCGACCACATGCCACCCGCCAAAGTGGACGGTGCCACGGCCTATGTCTCGATCATGGAAGGCTGTAGCAAGTACTGCAGTTACTGCGTAGTGCCTTACACCCGAGGTGAAGAGGTCAGCCGGCCTTTTGAAGATGTGCTGGTGGAAATTGCGGGCCTCGCAGCGCAAGGGGTGCGCGAGGTGACGATGCTGGGCCAAAACGTCAACGCTTACCGGGCCGCAATGGGCGGCACGGCAGAAGTGGCCGATCTGGCGACCTTGATCGAGTACGTGGCCGACATTCCGGGCATCGACCGCATTCGCTACATGACCAGCCACCCGAACGAGTTCACACAGCGCTTGATCGATGTTTATGAGAAGGTGCCGCAGTTGGTCAGCCACTTGCACTTGCCGGTGCAGCATGGATCTGACCGGATCTTGATGGCCATGAAGCGCGGCTACACCGCGATGGAATACAAGAGCACGATCCGCAAACTGCGCGCTATACGACCGAACTTGTCGATGAGCAGTGATTTCATCGTGGGATTTCCTGGGGAAACCGATGAGGACTTTGCCAAACTGATGAAGCTGATTGACGACGTGAGCTTTGACACGAGCTTCAGCTTTATTTTCAGCCCCCGCCCCGGCACACCTGCGGCGGCTTTACACGACGAGACTGCGCACGAAGTCAAGTTGAAACGCCTGCAGCATTTGCAAGCCACGATCGAAGCCAATGTTCAGCGCATCAGCCAGAACTTGGTGGGCACCACACAGCGCATTTTGGTCGAGCGGCCTTCGCGCAAAGACATTACCGAAATGGCCGGACGCACCGAATGCAATCGGGTCGTCAACTTCCCAGGCGGTCCGCATGCGGCCCGATTGATCGGGCAGATGCTGGATGTGCGTGTGACCGAGCCCCTGGGTCACTCACTGCGTGGCGAATTGGTGGTGGATTGAAGCTCTGGGCTGAAAAAATAGCGGCCTGTTTCAGCGCGGCATGCCCGGAAAACCGCCGCCCATCCCGCCAAAACCTTTCATGCCGCCCATGCGTTTCATCATCTTCATCAAACCGCCGCCCTGCATTTTTTTCATCATGTCCTGCATCTGCTCAAACTCTTTGAGCAAGCGGTTGACATCGTGCACCTGAACACCCGCGCCCGCGGCAATACGGCGTTTGCGGGTGGCTTTGATCAAGTCGGGTTTACTGCGCTCCTTGGGGGTCATGCTGTGGATGATCCCTTGCTTGCGGACGATGTCTTTTTCGGCTTTACCCAAATCCATGCCCGCGGCTTTGGCGGTGAGCTGACTGGGCAATTTGTCCATCAGGCTGGACAGCCCGCCCATTTGCTTCATTTGCTGGATCTGAGCCAAGAAATCATTCAGGTCAAACCCGCCACCGCTCTTGACTTTGGCAGCCAGCTTTTGCGCAGCCTCCATGTCCACACCGGCGGTGACTTGTTCAACCAAAGCCACGATGTCGCCCATGCCCAAGATACGACCCGCGTGCCGTTGGGCATCGAAGACCTCGAGGCCGTCGATTTTTTCGCTGGTGCCTGCAAACTTGATAGGCGCACCCGTGATTTGACGCACTGACAGAGCGGCACCACCGCGGGAGTCACCATCGATTTTGGTGAGGATGATGCCCGTCAAAGGCAGTGCTTCTTTGAAGGCCTTGGCGGTATTGGCCGCATCTTGACCTTGCATGGCATCGACCACGAACAAGGTCTCGACCGGGTGAATGGCATCGTGCAGTGACTTGATTTCGGCCATCAAGGCTTCGTCAATGGCCAAACGACCGGCCGTATCGACCAGCAGGACGTCGAAAAAATGTTTGCGGGCGTAGTCCAATGCGGCCAGCGCAATGTCTAAGGGCTTTTGATCGGGCGAGCTGGGAAACCACTCGGCACCGGCTTGAGCGGTCACAGTTTTCAGCTGCTCGATCGCTGCGGGCCGGTACACGTCGCCCGAGACGGTCAGGACTTTTTTCTTGCGCTTTTCGATCAGGTGTTTGGCCAATTTGGCTGTGGTGGTGGTTTTACCGGCACCTTGCAAGCCCGCCATCAGAATCACAGCTGGCGGTTGTGCCGCCAGATTGATGTCGGCAATGCCTTCCCCCATGGTGGCAGCCAGCTCGTTGTTGACGATGCCCACCAGGGCCTGACCGGGCTTGAGTGAGCCCATCACCTCTTGGCCCAAGGCCTTGTCTTTCACCCGGGCTATGAAGTCGCGCACCACAGGCAAAGCCACATCGGCCTCAAGCAGGGCCATGCGCACTTCGCGCAGCATATCGGACACGTTCGACTCGGTGATTCGCGCCTGACCACTGATTTGTTTGACGAGTCGGGTGAGTTTGTCGGAAAGGGCGGTGGCCATGGGGGGAATCTTCAAAAAAGCAACGCCATGCAAACCTGATCCCTGCGACGAGGTCTGAAACGCTAAACTTGGACCTTATGATTTTAGCCAGTACACCTTCCTGGGCCTTGCTGTTGACGGCATTGACCGCTTTCGCCTACGCCTTGCCCGCCTTGGCAGCGCAGCGCCTGGGGGAAAAGACCGCCCGCTGGGCCTTGCTGCTGGCGGGTCTTTTGCATCTGTGGACCTTCGCCTGGGGCCTGTGGGGTGATGAGCCGCGCTTTGGCTTTGCGCCGGCCTTGTCGGTCACGGCTTGGCTGGTCTTGGCTGCATACATGGTGGAGAGTCAGTTTTTCCCGCAATTGAGAGCGCGCTGGGCCTTGGCCAGCTTGGGGGCCTTGGCGGTGATCAGTGCCTGGGTGTTTCCGGGCAAGGCCTTGGCCATGGACGTTTCGCCTTGGCTGCCCTTGCATTGGGCTTTGGGCATTGCCTCCTATGGCATGTTTGCTGCAGCCGTGGTGCATGCCGCTTTGATGACCCATGCAGAGCGACAAATCCGGCTGGCACATGACGGCGCCAGTGGCTTGCCTTTATTGACCCTGGAGCGGCTCACGTTCCGATTCGTCAGTGTGGGCTTTGTGTTGCTGACCGCGACTTTGCTGGCCGGGGTTTTCTTTGGAGAATCTTTGTACGGCAGCGCGGGGGCAGCCTGGAAGTGGGACCACAAAACCGTGTTCTCTCTCTTATCGTGGTTGACATTTGCGCTGTTGCTGACCGGCCGTGCGCGTTTCGGC
>CANGKR010000042.1 GCA_947454355.1 Comamonadaceae bacterium
GAGCTGTTCTGACCTGTACATGGGCGGGGTCTTGGCCTTGGTCATGGCCCTGAGTGCCTGCGCGCCCCTGTCGCCGCCCCGCCAGGTCATCGCTGCGCCCGCAGAAACACCCACAGCAGTCGCGGCCGCGGCGGCAACCCCGCCTGAACCTACGCCGGTGGCGCCCCGCGTGCAGTTGCCTCCCAAATCAGCTTCAACCTTGCCGGTGATCCTTCCGGAGGTCCAACGCACGCCTCCGGCTGACATTTGGGAGCGTATACGCCGTGGCTTTGCCATGCCCAATTTGGAAAGTGACTTGGTGGTCGACCGCGAGCAGTGGTATGCCTCGCGTCCGGACTATCTGCTGCGCATGACCGAGCGTTCGCGCAAATACATGTTCTACATCGTGGAAGAACTTGAAAGCCGCAACATGCCCACCGAGTTGGCGCTGTTGCCCTTCATTGAATCGGCCTTCAATCCCCAAGCCGTGTCATCTGCGAAAGCAGCGGGCATGTGGCAGTTCATGCCTGCGACTGGCAAATACTTTGAACTCAAGCAAAACATTTTTCGGGATGACCGACGCAGTGTGCAGGAGTCCACTCGTGCGGCCCTGGATTATTTACAAAAGCTCTACGGCATGTTTGGCGACTGGCATCTGGCCTTGGCCGCCTACAACTGGGGCGAAGGCAGCGTCGGCCGGGCGCTGGCCAAAAACAAGGCCATCGGGGCAGGTCTGAACTACAACGACCTGAACATGCCCAACGAAACTCGTTATTACGTGCCTAAGTTGCAAGCGGTCAAAAACATCATCAACCAACCTGAGTTATTCGGCACTCGCCTTCCATTGATCCAGAACCACCCTTATTTTCAAAGCGTCAAGATCACACGCGATATTGACGTGAATCTCGCTGCCCGACTGGCCGAAATCAGCCTGGAAGACTTCAAGGCCCTGAACCCTTCCATGAGCCGTCCGGTGATCTTGGCCGCAGGTACGCCGCAAATTTTGCTGCCTTGGGACAACGCCGATATTTTCCAGCGCAACCTAGATGCACACCCCCACAACAGATTGGCCACCTGGACAGCATGGGTTGCACCGCAAACCCTCAAGGCCGATGAAGCCGCCAAGCGCGTGGGCATGACCGAGGAACAACTGCGTACCATGAACAACATACCTCCCCGTATGTTGATCAAGTCGGGCTCCACCCTCTTGGTACCCCGCAAAGGCGAACTGGACACCGACGTCACCGAACACCTTGCAGACAATGCGCAAATGGCTTTTTCACCTGAAGTGGTCCTCAAACGCATCACCCTCAAAGCCCGCAAGGGCGATACGCTGGCATCCTTTGCCAGCAAAAATGGGGTAAGTGTGGCCAATTTGATGAGCTGGAACAAGCTCAACATGAACGCCACCCTCAAACCGGGGCAGTCCATCGAGTTGCTGATCCCGACCACGCAAGGTCGCTACATGGCCAAAGGCTTGCAGAACAAGGCACCGGCAGCGCGAGTGGCGGTCAAAACCCCAGCGCCAGTCGTAGCGAAAAAACCAGCGGCGCAAGGCCATGCCCACAGCCGCGCGGTGCGCGTGGCCAAGCATTGAGTCTCAGGCCAGAGACCGTTTACGGTTTTTGGTCACGGCGCTGTTGGTGAATGCAGCCAACAAAGCAGCTCGGTCTGTGGCATGGATTCGCGGCAGTCCCAGCCGGATCGCACGGCTGCGCCAAGCGGTTTGCAGCATTTCATCTGTGAACACCCCGTCGGGCGAAAAGCTGTCGCGCACTTTGTCAAGTGTGGCCAGGTAAAAAGCCCGATCCCCCATCCAGGCCGATGCGGGCACGGTTTTAAGCACATCGGTCGGTCCTGCGGTGAGCAACCAACGCAATGCCCGCACCACACCGTCCGTTACCCCTTGGATCAGCTCAGGCTTGTGGGCGAGAAACTCTGACTTGGCAAACAAACAAGAAGAGACCGCCGCACCGCCCAACCACATCTGTGCGCTCTGCACTGTGCGTGTGTCGGCCACAACGCGCAGATCGCGCTTGAGTTCCAGCCAGCTCATCAGGGGGTCCATGTGGCACAAGGCATCCACTGTGCCCGCGCGCAAAGCCTCCATGGCGCTGATCATGTTGCCTACTTCCACGATGTGAATCTCGCTGGGATTGAGCCCCGCCTGCAGGCACCACACCATGGCCATGGAATGGCTGGCTGAGCCCAGCGTCGAAACGCCAATGCGAAAACGCCTCAAATCCGCCATCGAATGGAAAGACGGTAATTGGCGCAAGCCAATGCCCAGACTGATTTGCGGGGTGCGGCTTTGCACCACAAAGGCCTGGAGTTTATGGCCTTGCTCGTTCCAGTCCAGTACCTGCTCAAAGGCTCCACTCATGATGTCGATCTGGCCCGACTGCAAGGCCTGGTGCGCCAAACTGCCGGCGTCAAAATCGTTCCAATCCAAAGCGACGCCCGCCTGACGGATGTAACCCAATTGATCGGCCAGCAACAGGGGCAAATGCACCATGCTGTGCCGCATGGAAACGCCGACGCGCAATTTAGCCCCTTCAGGAACGGCTGCACAAGTGCCTATAGCGCTCATCATTCCTGCACTGGTGCAAAAGCCAGCAAATTGTCGACGCGTCTGTCGCACAGCCCCCCCCATTCAAATCGCCCTGAATGAGAGACAGCCTACCCAAGCCCAACCCGATGCGCATCGGGATTCATCCCAAGCGGGTTTTCACGCAATGGGTTTTCACTTAAAGGGCAACCCTTGGATCGGGGCCAAAAAATTTGATCTAACGGCGATCAACCAGAGCGTGGGCGATGGTGCCCAGATCCACATACTCAAGCTCACTGCCTGCAGGAACGCCACGCGCCAAGCGGGTCACGCGCAGACCTTTGCTCTTGAGCATTTCGGCAATCACGTGGGCGGTGGCCTCGCCTTCTGCGGTGAAGTTGGTGGCCAAAATCACCTCCTGCACCAGGCCATCACCCGCACGCTCTAGCAGTTTGGCCAACCCCAAGTCTTTAGGACCGATGCCATCCAAGGGACTGAGCTTTCCCATCAATACGAAATACAAACCCTTGAATGAAGCTGTGCGCTCGATCGCCGATTGATCAGCAGGCGTTTCCACCACACACAGCTTGGTGGGGTCGCGACCAGGGTCCAGGCAGGTCGAGCAAATCTCAGCTTCAGTGAAAGTGTGGCACCGATCACAGTGCTTGACTCGCTCGACCGCTTCTTGCAAAGCTCTGGACAGTCGTATGGCGGCCGCACGGTCCCTTTGCATCAAATGAAACGCCATGCGCGAAGCCGATTTGATACCCACCCCGGGCAATCCTTTGAGGGCTTGGGTCAGCGCTTCGAGCGTGTAGGCGTCAGACATGGTTTAGAACGGAAGCTTCATGCCGGGGGGCAGGCCTGCCGTCAGTTTTCCCATTTTTTGCTGTGAGGTTTCTTCGGCCAAGCGCACAGCATCGTTCATGGCTGCGGCCACTAAATCTTCGAGCATGTCTTTGTCATCGGCCAAGAGGCTGGGGTCGATGGTGACGCGTTTGACGTTGTGTTTACAGGTCATCAACACCTTGACCAAGCCACCACCGGAGGCGCCTTCGACGTCGATGAAAGCCAATTCATCTTGGGCTTTTTTCAAATTGTCTTGCATGGCCTGGGCCTGCTTCATCAGGCCAGCGAGTTGTCCTTTGTTGAACATAGGGTGTTTCCTTTTTGAATTCAGGGGTTGAGTGGGGCAATGGGCTTGACGCTTCCGGGCACAATTTTGGCCCCGAAATCACGCATCCAGTCTTGCACCATTGGGTCATTTTCAATCAAGGCCTGGGCGGCCAATTGCCGCGCCTGCGTCGCCAGGGTATGGCGGATCCACGGACTGTCGGTGACTTTGCCGATTTCAAACCCGATCTCGACGTCATGCCCCACGGCCGCGAGGGCAGATTTCAGGCGCTCACGGGCAGAGGGTTGGTTCAAGGATTCGCGCTCGAGTTTGAAATGCCAGCGGTCGGCATCACGGGCCATCAGTTGAGCTTGCAAGGCCAACTCGCGCACCAGGGCATTGATCAATTCGCGGTCAACCATCTCGCGCACCAGTGTTTGCCAAAACGCCCCTTCAGGGGTTTCGATCCATTCGATCGGGCTGGGGGCCGCGGTGTCGCGACGGGCCGAGGTGCGGGCAGAGGGCTCGGGGCTGTCGAGCACCTTCAAGGCTTGGAATGGCGGAGCCTCGATTTCAGGGGCCATGAGAGCACCGTCCTCGTCCAGATCCACCCAGGGCGGTGGGCCTTCATCTGGCGAAGCTGCGACGGGTTTGACCGGCAGTGGAGGATGCGCAGCTTGTGCGGGCTGAACTGGCGACCGAACCTCTGGGGCCACCGATGGTTTCAGTTCAACTCGAGATTGCGGGCTTTTTTTTTCAGCCGGTGTGTGTGTGCTGGCCCCGGGTTTGAAAGCCAAGAGTCGCAGCAAGACCATGGTCAAGGCAACGTACTCGTCAGGCGCCAAGCCCAACTCACCACGGCCATGCAGGCACAGGCTGTAAAGCAATTGGGTTTCGTCTGCCGCCATGCTGCGCGCCAAGCGGGTGATCTCGGCGGCGTCGGGGTCACTCTCGTCCCCGTCCCAGCCGGGCACAGCCTGGATCACGGCCATTCGCTGCAGCACCAAGGACATGTCTTCCAGGGTCGACGCCGCGGACAAGCCTTGACGACGCAAAGCTTCGATCAAGTTCACCACGGCCGCACCATCGGCGCGTTCCAAGGCATCGATCAAACTGAGCACATGGCTGCGGTCCACGCTGCCCAACATTTGGCGCACGGTGGCTTCTTGCAGCTGTCCGTTGCCAAATGCAATAGCCTGATCGGCCAGACTCAGAGCGTCTCGCATCGAGCCACGGGCGGCCCGGGCAAGCATGCGCAAAGCCAAGGGCTCGGCGCTCAATTGTTCTTGGGCCAGCACCTGCGTGAGGTGTTCGAACACGGTCTCTGGCGCCATCGGCCGTAAATTGAACTGCAGACAACGTGACAAGACCGTGACCGGCACTTTTTGCGGATCGGTGGTGGCCAGCACGAACTTCAAATATTCAGGCGGCTCTTCCAGCGTTTTGAGCATGGCATTGAAAGCCGTGTTGGTCAGCATGTGGACTTCGTCAATCATGAAGACCTTGAAGCGCCCCTGCACGGGCTTGTACACCGCTTGCTCTAGCAGGCTTTGCACTTCGTCGACGCCGCGATTGGAGGCAGCGTCCAGCTCGGTGTAGTCGACAAAACGACCAGCATCGATGTCGCGACAGGCTTGGCATACGCCGCAAGGTTGGGCCGTGATGCCACCCTGCCCGTCAATGCCTTGGCAATTGAGCGATTTGGCCAAAATCCGCGAGACGGTGGTCTTGCCCACACCGCGCGTGCCGGTGAACAAATAGGCATGGTGCAGACGTTGTTGCACCAAAGCATTCGTCAAAGCCTGGACCACATGCTCTTGCCCCACCATTTCGGTGAAATTACGCGGACGGTATTTGCGGGCCAGAACAAGGTAGGACATGCGGTGGATTCTATCGGTTAACACCTGCCCCCTTGCGCATCTTGCCCTACAATACCCTTGACGGGCCTTCCCGCATGGTGAAGCGGCCAACCGAGTCAGGTGGGGAACCAAGCAGCTCTAACTGTAGAGCCAGTGCCGGGGTCAAGGCTCGTCACCTTTCATACACACTGGCCGCCTTGAGTTTTGTCGATTTGCCGCAGTTCGATCGACAGCTGTCCCAATCCCTGAACGCTGGCATGCCCCAGGTAGATGTGGTGTTCTACGAAAAAGTCTCACCCAACCAAGTACCCGAGCGCTTGCAAAGGTGGCTGTCTGCTGTGGAACGCTCCGGCGGCAAAGTGCGCGTGACCCCTCCGCCCAACGAAATCACACCCAAAGATCCGTTCTTTTTGTTGAGCCTGTTGGGCTCGTTGGTCAGCTCCATCAAAGGCATTGCAGAAGTGCAATCCGATTTGCCCTTGGTCTCTGCAAAGGGCCGCGATGTGGTGATCTCCCTCGAGCGCAATGCCAGAGGAGAAGTGATCATCGGCAAAATGGCCTTTGTACGCCCCTGATCGCAACTTGCGGGAAGCTCAGCGCTCGGCCAACCACTCTGCAGTTGCCTGCCCCACCCTGTAGCCACTGGACATGCTCGCGGTCAGCAAATAGCCCCCAGTGGGCGCTTCCCAGTCAAGCATCTCGCCAGCGCAATACACACCAGGCAACTGCTCGAGCATCAGATGTGGATTCATAGCCTCCAAGGCCACGCCGCCAGCGGTGCTGATGGCTTCGGCCAAAGGTCGGGTGCGGCATACGCTCACGGGCACCCCTTTGATCGCCTCGGCTAACAACAACGGGTTGTGGATGTCGGCTTTGTCCAACACTTCGTGCAGCAAAGCCATTTTGATGCCGTCCAAGCCCAACCGACTCTTCAGGTGCGAACTCAAACTGCGTGAACCGCGCGGGTAACTCACTTCGGCCTGGACTTGTTGCAAGGACTTGTCGGGCAACAGGTCCAACCAGAACGTGGCTTGCCCCACACGCAGCAGCTGATCGCGCAATTCTCTCGACGCGTTGTAGATCAAGCTACCTTCCACCCCGGTCTGGGTCGCAACAAACTCACCCTGCTTGCGGTGCCAATGCCCCGCCGTGTCTTGCCAACGCATGGCCACGGTCTTGAAAGGCTGACCGGCAAACTTGTCAGCAAAAAATGCAGACCAACCTTGTCCATGACGGCCTGACACGTCAAAGCCGCAGTTGGCCGGCAGCAGCTCGTTCACCAATACACCATGCTCGCGCAGTGTGGCCACCCAAGAACCGTCCGAACCCAATCGCGGCCAACTGGCGCCGCCCAAGGCCAGCACCGTGGCTTTGGGCTTGAGCTGCCGTTTGCCTTGTGGCGAATCGAAGACCAAGGCCCCTTCGGACCAGCCCTGCCAACGGTGACGCATGTGGAACTGCACCGGCACAGCCGCGTGCCGCAGCCGGTGCAGCCAGGCGCGCAGCAAAGGCGCAGCTTTCATCTCTTGCGGAAACACACGGCCACTGGAGCCGACAAAGGTGTCGATGCCCAAGCTCTGCGCCCAAGTCCGCAACTGGTCCGCGCCAAAGTCGTTCAGCCATTCGCCCACAGGGGTGGACTGCGCGCCAAAACGCGACACAAAGGCGGGTGCTGCTTCGGCATGCGTCAAGTTCAAGCCACCACGACCGGCCAGCAAAAATTTCCGGCCCACGGAAGGCATGGCATCAAAGACATGCACCGACACCCCGCGCAAGGCCAAGACCTCTGCCGCCATCAGTCCCGCCGGCCCGCCGCCGATCACCGCCACTGCGATGGACTCTGTGTCGAAAGGGGAAAAGCGCTCAGGTATGGGCATGCACGGCATTCAATGGCCCCCGAAAACAGCAGGGGCAGGTTTCTGTCAAAATAGGAGTAGTCTTACTCGTCTCTTCGTCGCAACTTCACAAGGAACAGGCCATGGCCAGCGAACTGATCAAACATATTACCGATGCCTCTTTCGAAGCCGATGTCCTCCAAGCGGGTCAACCCGTGGTGGTGGACTTCTGGGCCGAATGGTGCGGTCCTTGCAAGATGATTGCCCCGATTTTGGACGAAGTTGCCACCGGCTACCAAGGCAAGCTGCAAATTGCCAAGATGAATGTCGATGAAAACCGCGACATCCCTGCCAAATTCGGCATCCGAGGCATCCCGACCTTGATGGTGTTCAAAGATGGCCAACTCGCCGCCACTAAAGTGGGCGCCATGAGCAAGTCCCAATTGACCGATTTCATCGATCAACAACTCGCCTGAAATCCCCCTTAAGCGCCTGGCGATGAGCATTCATCGCGGGCGCTTTGAATTTTTCTCTGGGGGTGTCTGTATGGCGTGCTTTCGATTCCCCCGTTTTTGCTGTCATAATCAGTTCCAACCGAAGCGTCTTCGCTGTTGGTTGAACACCCAGAGCCATTGGGAGCCCCTCCGTATCCGGCTCGCTCTCTGGGTTCTTTGAATTCCACCCCCTGATTTTTTTATTGCCAGTTCGGCATCGAACCGGTCACACGCAGGTAAATCCATGCACTTAAATGAACTCAAGGCACTGCACGTGTCTGAAGTCCTCAAGCAAGCCGATGCGCTTGAGATTGAAAATACCGGCCGCATGCGCAAGCAAGAGCTGATGTTCGCCATCATCAAAAAGCGCGCCCGCGCAGGTGAGCAGGTCTTTGCCGATGGCGTGTTGGAAATTTTGCCCGACGGCTTTGGCTTCCTGCGCAGCCCTGACACCAGCTACACCGCCAGCACCGACGACATTTACATCAGCCCCAGCCAAGTGCGCCGCTTCAACCTGCACACCGGCGACATGATCGAGGGTGAAGTGCGCATACCCAAAGACGGTGAGCGCTACTTCGCTTTGACCAAGCTGGACCTGGTCAATGGCGACCTGCCTGAGAACAACAAACACAAAGTGATGTTCGAGAACTTGACGCCGCTCTTCCCCAAAGAGCAAATGCGTCTGGAGCGCGACATCAAAGGCGAAGAGAACATCACCAGCCGAGTGATCGATATCATCGCCCCGATCGGAAAAGGCCAACGCGCCTTGATCGTGGCGCAGCCCAAGTCCGGCAAAACCGTGATGATGCAGCACATCGCTCACGCCATCACCGCCAACTACCCCGATGTTCACCTGATGGTGTTGCTGGTTGATGAACGTCCAGAAGAAGTGACCGAGATGCAGCGCACCGTGCGCGGTGAGGTGATTGCTTCCACTTTTGACGAACCCGCCGCCCGTCACGTGCATGTGGCCGAAATGGTGATTGAGCGCGCCAAGCGTTTGGTTGAGCTCAAAAAAGACGTGGTGATCTTGCTCGACTCGATCACCCGCCTGGCCCGTGCTTACAACAACGTGGTGCCCTCTTCTGGCAAGGTCTTGTCAGGCGGCGTGGACTCCAACGCCTTGCAACGTCCCAAGCGCTTTTTTGGCGCTGCGCGCAATGTAGAAGAAGGCGGCAGCCTGACCATCATTGCCACCGCCTTGGTCGATACCGGCAGCCGCATGGACGAAGTGATCTTTGAAGAATTCAAGGGCACCGGCAACTGCGAAATCCACCTCGAGCGCCGTTTGTACGAAAAACGCGTGTTCCCGGCCATCAACCTCAACCGCAGCGGTACCCGCCGCGAAGAGTTGCTGTTGCAGCCCGAAGTGCTGCAAAAAACCCGCATCCTGCGCCAGTTCATGTACAACATGGACGAGATCGAGGCCATGGAGATGGTCTTGAAGAGCATGAAAGCCACCAAGGGCAATGCCGAGTTCTTCGACATGATGCGCCGAGGCGGCTGATTTTTCGTACTATAATCAACGGTTTCGCGAAAAGTACCCCGGATGGTCCGGAGCGGCTATCGCAACTGAAAAGGAAATCCCCATGAAAGACGGCATTCACCCCAACTACCGCGACGTGTGCTTCCAAGACATGTCCAACGGCTTCAAATTCGTGACACGTTCATGCGCCAACACCAAAGAAATGATCACTTTGGAAGACGGCCGCGAACTGCCCCTGTACAAGCTGGACACGACCAGTGAGTCACACCCCTTCTACACCGGTACGCAAAAATCCGTGGACACCTTGGGTGGCCGCGTGGAGCGCTTCCGCAACCGTTTTGGCAAGACCACTGTCGCCAAATAAGCTTTCAAGCTTCAGAAACAAGGCAGTTCGGGCATCCGAACTGCCTTTTTCTTTGCCCCGTCGGCCAGCAGGCACATGGGGTCACATGATATCTTTCCCCCTGTGAAACACCCCAGCCCCGTCATCATTGCCCAGGACGCCGTTCGCCGCTTGCCTAGGGTGGCCTTGCTCCTGTTTTGCCTGGCCTACTTGTTGCCAGGTTTTGTAGGCCGGGACCCCTGGAAGCGTGAAGACATCACGGCCTTCGGTTTCATGTCTTCGCTGGCCGATTTATTCCATGGGCATGCCACCAGTTGGTTCAAGCCTCTGCTGCTTGGCCAACCCGACCCTGGCGCCGCCCTGCTGCCCTACTGGCTGGGGGCCTGGGCCATCCAATGGGCGCCTTCGTGGTTGGCGCCGGATGTGGCTGTGCGCATTCCCTTTGCTTTGTTGTTATTGCTCACCATGGTGTGCACCTGGTACGGGGTCTATGCACTGGCCAGACACCCTGGCGTTCAACCGGTAGCCTTTGCGTTTGGCGGCGAAGCCAAGCCCCTGGATTACGCCAGAGCGGTGGCAGACGGCGGTTTGCTGGCCTTGATCGCTTGCCTGGGTTTGGCGCGTCTGGTGCATGAAACCACACCCGCGTTGGCGCAATTGAGTTTCACGGCCTTGTTGTTTTTTGCTTTGGCTAACTTGGGAGCACACCGCCGAGCCGCCTTGTTCATTCTGATGCTGGCCTTGCCCAGCCTGGCCTTGTCGGGTGCACCCACCACCGCTGTGCTCTTGGGAGCAGGCGGGGCCGTGGTGTTGGCCTTCCAAGATCGTCGCACAGCACGCGTGCGCATGCTGGATGTGGGCTTGATCCTCTTGATGTGCCTGGCCACCGCGCAGCTGGCGGCTTGGCTGGACATTTGGCGCTGGCGCGTGCACCACCTGAGCTTGCCCGATGCGCAAGCGATTACGCACTTGTTTGTCTGGTTCTTGTGGCCCGCCTGGCCTTTGGCCGTGTGGACGCTGTGGCGCTGGCGCTTGCAACTGAGCCAAGTCTGGAAGCATCCGCATTTGGCCCTGCCCCTGTGGTTTTTGGCGGTCACTTTGGGCACCACCATTTGCACGGGTTTGAGCGACAGAGCCCTGCTCTTGGCGATCCCGGCCATGGCCACATTGGCGGCCTTTGCGTTGCCCACCATGGATCGCCATCTGAGCGCCTTGGTCGATTGGTTCACTTTGCTGTTCTTCAGCCTGTGCGCCTTGATCATCTGGGTCGTGTGGCTTTCCATGCAAACCGGGTGGCCCGCACAACCTGCGGCCAATGTGGCGCGATTGGCCCCCGGATTTACCTTCAGTTTTTCAGGCCCTGCCTTTGCTGTGGCTTTGGCTGCGACTCTGGCCTGGATCGCGCTGGTGCTGTGGCGCACCGGAAGACACCGCGCCGTGCTCTGGAAAAGCATGGTGCTGCCTGCGGGCGGCGCTGCCTTGTGCTGGTTGTTGTTGATGAGCCTGTGGCTGCCCTTGCTCAATTACGGCCGCGCTTATGCCCCCTTGGTGGACAAGGTCAGCCAGCTGATAGGCCCGACTGGCTGCGTAAACACGCAAAGCCTGAGCTTGTCGCAAAGCGCGGCATTTGCCTACCATGGGCGCTATCGTTTGATCCCACTTCAAGCCCCACATGCGCCTGCCTGTCCATGGCTGATTGTCGATCTGCAAGTGATCGATGAAGTGAAGGTGTCTTTGCAACATTGGCGCCAGCGCGAAACGATTTATCGTCCCACCGACGATGGCGAAGCCATTGTGGTCTTTGAGCGCGTTCAGCCTTGAAACCACAATCTGAAGTCGGCGCCATCCTTCGCCATGCAGGCACGGTGCTGACCGGGCAAATGGCCATCATGGCCTTCAGTGTGGCCGACACCTTGATTGCAGGGCACTACGCCCAAACCTCTTTGGCGGCCTTGTCGATCGGCTCATCGATCTATGTCAGCATTTATGTGGCTTTGAACGGCATGCTTCAGGCCTTGCTGCCCGTTTGGGCACAACTGCGGGGCGCCGAGCAGCATGCCCAGGTCGGTCAATCGGTCAGGCAGTCTCTGTATTTGTGCGCGGGCGCCATCGCCTTGGGCGTGTGGGCCTTGTTGTTCCCCGACCCTTGGCTGGAATGGACTGAAGTCCCTGAGATCTTGCGTGATGAAGTTAGGCGCTATTTGCAGGTGCTGGCTTGGGCGGTCGCACCTTCCTTGTTGTTTCGCATGTACAGCACCTTGAACCAAAGTCTGGGCATGCCGCGACTGGTGACCTGGCTGCAAGTGGGTGGACTGTGTGTGAAAGTGCCGCTGTCCATGGCCCTGACATTTGGCGTGCTGGGGCTGCCCGCACAAGGCGCCGTAGGCTGTGCCATGGCCACCTTGGTGGTCAACTGCCTGATGCTCATGATGGGGGTGTATGCACTTCGAACATTTTCGGTTTACCACGTCTATCAACTGTGGAGACCGATGGAGCGGCCCCACCTACCGACCTTGCTCAGCTTCTTGAGACTGGGCGTGCCGGCAGGTTTGTCGATCATGGTGGAAATCACCTCTTTCACTCTGATGGCCTTGTTCATTGCCCGCATGGGCGTGGCCGCATCGGGCGGGCACCAAATTGCCGCCACGGCCGCGGGCGTGCTCTACATGATGCCTCTGGCCTTGGGCATTGCCAGCAGCTCGCGAGTAGGCTATTGGCAAGGAGCACAGCGCCCTGACCAAGTCCGTCATGCCATGGGCCTGGGCCTGGGCTTGAGTGCAGGCCTTGCTGTGTTCTTTGGCACGGCCTTGTGGTTGGGCAAAAGCAGCTTGGCCCCTATTTTTACCCGCGATCCTGAAGTCGCCGTGGTCGCCGTAGGTCTCTTGGGTTGGGTCGCCATCTACCATGTGATGGACGCCATCCAAACCGTCTGTGCATTTTTACTGCGCTGCTTTCAAATCACCTTGCTGCCTTTGGTGATTTACAGCGTACTGCTCTGGGGCATTGGCTTGGGCGGCGGTTACCTGTGGGCTTACCACGGCTGGGGCACTTGGCCAGCTCAGCCTGTGCCCAGCACCTTCTGGTTTGCGGCCACACTGGCCTTGGCCGGGGTCACAATCTTGTTTCTGGCCATGACTTATCGGGCCAGCCACAACAAAACACGCCCGTATTGACCACATGACGGTGAGATGTCGGCTCTGCACCTTCGTCATGAAAACTTCACTTTAATTTCACCGTAAAGACACGTGAAATTTTCAGAATAAGTCAACCAAAGAGGTGGCTTATGAAAATCACAGTTGTCGGTGCAGGTTATGTAGGTCTGGTGACAGGTGCTTGTTTTGCCGAGTTGGGCAATCAAGTCTGGTGCGTGGACAGCAACCCCGAAAAAATTGCGTTATTGAACGCTGCAGGCATGCCGATTTACGAGCCGGGCCTCAAAGAAATGGTGGCCCGCAATCGCTCTGAAGGCCGAATTCATTTCACCAGCGACATGGGCGAAGCCGTAGACCATGGCGATGTGATTTTCATTGCGGTCGGTACCCCCTCACAAGAAGACGGCTCAGCCGATTTGCAACATGTGTTGGCAGTGGCTGGTCAGATCGGTCGACACCTGAAGAGCTTCAAGATCGTGGTCAACAAATCGACAGTGCCGGTCGGCACGGCCTACCGTGTGCAAACCGCCATCGAGAGCGAGTTGCTCAAGCGCGGCATGCGTGACAACCTGTTTGAAGTCGTCTCGAATCCTGAGTTTTTAAAAGAAGGCGCTGCCATCGACGACTTCATGCGCCCGGACCGCATCGTCATTGGCTTGGATACAGGCGACAACTACATTCCGGTTCACCACAAACTCGAACAACTGTATGCGAGCTTCAACCGCCACCATGCGCGCACCATCTGGATGGATGTGCGCAGCGCCGAATTGACCAAGTACGCCGCCAATGCCATGTTGGCCACTCGGATTTCATTCATGAACGAGATCGCCAATTTGTCGGATCTGCTGGGTGCGGATGTCGATTGCGTTCGTCGCGGCATCGGTGCCGACCAGCGGATTGGTCATGGCTTCTTGTATGCAGGCACTGGCTATGGCGGTAGCTGCTTCCCCAAGGACACGCGAGCATTGATCCAAACCGCACTGGACTGCGGCAGTCAAATGAAAGTTGTTTCTGCCGTTGAGCACGTCAACGACTCGCAAAAGACCGTTTTGTTGCACCGAGTGTTGCAATATTTTGGCAATGACTTGACAGGTTTAAAGCTGGCGGTTTGGGGCTTGGCCTTCAAGCCTAACACCGACGACATGCGCGAAGCCCCAAGCCGCATCATCATCAAGAACCTGCTTTTGCGTGGCGCACACATCAGCGCTTTCGACCCCGTGGCCTCGCACGAAGCTCAGATGGCCTTGGCGCTGGATTTGCAAGATCACCCCGAAGCCCTGGCCCGACTACAAATTGTCGATGCCGCCATGCAGGCCAGCGACGATGCCGACGCCTTACTGATCGTCACCGAATGGAAAACCTTCCATCATCCCGATTTTGAAGACCTCAAGGCACGCATGCGCCGCCCATTGATTCTCGATGGCCGAAACCTCTATGAACCGCATGTGCTAGAGCATTTGGGCATTGCATACCAAGGCATCGGTCGACGTAATGCACTGGCCTTGCAATGGAGCCCAGAACAGGTACAGGAGCCCATCAGCGCATCGCCTGCCGTCGTTTGAATTCATGCCCAAAGGCTTTTACTACCTGATCAGTGCCCAATTCGCATCAGGTCTAGCAGACAATGCGCTGTTGATTTTAGGTATCGCATTTCTGCACGAGCAAGGCTTTGCCGGTTGGTGGGCGCCGTTATTGAAGTTCGCCTTCACCCTCTCGTATGTTCTGCTGGCGCCCGCGCTCGGTCCCTTGGCGGACGCCGTATCCAAGTCTCGGTTGATGGCGGTGATGAATGGCTTGAAATTCGTCGCCGTGGGTTTCTTCTTTTCGGGCGTGCATCCTGTGCTGGCCTTTGCCATGGTGGGCTTGGCCGCATCGGCCTACGCTCCAGCCAAATACGGTCTGGTGACCGAAACCGTGGGGCCAGCGCAATTGGTCCGGGCCAATGGCTGGCTCGAAGTGACTGTGGTGCTGTCGGTGATCTTGGGCACGGCCAGTGGCGGCGCCTTGCTGGGCTTACAGAGCTTGGGGCCCATGACTGCACTCAACACCTGGGTGGTGCAAGTCTTGTCGATTTCAATCCACACACAACTGGCAGCACCCCTGGTGGCCGTGATGGGCATTTATGCGGTGGCGGCCCTGTTGAATTGGGGCATACCGCCCAGTCACGCGCGGTACCCGCAACGCAGCAGAAGACCACTGAATTTGTTACGAGACTTTGCACACAGCAATAAACTTTTGTGGACCGACCGCGTCGGTGGCTTGTCTCTGTCTGTGACCACTTTATTTTGGGGCGTAGGTGCGGTCATTCAATTTGCCGTGTTGTTATGGGCGCAAAAAACTTTGAATATGCCCTTGGAAAAAGGCGCCTATCTGCAAGCTATCGTTGCCTTGGGCGTGATTGCGGGCGCAGCCATTGCGGGTTATTGGATTCGCTTGGAGTTTGCCGAGAAGGTCCTACCCCTGGGTGTGGTGCTGGGCTTGTTACTGCCGGCCATCGCCTATTCGACATCGCTGCCTTTGGCCATCGCTTTGATGTTGTGCATCGGTCTTGCAGGCGGTGTGCTGATGGTCCCGATGAATGCCCTGCTGCAACACCGAGGCTACGAATTGCTGACGGCTGGCCGGTCCATCGCCGTGCAAGGTTTCAACGAGAACGCGAGTGTATTGGTGATGCTGGGTGTGTACAGCGCTATGCTCGCGCTCGAATGGCCCTTAGAGGGCATCATGTCTGGCATCGGAATCGCCATGGCATTGGGCATGGGTCGATTGGTCTGGTTACGTCAAGGCCGCTTCAAGCCTTGATTTTGGAGAACAGTTGACGCAATTTGGAGTGTGGCGCATGCGCACTTTGAATCGCTTTATTGAAGACTTCTTCCACTTGCTCTGAGATTTGATTCCAATCGAGTTGACTGACCTGAGCGCGGGTCGTTTGTGCCACCTCAGTCAACAAGCCGGGCGTGGTCGCCACTCGCAAGGCGGTGGTCACATAAGCCTCAGACTGGGACTCCGGCACGAGCCAACCGTTGATGCCCTGCTTGACCCAATCGGTGGCTGCCGCACAGTCAAAAGCCAACACGGGCAACCCACTGGCCAAAGCCTCGACGGTGACGTTGCCAAAGGTTTCTGTCTGGCTTGGGAACAAAAACAAATCTGCACTGGCGTAATACTCGGCCAAGGCATCGTGCGTCAGCATGCCGGCAAAGATCGCTTCCGGGCAACGCTGCGCCAAGGATTCACGCAATGGACCGTCGCCGACCAACACCAAGCGAATGCGAGCACCTGCGCTTTTCAGAGCCTCGTAGCAGGCCATGACCTGACCCAGGTTTTTTTCTGGCGCCAAGCGCCCAACTGAAATCAAAACCACTGTGGAGTCATCGGCCTGCCACTGTGCGCGCAAATCTGGGTTGCGACGCGAGGGATTGAACAGCGTGGTATCCACACCTCGGGCTACCACTTTCAAGTTCAAGAATCCATGCTGAGCCAATTCGTTGTTCAAAGCATGGGTAGGCACCATGGTGCACGACGTGGCATTGTGGAATTTACGCAAATACGCCACGATGGGTTTGCGCAACCAGCCCACGCCATAGTGTTGGCTGTAACTGTGAAAGTTCGTCCTGAAGTCAGAGGTCACTGGCAACTTAAGCACCTTGGCGGCCTGCAAGGCCGACCAGCCCAAAGGGCCTTCAGTGGCGATGTGCACCACGTCAGGACGTCGCAGGGTCCAAGCTTTGATCAAATTCTTTTTGCTGGGCAATCCCAACTTCAATTCGGGGTAGCGCGGGATCGGCATGCCGCGCATCAGCACTTCTTCAAAACCCTCGTTGTGCTGGGGAACTTCGTTCTTCACCTGCTTGGGCCGAACCAATTGGACGTCATGATTTCTGCGGCACAAACCTTGCACCAACTTGGCGAGCGTCACGGCCACACCATTGACTTCAGGCGGCCAGGTTTCAGTCACCACGGCGATACGCAAGGACGGCTTGAAGGCCGGAAAATCTTCAACAACGATGGGGGTTTCAACGGGTTGGTCCATGCGCTCATGTTGCAGAGTTTTGATAACAAGCGTGTGACAAATCACCTTGAATCTCTTCAATTCGGTGAAGATTCAATGACACGCATGATGTGTCATTTAAATTTCATGAAAGTGCGCCAACATCACTTTGTGCAGTTTGATTGCACCCCATTTTTTGAAGTTCATTGACCCAGAGGATCTCCAATGAGTAATTTTTTCGAAGCCTTGAGGACACAGCGCTTTGACGATCACCGCTACTATCACCATAGCCGGATCAACCAAAGCTTGCACTTGGTCAGCGCCATCAGTTTTGTGGTGGCCTACGGGATGCTGTTCATCGACCCGGTCATGTCCGCATTGATCGCATGGTTGATCTCCATGACCACACGGCAGTCCGGTCACTTCTTTTTTGAGCCTTTGGGTTATGACGAAGTCAACCAAGCCACACACGAATACAAAGAAGAAATCAAAGTCGGCTACAACCTGAATCGCAAAATCGTGCTGCTCAGCATCTGGGCGGCCATGCCTCTGGCTTTGTATGCGCAGCCTGGCCTGTGGGGCATGGTGGAGACCTGGGAAACCTGGAACGACTTGATTCGTCAGATCGGTGGCGCCTGGTTGATTTTGGGTGTGGCCGGATTACTGTTCCGAACCATCCACCTTTTCTTCATCAAAGATGTACAAACCGGTTTGGTCTGGATGACCAAGATCCTGACCGATCCCTTCCACGACATCGTGCTGTACCACAAGGCCCCTTTGTTCTTGCTCAAGGGTGAGTTGATCGACAACAACCCTAAACAGATGTACCACTGATCTGCGGCTGCAATCCCCAAAAAATAAGCACCCGAGGGTGCTTATTTTTTGCCTGAAAGAGGCTGAGCGCATGGCGCAAGATCAGGCCCACATTTCTTTCAGAATACGCCTGCGGATGGACTTGTTGGTGGGTACCAAACCGTTTTGCCACCAGCCCGAAGACTGCATATCCTGACATGCAGCTACAAAGCGGTCCAGCACGGCCTGAAAGTCTGCGTCTGAATAATTCAGGCTGAAAATCAAGCGGCCCGTACCCACCCAGCTCAAGGCGAGTCCATGGGCGCGCAGGTAGTATTGGAGCAACCAGTTGTAGCGGCTGGGTTCGGTATAGAACAAGCTCCACACGCTCGACATGTTGGCCGCACGCAAAGGCAATTGGTGCTTGGCCATGGTAGCGTTGAACAACTCACGACGTGCATCCCAGC
>CANGKR010000043.1 GCA_947454355.1 Comamonadaceae bacterium
CCCGAAGCAGCCAGCATTGTGTTTGAAGACGATCATCTTTTGGTGGCCGATAAGCCGCATTTCATGCCGGTGATGCCTGCGGGTCGCTATGTGCAGCAAAGTCTACTGGTGCAACTGAAAAAACTGACCGGCGTGGACCAATTGGTGCCGCTGCACCGCATCGACCGCGAAACCGCAGGGCTGGTCCTCTTTGGCAAACACTTGCATGAGCGTGATGCCTACCATGCGCTGTTTCGCGACAAACGCATTCGCAAGATCTACCACGCAGTTGCACCGTTCGATGCACAGCGGGTGCTGCCGCCCGTCTACCAAAGCCGCTTGGTGCCGGGCGAACCTTTCTTTCGCATGCAACAAGTCCCAGGAACTGCCAACAGCGAAACACACATCCGTTTGCTCATGGCTCAAGGGCCGCGTGCTTTGTATGCCTTAGAGCCGATCAGCGGCAAGCGCCATCAACTGCGGGTGCACATGATGGCGCTGGGCATGCCTTTGGAAGGAGATTTGTTCTACCCGCAGGTATTGCGCGGCCCCAATGAACCTGAGGATTTCAGCCAACCCTTGCAATTGCTGGCGCAGTCCGTGTCTTTCACTGACCCGATCACTGCGCAATCGCGCGAGTGGACGAGTCAGCTGAGGCTTTCAATCACGCCGTGATTTCACGGGCGGTGATGGTGTACTTGAAGCTGTCCGGCGCATAAGAGTCCACGCGCCCTTCAGAGGTTTCAGCCACGGGGTACATCAAAAAGCCCAAAGCACCTTCCTTGGCGCCTTGCAATTTGACGTCGTGCGCGGTGTTGAAGGCCATCCAGTTACCCTCCCACCCACCAAACAAACTTTGGTACACGGGCGCCACCACAGGGTGATCGGTTTTCTTGATCCATTCGGGTGTTTCCAAGCGCATGACCTTGGCCACATCGGCCGGATCCATTGCCACCCAGCCATGGGCTTGCAAGTACACCTCAGCGCGACAATGCTGGGCCCCTTTCAGGCTGCTCGGGTTGCCCGATAATTCTTTGTAGCCAAATGCCGAAGGCACCAGGCGCAGGCCGTAGACATCGCGTGCGGGCACACCCACCGAGCGGCACAGGCCCACAAACAAAGCATTGATATCGGCGCATTTGCCCCCCAGGTTGCCGGTCTCGAGCATGGTTTTGATGTCGCCTTCACCACAGCCGCGCACCTTCGGTTCACGCCAGGCATTGGCCACCACCCATTCATAGATCGCGCGGACTTTTTGAACATCGGTTTTAGCGCCTTGCGTGGCCTTCAAGGCTGTGGTTCGCACAATGCCTTGCGTGGGCAGCAACCGGGTCGAACGGGTGTAATGCTGCAACGTGCTGGCGTCTTCACGGACAAAACTGGGTACCGCAGCGGCGTTCCAGTCGGTGCTGCGGTTGCGCGTTTGGATGCGACTGGTGACTTCGACCCAAGGTTTGCTGCCATCGGCAAAATCGGAGGACAGGATGCGAGCGCCTTCGACGCCGTCACTGCCCATGACCGTTTTGCCATTGCTGTTGTAGCGGCTCTCCAGCGAGCGTTGCCAATCGGTGTTGACGCTGGGCACAGGCAGCCACACTCGGCAGGGTCCCACCGGGTCGGCCAACTCCACGCGGGTGGTGACCTCGAAACTGCGCCAGGGCCCCACTTGGGGCGCAAAACGGCGCTCAGGAACGGTTTGGGCATGCAGCCAGGCGGGCGCAGCCAACAGGGCGCCCACAGCAGCGCCCCCTTGAAGAAGAGAACGGCGAACGGGGATCATCAAAAGAACTCCGGAAATAAAAAAAATCCTGTCGGCACATACAAGGCTTGACAACGAAGTGCTCGGCCGATGCCCCGAAGGCAGGTGGTTGGAACACGCGTGAGTAACGTGAGATCCAAGGGCTTGATTATCGCTGAGTTGGGTTCAGCGCATTCAACCAGCGCGCCGCTTCGGGGCCGCTCCAATCCACATCGCCTTGAATTCGCGATTGCGCCTTGCCGTTGGTCCCGATCAGGATGGTGGTCGGGTAGACACTAACCCCCCATTGCTTGGAGAGGGCGCCCTGGCTGTCCAGCACCACAGGAAAATTCAATCCCGTCGATTGCAGGTAGCGACTGATCCTCGAAGCCGGCTCGCGCACATTGATGCCCAGAACCAGAGGATTTCCACCTGACAATTCATGCAGAGTTTGTAAGGAGGGCAGCTCTTCTTTGCAGGGAGCGCACCAAGTGGCCCAGAAATTGAGAACCACCACACGGCCTTTGAGCTGATCGGTAGACCAGCGTTGCCCCTGAAGGTCTTGCACGTCCAAGAGCGGCGTGACTTGCCGCGCGAGCCAAGGTGTTTTCTCGAACTGCGCGTGGGCCGGCAGAGCCCAGGCCAGTGCCAAGACCAGCGACCAGCGGAGTGCAGAATGCACGATCAAACGCGCTCGGCCACCCAGGCCTGCACGCTGGCCAAAGCAGCAGGCAGTGCCGCTGCGTTGGTACCACCGGCCATGGCCATGTCTGGCTTGCCACCGCCTTTGCCGCCCACTTGGGACGCTACAAAGCTGGCCAGTTCGCCGGCCTTGACCTTGCCTATGGTGTCGGCGGTCACGCCTGCGGCAATCTGCACCTTCTCGCCATCGACAGCGGTCAAGACGATCACCGCCGTCTTGATCTTGTCCTTGAGCTTGTCCATGGTGTCGCGCAAGGTTTTGGCGTCGGCGCCTTCGAGCGTGGCCACCAGCAGCTTGATGCCTTTGACATCCACCGCTTGCTTCAACAGCTCGTCGCCCTGGGCAGAAGCGAGCTTGCCTTTGGCGGCCGCCAGTTCTTTTTCAAGCGCCTTGACCTGGTCGAGCACTTGCGCGATGCGGGCGTTCAGCTCGGCAGGTTGGGCCTTGAGCGTGCCTGCGGCTTGCGTCACAGTGTCTTCCAGCGATTGGAGATAAGCCAAAGCGTTTTCACCGGTCACGGCTTCGATTCGGCGCACGCCAGCAGCCACGCCGCCCTCGCCCACAATCTTGAACAGACCAATGTCGCCCGTGGCCTTGACGTGGGTGCCGCCGCACAGCTCGCGGCTGGAGCCAATGTCCAAAACACGCACGGTCTCGCCGTATTTCTCGCCAAACAGCATCATGGCGCCAGTTTTCTGGGCGCTTTCAATGTCCATCACGCGGGCTTTCGCGGCGGCATTGGCCAAAATTTCGGCGTTCACACGCGCTTCGATCTCGCGAATTTCAGCATCGGTCACGGGCGCGTTGTGCGCAAAGTCAAAACGGGTGCGCTCGGCATTCACCAAGCTGCCCTTTTGTTGTACATGGCTGCCCAGCACTTCGCGCAGGGCTTTGTGCATCAGATGTGTGGCACTGTGGTTACGCACGGTGGCGGCACGCAGGCCCAAGTCCACATGGGCTTGCACTGCGTCGCCCACTTTAAGGCTGCCGGATTTGACTTCACCATGGTGGCCAAACACATCGGCCTTGATCTTGAGCGTGTCGGTCACATTGAACTGGCCGCCCGCGTTGTGAACCATGCCCTGGTCGCCCACCTGACCGCCGGACTCGGCATAAAACGGGGTCGTATCCAACACCACCACGCCCGCCTGACCGACTTTGAGCTCGGTCACAGCATTGCCGTCGGCGTACAAGGCCAGCACTTTGGCGTTGGCGGTCAGGTCGTCGTAGCCCACAAAGTCGTTGCCCGCGCCCGAATAGTCGAGCGCCTTGTCCATCTTGAACTTGCCTGCCGCACGAGCCTGGGCTTTTTGCTTTTCCATGGCGGTGGCAAAACCGGCCTCGTCCACGCTCAGGCCGCGCTCGCGGCACACATCGGCAGACAGGTCGAGCGGGAAGCCATAGGTGTCATGCAGCTTGAAAGCCACTTCGCCTGGCAGCACTTTCACGCCACCGTCGAGGGCCGCGTCCAGTATTTGCATGCCGCTTTGCAGCGTCTCAAAGAAACGCTCTTCTTCGATGCGCAGGATATCGGCAATGCGCTCGGCCTGATCGGCCATGTTGGGGTAAGCCGCGCCCATGAGCTTTACCAGGTCAGGTACCAGCTTGTGGAAGAACGGTTTCTTCTGACCCAACAAATACCCGTGGCGAATCGCACGGCGGATGATGCGGCGCTGCACGTAACCGCGGCCTTCGTTGCTGGGCACCACACCGTCGCTTACCAAAAATGCGGTGGCACGGATGTGGTCAGCAATCACGCGCAGGCTCTTGTGGCCCAAATCGGTGCAGCCGGTTTCGCGGGCAGCGGCTTTGATCAAAGCGTCAAAAATATCGATCTCGTAGTTGCTGTGAACGTGCTGCAAGATGGCTGCAAGACGCTCCAGACCCATGCCAGTATCCACGCAAGGTGCGGGTAGCGGCGTGACCGAGCCGTCTTCATGCATGTTGAACTGCATGAAGACGTTGTTCCAGATCTCAATGAAGCGATCGCCGTCTTCTTCGGGGCTGCCTGGAGGGCCGCCGGGAATATGGGCGCCGTGGTCGTAAAAGATTTCAGAGCATGGGCCGCAAGGGCCGGTGTCGGCCATCATCCAGAAGTTGTCGGACTTGTAGCGAGCACCTTTGTTGTCGCCGATGCGGATGATGCGAGTTTCCTGCACGATGCGCTCAGGCGTCCACCCCGCCTTGACAAAAATGTCTTGCCAGATGGCATAGGCCTCATCGTCTTCCTGGTACACCGTGGCGTAGAGTTTGTCGGCTGGCAGCTTGTAGACTTGGGTCAGCAGCTCCCACGCCCATTGCAGCGACTCGCGCTTGAAATAGTCGCCAAACGACCAGTTGCCCAGCATCTCGAAGAAGGTGTGGTGGCGGGCGGTGTAACCCACGTTTTCCAAGTCGTTGTGCTTGCCACCGGCCCGCAGACAGGCTTGCACAGAAGCGGCGCGCACATACGAGCGCTTGTCGGAGCCCAGAAAAACGTCCTTGAACTGGACCATGCCCGAGTTGGTGAACATCAAGGTCGGGTCGTTGCCAGGTACCAAGGGGCTCGACGCCACCACGGTGTGGCCTTTGGACGCAAAAAAGTCCAGAAAGGTCTTGCGGATGTCGGCGACGGAAATAATGGGTTCGCTCATGGTGATCAGGCTTTCAAGTGCAACCCATCATTATAAGTTTGCCCTTGACGAGACACACCAAGAAGCTCGGCTGCGCTAAGCTTCAAGCCATGGCACAATTTAGTTAACAAGTTAAGTAATCAACGGAGAATCCCATGGACATGAAAACATCCCCACTGGCCTTGCTGAACGACCCCAGCTTGCTCAAGACCGATGCCCTGATCAACGGGCAATGGGTGGCGGGCAACAGCCGCTTTGACATCACCGACCCGGCCACCGGCGCGGTGTTGGCGAATGTGGCCAACCTCGGCCCGGTCGAGGCCGAGCAGGCGATTGCCGCGGCTAACGCCGCCTGGCCGGCCTGGAAAAGCAAGACCGCCAAAGAGCGCAGCATCATTTTGCGCAAGTGGTACGACCTGTTGATGGCCAACCAAGACGACTTGGGCCGCATCATGACTGCCGAACAAGGCAAGCCACTGCCCGAAGCCAAGGGCGAAGTGGCCTATGGCGCCAGTTTTGTGGAATGGTTTGCCGAAGAAGCCAAGCGGGTCAATGGTGAGACCCTGCCTCAATTCGACAACACCCGCCGTTTGTTGGTGCTTAAGCAGCCCATCGGTGTGTGCGCAGCGATCACGCCCTGGAACTTTCCGCTGGCCATGATCACGCGCAAAGTGGCACCCGCATTGGCGGCCGGTTGCCCGGTGATCATCAAGCCTGCAGAACTCACGCCTCTGACCGCCCTGGCTGCGGCGGAATTGGCCATCCGCGCGGGCATTCCTGCGGGCGTGCTCAACATGATCACCGCCGACAGTGACAACTCGATTGCCGTGGGCAAAGTGTTGTGCGCCAGCGATGTGGTGCGACACATCAGCTTCACCGGCTCCACAGAAGTCGGCCGCATTTTAATGGCGCAGTCGGCTCCGACGGTGAAAAAAATGTCGCTGGAACTTGGCGGCAACGCGCCTTTCATTGTGTTTGATGACGCCGACATCGACAGCGCGGTCGAAGGCGCTTTTGCCAGCAAATACCGCAATGCGGGTCAGACCTGCGTGTGCTCCAACCGCTTCTACGTGCAAGAAGGTGTGTACGACGAATTTATCAAGAAGTTTGCCCAAAAGGTGCAAACCGCCAAAGTAGGCAATGGCTTTGAAGATGGCGTGAACCAAGGGCCTTTGATCGAAGAGGCTGCACTCGTCAAAGTGCAGCGCCATGTGGACGATGCGGTGGCCAAAGGCGCTCGCGTGCTGGTCGGCGGTCAACGCTTGAGCATCGGTTCAGGCCAGTTCTTTGAGCCAACTGTGGTGGCAGATGCCACCGCCGACATGTTGTGCGCCCGCGAAGAAACCTTTGGCCCTTTTGCACCGGTCTTCAAATTCAAGACCGAGCAAGAAGCTATTGACGCGGCCAACAACACCGAGTTCGGATTGGCCAGTTATTTTTACAGCCGTGATGTGGGCCGGATTTTCCGCGTCAGTGAAGCACTGGAATACGGCATGGTGGGTATCAACGTCGGCATCTTGGCCACCGAGCACGTACCCTTTGGTGGCGTGAAGCAATCGGGCCTGGGACGCGAAGGCTCACACCACGGCATGGACGACTATGTAGAAATCAAATACCTCTGCATGGGCGATATCCACAAGTAAAAAAAGGCCACCCCCTCTGGTAGCGGGTGGCCTTGTACCTTACGGTTTTTTAAACTCTGGCGGTTTTGTCTTTCTTGGGCGAGAACCAAGACACATACAAGGCAGGCAGAGCCACCAGGGTGAGCAAAGTGGCGGTGAACAAACCGCAGATCACCACGATCGCCAGAGGCCTTTGCGTTTCGGAGCCGATGTCATGCGACAAGGCCATAGGCAACAAGCCCAAAGCAGCCAGCATGGCGGTCATCAGCACGGTGCGCAGACGTTGCATGGATCCCTCGCGCACCGCATCGATCACACTCATGCCCGCTGCTTGCCGCTGTTGGAACACGGTCAACATCACCACTCCGTTGAGCACAGCCTGACCGCTCAAAGCGATGAAGCCAATGGCGGCCGAGACTGACAGGGGGATGGAAAACATCCACAAACCCACAAACCCGCCAATCAAGGCCAAAGGCACGTTGATCAAAATCAGGCTGGCGGTTTTGAACGAGCCAAAGGCATCAAACAGCAGCACGAAAATCAACAGCAGCGAAATGGGCACCACCACCGAGAGACGTTGCATGGCGCGTTCCTGATTTTCGAATTCGCCAGACCAAGTGATGTTGTATTCGGGGGGCAGTTTCACGTTTTGTTTCACACGTGCCTGCATGTCGGCCACAACCGAACCCATGTCGCGGTCCTTGATAAAAATTCCAATCGCCATGGTGCGCCGCCCACCTTCACGCGCAATGTTCATGGCCCCGCTGGTCTCTCGAATGGTGGCCACATTGCCCAAAGTAGTGTAGCCACCATCGGGCGTGGCAATCGAAATGCCTGACAAATTGGCAATGGCACGGCGGTCTTCCGGCAGTCGCACCGCAACGGAAAATTTGCGTTCGCCTTCCCAAATTTGGGTGGCCGATTTGCCGGCCAAAGCGGATTCGATCACGTCCTGGATATCCCCAACATTCAAGCCTACACGAGCAGCGCTGTCGCGATTGATGTCGATCACCAGCTGGGGCAGATCGCCCAAGCGATCAATTTCTCCACGCTGCACGCCGGGGACTTGCTTGATTTCACGCTGAATGGCCTCGGCCACTTGCCTTAACTCGACCAAATCACTGCCGGACACCTTGACAACGATCTGGCCCTTGATTTGCGAAATCGATTCGAGCACGTTGTCGCGGATAGGCTGAGAAAACGCAGGATCGATGCCCGGAATGGTGGCCAACTTGCGGTCCATCTCGTCAATCAACTGGTCACGCGTCAACCCTTTGCGCCATTCTTCTTGCGGTTTCACGTCGATGAAGACTTCTGCCATTGACAATGTTTTAGGATCGGTGCCATCTTCAGGCTGGCCCGATTTCGACACCGCTGTACGCACCTCGGGAATGGTCAGGAGCACCTTGCGTACCTGATTCAAAATTTTGGACGCCTCTTCACTGGATACACTCGAGGGCATGTCGAAGTTCGCCCAGAAGGTGCCTTCGTTCAGTTCAGGCAAAAATTCCGAACCCAAGCGGGATGCTGCCACCATGGCCAAACTGAACAAGCTCAAAGCGATGATCACCACCTGCTTGCGATGCACCAACGCCCACTTGAGTACGGGTTCATAAAACCCTTTTAAACTGGCCACGAGTTTGTTGTCGCCATGCGGAAGCTTTCGGCGCAGCATCCAGTAAGCCAGCAAGGGCACCAAGGTCAAAGAGAAGATCAAGGAGCCCACCAAGGCAGTGGTGACCGATAAGGCCATGGGCTGAAAGATGCGACCTTCGTGCCGTTGCAACGCAAAAATAGGGATGTGCGCGGCGATGATGATCAACATCGAAAACAAAGTTGGCCGGCCCACTTCATTGGTGGCACTGACGATGACCTCGCGGCGTTCGTTTTCACTCATGTCTTCGCGGTTTTCAGCCAAGCGGTGCATGATGTTTTCCACGACGATCACAGCGCCATCCACGATGATGCCAAAGTCCATCGCACCCAAACTGAGCAAGTTGGCGGGTACGCCCATGAACTTCAAACCCAGAAAGGTTGAAAGTAATGCCAGCGGAATCACCAACACCACGGCCAGGCTCGCCCGCATGTTGGACAAGAACAAGTAGAGCACCAAGGACACCAGCAAGGCGCCTTCTACCAAATTCTTGAACACGGTGGTCAGGGTTTTGGCCATCAACCAGGTCCGGTCATAAAACGGCACGATCTCTACGCCTTTGGGCATGCCCTTGGCATTCAGTTCGGCAATTTTATCTTTCACCCCTTTGAGGACCACACTGGGATTTTCCCCTTTGCGCATGATCACAATGCCGGTAACCACATCATCGTCATTGTCTTGGCCCACGACACCAAGTCTAGGAATGGCACCGATCTTGATTTGGGCAATGTCACGAATCAAAATCGGGGTGCCGTTGCGGGCGGTGACCACAATCTTGCCAATGTCCTCTTCTGCACGCAGCAAACCAATACCACGGATCGCAAACTGCTGCGCTCCTTGCGCCACATAACTGCCGCCTGCATTGGAGTTGCCGCGCCCCAAAGCGTACAGGATGTTCTGCATGCTCAGTTTGTAGGCACGCAATTTATCGAGATCTGGTTGCACTTCATATTGCTTGATGAAACCGCCCATGGCCACGACGTCAGCCACACCAGGCACGGTTCGGAGACCTCGCTCAACCACCCAGTCTTGAATAGAACGCAGCTCGGTGGAGGTTTGCCCATCTCCTCGCAAACGGTACCGCATGACTTCGCCTACCGGCGTGGCATTGGGGGCCACATTTACTTGCGATCCCAACGGAAGGTCCACGCTGTTCAACCGCTCATTGACCTGTTGCCGAACTATATTGACGTTGGCAGCATCGTCGTATGTGATGACGGTGTAGGACAAACCAAACTGGGTATGTGAAAACAAGCGGATCGAATTGGGCAAGCCTGACAGGGCCGTCTCGATCGGTAAGGTCACCTGTTTTTCCACCTCTTCGGCTGCTCGGCCAGGGAACAAGGCGATGACTGTGACCTGGGTGTCGGTCACATCCGGAAACGCCTCCACTGTCAAATTCTTGAAGGCAATGATCCCCGAAAGGGCAAACAGCAAGGTGCCAAGTACGATGAAAATCGGCTGTGTCAAAGCATACTGGATCAGCTTTTTCATTTTGCAACCGCCGGTTGTGCAGTTTCAATCATGGGGTTCTTCTTGGGCAGATCTGCAGCCATGCGGAACTCACGGGCCAGCAGCAAACCGTTGTCGGTCACGACTTTGTCACCCACCGACAAGCCGCTACTGATCACAGACTCTTTGGCGCCTTCGTAGGCCAAGACAACTTCGCGTACCTCATAGGTGCCTGGGGCCGATTCCACAAACACACGGTGCTGTGTGCCACGCAAGAATACGCCGGTTGCTGGGACCACCACACCTTGACCCAATTCGCGTTGAATGCGGGCAGTGCCCAGCATCTCGGCCTTGAGCATGCGTTGAGGGTTGGCGATCGCACCACGGATCTTGATGGTGCGCGTAACCGGATCAATGAAGTCAGCGGCAGCCACCACCTTGCCTTTGAAAACCTGTCCCGGCAAAGCAGTGACCAGCAATTCGAAATTGGCGCCTGGGCGAAGAGTGCCGACGTCAGCCTCTTTGGCATCAATTTGCACCCACAACTGAGAAGGATCGGTGACCACAAACAAGGCTGGCATGCCCGGGCCACTTTGTTCTGACCGAAGCTCTTGACCTGGATTGACATTGCGCTCGACCACCACTCCGCTCAGCTCGCTCATCAAGCTCAATTGTTGATTAACTTGGTGGCTGCCCCCATACAAACGGGTTCGGGCATTGGCACGGTCAGATTCAGCTTGAGCGCGTGCCGCATCGGCTTCAGCCTGGTCCAGATCCTTGCGGGCAGCAATGCCGGCCTCAAACAACTCCTTTTGCCTCGCCAAAGTTTTGTTGGCATTGTTGGCATCGGCCACCGCTTTGGCTGCATCGGCCTGTGCGCCACCGAACTCGGGCGAAGACACACTGACCAAAGGCATGCCTTTGGCCACGTTCTGACCCAAATCAGCGCGGATTTGTGTCACGCGTCCCGCAAAGGGAGCATAGATCCGTTGTGTTCTTTCTTCATTCCAAACCAGACGCGCCGGCAAATCCACCGTCAAGGTTGTGGCTTGGACGGCGGCCGTGGATTTGAGCAAGTTCAATTGCGGATGGCCTGCAGGAAAACGCAACTGAATGCCTTGAATGATGGGGCGCACCTCGGCGGCCACAGGCGGCGGAGGTTCACTGCAAGCAGACAACAAAAGAGTTAATACAACAAGTGCAGCGGGGATGGTGTAATTCTTCACAGAGTTCTCAGGCATTCAAAATTAAGGGTTTGCGACCACTGCCACGGGCAGGCTGCGCAACTGCCATGCCGTGGCGGCCTTGGCGAATTCAGTTTGCACATTCAGCGCTTCCAACAAAGAAGCCCGCAGGGTGCGGCGAGCATCCAGCAAATCCACCAACGGAATAGCGCCCTTGGTGTAGGCCAGCTCAGCTTGTTCTGCGACTTTACGGGCACGCGGCAGGATCTGCTGTTCATAAGATTTCAAACGATCTGCGGCATTGCTCAGGTCTTGCTGCAAGCCTGTCCATTCGCTTTGGGCGGCCAAACGGATCTTGTCAAGTTGTTCTTGGGCCTGGGCACGTTGGGCCAAGGCACGGCCGATTTCACCCTCATAGGCGTAGCCGACTTGCAGGGGAAACTGCAAACGCAACTCCACCAAACGATTGCTCGCGTTGGCCTGCGGGTCCAGTGATAAACCCAAGGTGGGGTCGATGGTCTTCAAGGCCTGGGCGTTATCCAAAATGGCTTGGGCAGCAGCCATGCGCAGAGTAGCGGCTTGTACATCGGCGCGACCATCCAGCCAAGCCTGTGGATTGCCGCCCAAGGGTGCCGCATTGGCAGGCCAGTCGGCTTGCAAGCGCCACTCGTTGACGTTTTGCGGGCGCAGTTGCCGCCCAGTGATTTGCGACAACGCGACGGCCGCACGTTGACGGTCGAGTTGGGCACTTTGCACATCGGACTGGGCACGTTGGGCTTCAATTTCGACCCGCGCAAAATCCTGCGCCGACAAGTCTCCGGCATTCATACGTTTTTGGGCGGTCGCAGCCAATAGCGCGGCACTTTGGGCCATGGCTTGAACATGCATTAACCGCTCTTGCGCGGCTAACAAGTCGTAAAAGGCGTCCTTGGCCATCAATTGCTGCAAAACCATGATTTCAGCCAAATCGGCTTGGCTGGCGGCCGCATTGTTTTGCGCCGCTTGGGTGCGCAAGGCTCGCTTGCCACCCCGCTCCCAGGTCCAGTCCACACCCACCGATTTGTCAATGCGTCTTTGCGATGTCAAAGCACCATTCGCAAAGCCCACCTGATCGGCCGATGCCGCTTTGGCGGACAAGACCGGCAAGGGCACATGGTTGGACGCCAGAATGTCGGCGCGGGTGGCAGCCACATCCTGCTGGGCCATGCGCACATCCAAGTTTTGGCGTGCGGCTTCGAGAACTTCAGACAGGGTCAAAGGCACGGGCATAGGGCTCACGGCGCGAGCGGGCGCCGAGATACCATTGGCTGGTGCAGACATGCCTGTGGTTTGTGCCGCCAGGGGCCCGGCCACCCAGGCCGTGGACATGGTGACCCAGAAAAAGAACGGTTTCATACTCATGACTCGTTTATCGCTCAAGCGACCTGACCTTGACCTGACCAAAACGTGTCAAACTCAAGCGGTGTTGACCCACAACCCATGGGTTTACCCTCGACCTTGAAACAAGTTGTATGCGCATCCTGCTGATTGAAGACGACGATGTACTGCGCCAAGTCATGCTCAAAAGCTTGACCGATGCCGGTCATCGTGTGGATGCCGCCTCTGATCTGGCGCAGGCGCGGCACTTTTGGCGTATTCAAGCTTTTGACGTGGTGTTGCTCGATTTGAACCTGCCTGAATCAGACCGGCATCAAGCTGCTATGGGCTCGGGCCTGACGGTGTTGCGAGAAGCACGCTCAAGGGGCGACCGCACCCCGGTGATGGTGCTCACCGCCCGCAACCGCACTGAGGAACGCATTGCAGGACTGGATGCCGGTGCTGATGACTATTTGGGTAAGCCCTTTGACCTGGGCGAAGTCGAAGCCCGACTGCGCGCCCTGGTGCGCCGCAGCCTGGGCGCCAGCGATGTCACCCAAGTGGGTCAATTGGCACTTGACCGCAAAAGCCGTCGTTTCAGTCTGGCCGATGTGGATCTGGTACTGCCCGCCCGGGAATTTGAAGTGCTCTGGGAATTGATGACTCCGCCCGGCCGCGCGGTGCACAAGCGCACTTTGTCTGAAAAACTGTCGGGCTTTGACGAGTCTTTAGGAGATAACGCGCTGGAGGCTTTCATCTCCCGATTGCGTCGCAAACTCCACCACAGCGGCGCGGTGATCCGCACCCTGCGCGGCATTGGTTATTTGCTGGAGGAAGAAACTTGACCCCCCTGCCCTTGATCAGCACCAAGCCCTCACTGCGCAGTAAATTGCTGCGCCATGTGCTCTTTCCGTTGGCCATCGTTTGGCTGGTGGGAACCTTGTTGTCAGCAGGCATTGCCAATTACTTTGCTCAAAAAGCCTTTGACCGCTCTTTGCTCGATGACGCCTATGCCATCACTGGCCACGTGAGAGTGACCGATTCGTGGCCAGCGCAACTGGACATCGATTTGTCGTCGACCGAAATCGGCAACTTGCTTTTCGACCAAAGCGAATCGATGTTCTTTGCGGTATACCGCGAAAACGGTTCGCTCCTGGTCGGTCATGCGGGCTTGCGGGGTCCAGCGGTGACATTGCGCAGCCCCACGGTGATTGAATTTGGCGATGTGCATTTCCAAGGCAAGTCCATGCGCAGTGTAGTGCTGCACCAAACCAAGCCTTTGCCCTTCACGGTGGTAGTCGCTCAAACCAATCGCAGCAGAACCCTTTTGCTTGAACAACTG
Organism: Comamonadaceae bacterium; assembly: GCA_947454355.1. Taxonomy (GTDB): domain Bacteria; phylum Pseudomonadota; class Gammaproteobacteria; order Burkholderiales; family Burkholderiaceae_C; genus Limnohabitans_A. Next base: position 13,643 of record CANGKR010000043.1, read on the forward strand.
TTGATCTATTCCATCTTGCCGCAACTGTTGCTTCTGCTGGGCATCGCGTTTTGGTTGCGCTGGGCCATTGCCGAAGATCTACAACCTCTGGTGGACTTGGAGCTGGCGGTGGAACTGCGCGATGCAGCAGATCTGGAACCCATGATCGTGCGATCAGACATTCAGGATGTGGACAAACTCAACGCCGCCATCAATGCCCTGCTGGCCAGAATTCAAGATGGCTTGAATGCCCAGCGCGAATTTTCAGGCAACGTGGCACACGAGTTGCGCACGCCTTTGGCGGGCATACGCGCGTTGGCTGACTACGGTTTGCAAAGTGACCAGCCCGCCACCTGGAAAGAACAGCTCGAACGCATCCAAGATAGCAGCATACGCGCCAGCCACCTGGCCGACCAATTGTTGGCATTGGCCATGGCCGATGAGGCCGACTGGGTCTTGCGCCGAGAGCCCATCCGGCTGGACGAATTGGTCACCCAAACCATCGTCCAAGCCAGTGCGCGTGCGCGCAGCTTGCAAGTCGATCTGGGCGCCGAGGGGGTGGACGAAGCGGTCTACATCATGGGCCACCCCACCTTGGTAGACGGCATTTTGAACAATCTGGTCGACAACGCCTTGCGATACGGCAAGCCCTCACAAGGCACATCTGCGCAAGTAACGGTGCGATTGCAGGTCACGCCAGAACAGGTCAGCTTGACGGTGGAAGACAACGGCCCAGGCTTGACGGTCGTGGAATGTGAGCGCTTGCTGGTCCGAGGCACTCAAGGTCAAGCCGGCCAGCAATTGCAATTGGGCGCAGGTTTTGGACTGTCAATTGTCACGCGTTATGCGCAACTTCTGGGGGCCAAGTTCTGGCTGCAAAACGTGCCTTCGGGCTCAGGACTGCAAGCCCGCGTGGTCTTCAAAACTCTGCATGCGCACGAAGGGCATAGACCGTGAGCGGTCCGCGACTGGCGTTGTAGGCGGGGTTTTGGATGTGTTGGACGTCGGCAGTAAGCCAAGTGCCTTTGAGGACTTGCCAGCTGTAAAAAGCTTCCACAATCTTTTCAGGTTGGTAACGGATCTGACCATCTCCAATGAAATACGAAATGCCCCCCGCCTCCAAAAACGATCGACGCTCTTTGGACAAACCATTGCGAAGCCAAGCCAGACCGACCACATCGTCTGCGCGACCCCACAACTTACCTGCCAGACGCACACCTGTAGAAATTGAATCATCCACTTCAGTAAACGCATAAGTTTCACTGCGACCATCGGCTTGCATAGCGCGCAGGAAAAAACCAAGCGTTGGGTTCAGGGCCTGCTCCAGATTCACGCCCAGACCATATTTGATTTGTTCGCCCTTGCGCACATTGAAAAAACTTTGTGGATTGGTGCCCGGGTGGGCCTTCAGGTAGGCCGTGGCATCATTAAAGTTTGCCAACACCGCTCGGTTGCGCCATGCCAGTACGCGAAATTTACCGGGTTGATCGCCCAGGGTGTGGGAACGCTCCACCTCGAACTGATCGCCATAGTGTTGAGCCAATGCATAGTCAATTTGCAAGCCATTCGGCTCACGTGGACCGCTCATGCGGGCCAATCGAAACACCCAGTCTTTCCGATACCACTCGGCCGCTACGCCCACACCAAAACCACGTGCATCGGCGGCATAGTCGTATGCGGCGTAGGTCCAATTACCCCAGTTCATGAATTGAGTGCGTGGATCCTTGGCATAGGCGTTGTCGTCAAACACATCCAGTGTTGAAAAATTACCAGCTGTCAGTACAAAACGATTTTGATCCACCTTGCCAGCCATTTGGTTGAAATCGGCTTCCACTGCTTCACGCTCACCACCTTGGTTCCAGGTTTGCCGTAAAAACAAGCGCTGCAAATAAGGCCTGGGTTGTGGGCCTCCAGCGCGAGTGATCTCGCCATTGGTAAATCCGCCAAGACCCACCAAGCTGCCTGAGAAGGGAACGCCTGCTGCAAATTCTGGGTTGATGTAAATTTCGCCACCCTCCCAGACCCGAGCGCCCCAATGCGCAGTGGCTGAAAACGTGAACATGCGATCTGCCGCGCTTGTCAGGCTGTTGACTGCCGCATAGGGCGAACGAAATGCAGGATGCGACTGTGTGTTGTAAGTGACCTGGTAACGGGCCGTGACGTTTTCTGTTTCGACTTCATCGGCCAAGGCTTCGGTCGCCAATGCACAAGCCCATGTAATGAACATGAGGACAGGAAGGATCGATCGAGTGGTGGTCTGCAAGATCATAAGCATGTCCATCATATTCAAGTTCTGTGACGATGCCGTGAAGAACCGTTGAAACTGAACTGTCCACTTATAATTGAACCCAAGCGGGTGTCGTTCAATGGTAGGACTCTTGCTTCCCAAGCAAATAACGTGGGTTCGATTCCCATCACCCGCTCCAACAATGACAAAGGCCCCAATAGGGGCCTTTGTCGTTTGGTCAAGCCCCAAACGATCAGAAAATCAGCTTCACACCGGTTTTGGCTTGCAGCGCCTCAGGCGTCACGCCCGGTGCCAACTCGACGACTTGGAGGCCCGCGTCAGTCACATCCATCACGGCCAGGTCGGTGATGATGCGGTCGACAACGCCCTTGCCGGTCAGCGGCAGTGTGCACTCGGGCAGGATCTTCATGTCTTCGGTGCCGTCTTTCTTCTTGGCCACGTGTTCCATCAAAATGATCACGCGCTTGACGCCCGCAACCAAATCCATCGCGCCGCCCATGCCCTTGACCATCTTGCCAGGGATCATCCAGTTGGCCAGATCGCCCTTGTCGGTGACCTGCATGGCGCCCAGGATGGACAGGTTGATCTTGCCGCCACGGATCATGGCAAACGACTGCTCGCTGCCAAAAATCGACGAGCCCTTGATGGTCGTCACCGTCTGCTTGCCTGCGTTGATCAGGTCCGCGTCCACTTCGTCTTCGTTCGGGAACGGGCCAATGCCCAGCATGCCGTTTTCACTTTGCAGCCAGACTTCTTTGTCGGCGGGCACGAAGTTGGCCACCAGCGTGGGGATGCCGATGCCCAGGTTCACATAGAAACCGTCTTCCAGTTCATGGGCCGCACGGGCGGCCATTTGGTCTTGATTCCAGCTCATATCAGACTCCTGCTTTCTCAGTGATCGTGCGTTTCTCGATGCGCTTTTCAGGGTGTTTGTTCAGCACGATGCGGTGCACATAAATGCCGGGCAGGTGCACGCTGTCGGGGTGCATGTCGCCGGTTTCCACAATCTCTTCGACCTCGACCACGCAGACCTTGCCTGCCATGGCCACGGCGGGGTTGAAGTTGCGCGAGGTATAGCGGAACTGCAGGTTGCCGGACTTGTCGGCGCGGTGCGCTTTGACCAGCGACACATCGGGCACCAGCGAGCGCTCCATCACATAGGTTTCACCGTCGAACTCGCGCAGCTCTTTGCCTTCGGCCACCAAAGTGCCCACACCGGTCTTGGTGAAGAAGGCCGGGATGCCCGCGCCGCCCGCACGCAGCTTCTCGGCCAGCGTGCCTTGGGGGGTGAACTCCAAAGCCAGCTCGCCTGCCAGGTATTGGCGCTCGAACTCTTTGTTCTCGCCCACGTAAGACGAAATCATTTTTTTGATCTGGCGGGTCTGCAACAAAATGCCCAGGCCAAAATCGTCCACACCTGCGTTATTGGAAATCGCGGTCAGATTCTGCACACCACTGTCGCGCAGCGCAGCGATCAGGGCTTCGGGGATGCCGCACAAGCCAAAACCGCCTACGGCAATCAACTGACCATCAGCCATGATGCCTTGCAAAGCGGCCGCGGCAGAAGGGTAAATCTTGTTCACAAAGAGACTCCTCAAAAGATGAAAGGACGGTCTGTACGATACTACGTATTCAACTACGTAGTTTTTCGTAAGGAACCAGCCTAGCATCATGACAGAGATCGATTACCGGTTAGCCTTTGAACTGGCCCCCATCGGCATGGTGCTGTCACGCAACCGCAGCATCATCGATTGCAACGAACGTTTGTGCGAAATGTTTGGCACCAGCAAGTCG
>CANGKR010000044.1 GCA_947454355.1 Comamonadaceae bacterium
AACGGCCAAGGCGGCATTTTGGTCGTGAAAAAGCCATGGCCTTCCATGATCCGCAACATCTGGGGTGACCCTGAGCGCTTCAAGAAAAGCTACTACCCCGATGACTTCAAGGGCAAGTACTACTTGGCGGGCGACGGCGCGATCCGTGATGAGAAGACCGGTTACTTCACCATCACCGGCCGCATCGACGACGTGCTGAACGTGTCGGGTCACCGCATGGGCACCATGGAAATCGAATCAGCCTTGGTCAGCTGCACCGAGCTGGTGGCCGAAGCCGCCGTGGTGGGCCGCCCTGACGACACCACGGGTGAGGCCATTTGCGCCTTTGTCGTGCTCAAGCGCTCGCTGCCCAACACCGAAGAGGGCAAAGCGATTGCCAAGCAATTGCGCGACCACATCGCCAAAGAAATCGGCCCGATCGCCAAGCCCAAGGACATCCGCTTTGGCGAAAACCTGCCCAAGACCCGTTCGGGCAAGATCATGCGCCGCCTGTTGCGTTCACTGGCCAAAGGCGAAGAGATCACGCAAGACACCAGCACATTGGAAAACCCCCATATCTTGGGGCAGTTGGGTCAGGCGTATTGAGTCAGTTGCGGGGTCAAAGCGCTTCAATCGCCCAAGACCACGCCCTCGCGGCGCGGGTCTGCCCCACCGAACCAGCCTTGGGGCGTTTTCTCAATGGCTTGCAAGCCGCTGGTCAGCTCCAGCTCCAGCACGCGGTGCCCGCGAGCGGTCAAGGCTTGAACCGTGGAGGGTGGAAACCGCCCCGTCTCCAAAAAAGTCGGGCCCGAGACCACGCCCATGTTGGGCAGGTTGATGGCTTCTTGGGTGTTGAGCTGCCAATGCAATGTGCCCAGCAATAACTTAGCGGTGTAGTGGATGATGATTGCACCCCCCGGGCTGCCGCCAGTCATTAAAAACTTTCCGGTGTCTTGGTCAAAGACCAAGGTGGGTGACATGGCCGAACGCGGCCGTTTGCCAGGTTCGACACGGTTGGCCACCAGTCGCCCCTGTCCATCGGTGGGCGTCAAACTGAAATCAGTCATTTGGTTGTTGAGCAAAAAACCGCCGGGCCTTGCCGGGTCGGTGCTCACCATGCGCCTGGAACCAAAAGCGGATTCAATCGTCGTGGTCATCGCCACCGCACGACCTTGCGCATCCACCACACTGATGTGACTGGTGCCATGCTCGACCTGGTCAGGCATGGGCGCCATAGCCAAAGGGCCCACATTGTCGGGTTGCCCCGCTGGTGCTGTGGTCATAGCGCGTGGACCGATCAAGCGGCTGCGTTGCTGCAAATAGGCTGGGCCCAGCAAACTGCGCCAATCGCCCGCAGGCGGGTCGACAAATTCCGGGTCAGCCAGGTACTGCGCTCGATCGGCAAAGGCCAACCGCGAGGCTTGGGTGTAGCGGTGCACAAAGTCGGGCGAGGGAATGCCACCCTGCAGTTCAGGGCCATCAGCAGTGGTGTGCGCGAGCATGCCCAGAATTTGACCGATGGCCACATGTCCGGAGGAGGGCGGTGGAAATCCGCAGAGTTTGAAGTGGCGTTGTTGCACCGCATGCGCAAAGCACAAAGGCTCACGTTCGCGGCTTTGGTAGTCGCGTAAATCTTGCAACCTTAGCCGGCCAGCATTCGGCGGCTGCGCGACCCGTGCCACGATGGCTTGTGCCACCGGGCCTTCATGCAATGCCTTGCTGCCTTCCATAGACAGGCGTCGCAGCACATGGGCATATTCAGGGTTGCGCAGCACGTGGCCCACCGGCCAGGCCTGACCTTGAGCGTTGTAATAAAAGCCGCGTGCCAAGGGGTCCTGGCGCAGGTAGGGGTCGGACTGCAATAAGTTGTTCAACCGCGCACTGACGGCAAATCCTTGCTCGGCCAAGTCCATGGCCGGCTTGAACAATTGCGCCCAGGGCAGTTGTCCATGTTGTCTGTGCGCGGCTTCGAGCATGCGCACCGCACCAGGCACACCGACCGCATGACCGCTCAGCACAGCGGCGTCAAAAGAAAGGGGCTGGCCGTCAGGGCCTAAAAACATGTCGGGAGTGGCCAAGGCGGGAGCTGTTTCGCGGCCGTCCCAAGCGCTGATGCGCTGGCCGTCAAACACCATCAAAAAAGCTCCGCCACCAATGCCGCTGGATTGTGGCTCGACCAGGCCCAAGACCATTTGCACTGCAATGGCCGCGTCGACTGCGGAACCTCCGGCCTTCAGGATTTGCCAGCCCGCTGCTGTGGCCAGCGGGTTGGCCGCAGCTACTGCCTGCCGGGGATAAGCCCAACCCGGTTTCGGACTCCAGCCGCTGGCGGATTCAGGTTGTGAAGGTGCCAGCGAACTCGGGGCCCGTTGCGGGGCGTTGCAAGCGAACAGCCCAGCCGTCAGCAGCAGGGTGGTGAGAGTCTGACGCAGCAACATGGGTTTATGCTAACCCTGAAAAGCCACAGGCCCCGCAGGGCCTGTCACATGAGGGCCTTTGCGGCTTATTTTGGAGCGAGGCGGATCGCGCCGTCCAGACGGATCACTTCGCCATTGAGCATGTCGTTTTCGAAAATGTGTTGGGCCAATTTGGCGTAGTCCTGGGGGGTGCCCAGACGGCTGGGGAAGGGCACACTGGCGCCCAGAGCGTCTTGCACGGCTTGCGGCATCCCAAAGACCATGGGCGTGCCGAAAATGCCTGGGGCAATCGTCATGTTGCGGATGCCGTTGCGGGCCAGATCACGGGCAATCGGCAAGGTCATGCCGACCACGCCGCCTTTAGAGGCCGCATAAGCGGCTTGGCCGATTTGACCGTCATAGGCGGCCACGCTGGCGGTGCTGATCAGCACGCCGCGCTCGCCCGTGGCTTCGGGTTCGTTTTTGCTCATGGCGTCGGCAGCTAAGCGGATCATGTTGAAGCTGCCCACCAAATTGACCATGATGGTTTTGGTGTAGGTGCTCAAAGTGTGTGGGCCGCTTTTGCCTACAGTTTTTTCGGCGGGAGCGATGCCTGCGCAATTGACCAAGCCCATCAGTTTGCCCATCGACACAGCCTTGGCGACCACGGCTTGGCCGTCGGCTTCGTTGCTCACATCGCATTGCACAAAAGCGCCGCCCAATTCTTGGGCAATCGCTTGGCCTTTTTCGGTTTGCATGTCGGCAATCACCACTTTGCCGCCTTGGGCTGCCAACATGCGTGCGGTGCCTTCACCCAGCCCCGATGCGCCGCCCGTCACGATAAATACCTTGCCTTGAATCTCCATGATCTCTCCTTGAATTGACGTTAACGTAAACGTCAATTATCAGGGAAGGCTGAACCCACTGTCCATGCTCTATAATGAGAACCATTCTCATTTGGAGTCCGATTGTCACACCCCACCTTGAATACTTCACAGCCTCAGGTTTGGCGGCGTATTCTTCGTTTGAACGCTCAATCTCCCGGCGCGTCTGAGTTGACGCACCGTTTGGCCAGCTTGGGCTTTGTGCCTCACGAGCGGGTGTGCGTGCTGCGGCGTTCGTGGTGGAAAGGTGGGGCCCTGGTGGTGCAAGTGGGCAATGCCACCTTTGCCCTGCGCGACAACGAAGCCGCCTGCATCGAGTTGGCTGCATGAACGCCCAAACCATCAGCACCAGTGGTTTGGCCCAGCGCCGAGTGGCCTTGGTGGGCAACCCCAATTGCGGCAAGTCATCGCTGTTCAACCGCTTGACAGGCAGCCAGCAAAAGGTGGCCAACTATGCGGGTGTCACCGTCGAACTCAAGCGCGGCAGGATGAAAACGGTCCAAGGCCGCAACATCACTTTGCTCGATTTACCGGGTACCTATAGCTTGAATCCCGGGGCTGAAGACGAGGCCATTGCCTGCCAGGTCATTCGCGGTGAGAGTTTGCAAGAGGCCGCCCCCGACCTGGTGGTAGCCGTGCTGGACGCTACCCGTTTGCGCCGCAGTTTGCGTTTGCTGGCGTCCCTGAAAACACTGGGCCTGCCCTTGGTGGTGGTCCTCAACCGAATTGACAGCGCCGAAGCTCATGGCCTGCAAGTGGATGTTCCGCGTTTGGCAGCCAGTTTAGGCATGCCCTTGGTGGCTACAGTGGCGGTGCAGTCGCAAGGCGCAGACCCTTTGCGTGCGTTGCTCGATGACCCCGCAGTGTGGATGACTGCGGCGCCCTCGGCCGAAGTTTTGGACGAAGACACACAAGCCCACTTGTGGATGACAGCAGCGGGCATCGAACAAGAAGAACCAACGGATGCGTGGTCCCTCAAGCTCGATGCTGTTCTGCTCCACCCGGTATGGGGCAGTTTGACCTTGATGGTCTTGTTGTTTTTGATTTTTCAGGCGGTGTTTGCCGGTGCACAAGCCCCCATGGACGCCATCAAGGCTGCGGTGTCTTGGCTGTCTGAAGGTTTAACCGAACTGCTGCCCGAGGGCATGCTGCGCAGTTTGTTGATCGATGGCATCCTGGCTGGCGTGGGCAGTGTGCTGGTGTTCTTGCCGCAAATTCTGATTTTGTTTTTCTTCATCCTGGTGTTGGAAGAATCCGGCTACCTGCCCCGCGCGGCGCTGTTGTTAGACCGCATGATGGGCAGCATCGGCCTGTCGGGCCGCGCCTTCATTCCTTTGCTGTCCAGCTTTGCCTGCGCCATCCCAGGCATCATGTCGACCCGCACGATTGCCAATCGGCGCGATCGCTGGGTGACCATCATGATCGCCCCCTTGATGACCTGCTCAGCGCGCTTGCCTGTGTATGCCTTGTTGATCGGATCGTTCATTCCGGACGTTACGGTGGGGCCCGGGATTCAGTTGCAAGGTCTGGTGTTGTTTGGGCTGTATTTCTTGGGAATCTTGTCGGCCATCGTGGTGGCCACGGTGATCAAACTCTGGCGCGGCGGCGGGCCTGCCGCTCAATTGATGATGGAGCTGCCCGACTATCACTGGCCCCGCCTCGCTGATGTGGCACTGGGTTTGTGGCAACGCGCCCAGATTTTCTTGCGCAATGTGGGTGGCATCATCCTCGCATTGACTGTGGTGTTGTGGGTGTTGTCGAGCTTCCCTGTCGCATCTGCTGATTTCGCAGGCAGCCCGATCGAGTACAGCTTGGCTGGACGCATCGGCAAAGCTTTGGCAGTGGTGTTTGAGCCGATCGGCTTCAATTGGCAAATTGCGGTCGCCTTGATCCCGGGTTTGGCTGCGCGTGAAGTCGCGGTCAGTGCGTTGGGCACGGTCTACGCCTTGTCCCACGCCGGTGACGCAGTAGGAGCTGCTCTGGCCCCTGTGATTGCCCAAGAGTGGTCTGTGGCCACGGGTTTGTCGCTGTTGGTTTGGTATGTTTTTGCACCGCAATGCGTGGCCACGCTGGCCGCCGTCAAGCGCGAGCTGGGCGGCTGGCGAGCACCACTGGGCATGATGGTGTATTTGTTTGGCATGGCCTATGCGGCGTCCTGGGTGACCTACCGCTTGGCCCTGCTTTGGAGTGCCTGAATGTCTTGGTTGAATGTGTTGGGTGTGTCATTGATTGTTGGTTGGGCTTGCCTGTTTTTAGGGAGGCGTTGGTGGGCCCGCAAACAGTCCGCGCCAGCCTGCGGGCATTGCGATAACCAGCAGTGTGGCAAATCATGAGCCGGGGTGACGTGATGCTCAGCTTGGATATCCGCCTTGACGCTGTCATCCAGCAGGTGATCAGATGGGGTTGTGTGGCAACGATCGCCTTTCTGACGGCATGCTCGAGTGTGCCGACGAGTCCGACAGCGGTATCAACACCGACCGCCACTTCTTCATCCGCTTCCACCACTGCCTTGCCGCCTGCAGTGACTGTTTGGCCACCTGCTCCTTCTGGCACGGTGACGGCTCCACCGGTCAAGCGTGTGGCCCACATCGGCTTGGCGCTGGGCGGTGGTGCTGCCCGCGGATTCGCCCATGTAGGCGTGATTCAAGCCCTAGAAGAAGCAGGGATTCGCCCTGAACTGGTAGCGGGTACCTCGGCCGGCAGCCTGGTGGCGGCACTCTATGCCAGCGGCAAGGACAGTACCCAACTCAAACGCATCGCCGACAGCATGGAAGAAGCCGAGATCACCGATTGGATGATCCCCATCCTCAACCGTGGGGCCTTGCGCGGCGAGGCGCTGGCGCGTTACGTCAGCACCCAAGTGGGCGGCTTGAACATTGAGAACATGAAAATACCCTTGGGCATCGTGGCCACCGATTTGCAAAACGGTGAGGCCGTGGTGTTCAGGCGGGGCAACACGGGCACCGCGGTCAGAGCTTCGAGTGCGGTACCCGGGGTGTTCCAGCCAGTCAAAGTGGGCAGCCGCGAATACGTCGATGGCGGCTTGGTAGCACCCGTTCCGGTGAAGCAAGCCCGCGACATGGGCGCCAACTTCGTGATTGCGGTTGACATCTCCAGTGACCCTGAAGGCAACCCTTCGGGCGACACCTTCCAGATCCTGATGCAGACCTTTGCCATCATGGGCAAAAGCATCAACCACTATGGCCTCAAAGAGGCCAACCTGGTGGTGCGCCCCCCTTTGTTGGGCGTCAAGAGTGCCGACTTCACTGCCCGCCGTCGCTCGATCGAGGCCGGGCACAGCGCCATGCAAAGACTCATGCCCCGCCTGCGCGAGTTGCTGGCGCAGTTTGAAGCCGGTCAGGCTGATTGAACACCGAGTGCCGCTGGCGCGGCGACAAAAAAAGGGCTGATCTTGCGATCAGCCCTTAAGGGATCCCTGACTCAGCGTTTGAGCTCGAAGAAATCCGAGGAGACAACTTGACAGTTCAAATCAACGCTTTTTGGCAGGAGCCTTGACCACAGCAGCAGTCGCTTGGCTGGTCATGGCGTTGAAATTAGATTCAGCCATTTCAGTGGCTTGCTTGACAGCTTTTTGAACCGACTCGAAAGCGGTGCTGGCAGCCGACACGGCGTTTTTCATCACAGCCACAGCGGACTCAGAACCTGCAGGGGCGTTGGCCATGGTGGCATCCATCATGTTGGCAAATTGTTTTTGAGCGCCAGCGGCTTGTGCTTCGAATGCCTTGGCAAACTCGCTGCTGGTGCCGGTCGAGATGTCATACAGATGGCGGCTGTAAGCGGCTGTTTTCTCGGCCAAAGGCTGGAACAGGGAGGCTTGCAGTGACATCAACTCTTGGGCGTCTTTCACGCTCAGGCTGGCTTGGGTGTTGTGGGCAGACTCGCTCAAGGCGGCTTTGGCGGCTGTCAGGTTCAGTTCGACCAACTTTTCCACGCCTTCGAAGGCTTTGGTGGTCAGACCGAACAGGGTCTCGACGTTGGCTTTGTGGGAAGCGATCAGTTGTTCAGCAGTCATCATGAGAAACTCCAATTGAATTAAGGTTGAAACATCCGCGCTGAAACTGGCCGGAGCCGGTAAAGCATGTTGCAGTGCAGCATGAATTGGATTTTACGGAAACAAAGGCTGAAAACAAGTCAATTTTGTTGCAATGCAGCAATTTAGAGTTGGCTTTCTAAATTCGACATCTCAATGCCCCATGTACGCTTTTTACGCTGACCATTTCGTTTTGCCTCTGCCAGAGGGGCACCGTTTTCCCATGGGCAAATACAGCCGCCTGCGCGATCGGCTGCGACTGGAATTGCCGCAGGTGCAGATGCAAGGGGCGACAGCGGCCACAGACGGGGAGTTGGCCTTGGCCCATGCCCCAAGCTACATCGAGGCCGTCAGTCAGGGAACGCTGCCTGCTCAGATGCAGCGCGAAATTGGTTTCCCTTGGAGCCCTGCCATGGTCGAGCGCTCACGCCGTTCCGTGGGCGCCACGGTGGCTGCTGCCCGCATCGCCTTGTCGCAAGGCATTGCAGGGAACCTGGCTGGCGGCACGCACCATGCGGCCAGCGACAAGGGGGGCGGGTTTTGTGTCTTCAACGATGCGGCCGTGACGGCTCGCTTGATGCAGGCCGAACGCTTTAGGCAAACCAAAAGGGTGATGCCCGTGGCAGTGATCGACCTGGATGTGCACCAAGGCAATGGTACGGCAGAGATCTTCGCCCAAGACCCCAGTGTGTTCACGCTGTCCCTGCATGGGGAAAAGAACTTTCCATTTCGCAAGGTGGCCAGTGATCTGGATGTGGACCTGCCCGACGGCACCGGCGACGATGTCTATATGCAGGCTCTGCACACCGCGCTGGAGGCGTTGGGCAACCGCTTTGAGCCCGAGTTGATCATTTACCTCGCAGGTGCGGATCCGCACAAGGGCGACCGCTTGGGGCGACTTCAACTGAGTGACGATGGCATGTTGGCCCGCGACCGCGCTGTGTTGGATTGGGCCTATCAAAGACGCATCCCGCTGGTGTTGTGCATGGCGGGTGGTTATGGCCGCGACATCGAGACCACGGTGCAAGTTCAGGTGAACACGTGGTCGGTGGCGGTGTCGTATTGGGAACGCTGGCAAAATCGACCTTTATGACTGCCACCAAACCTCAACCCTTACCGCGCTCGGCCTATCCGGTGTTTCGCTCCATCACCACCCGGTGGATGGACAACGATGCTTACGGGCATGTGAATAACGTCGTTTATTACAGTTGGTTTGACACCGCGGTGAACGCCCATTTGATCGAACAAGGTGTGCTGGACATCCACACCGGCGAGACCATTGGCTTGGTGGTGGAAACCCAATGCAACTACTTCGCCCCTCTGGCTTTCCCGCAGACCATTGAAGCGGGCATCCGCGTGGCTCACAAGGGCACTTCGAGCGTTCGCTACGAAGTGGGCCTGTTTGCCCAAGGCGAACCCCTGACGGCCGCCCGTGGTCATTTTGTGCATGTGTATGTGGACCGCGTGCACCGCCGGCCCGTGCCCTTGCGTCCTGAATTTCAATCTGTTTTGGAAAGACTCCAATGAACACATCCCAAGTCAGCACCCGAATTGCAGACCCCGACAGCGTAGACGCGGCCATTGAAAGCCGTTTTTCAGCGCGGGCATTTTTGCCCAAGCCCGTCGAGCGTGAGGTGATCGAAGACATTTTGCGCGTGGCCATGCGTGCGCCCAGCGGCACCAACACCCAGCCTTGGAAAGTTCATGTCCTGCAAGGAGCGACCAAAGACGCCTTGATCGCCAAAGTCTGCCAGGCGCATGACGCCTTGGCGCTCAACCCCGATCTGGCCAAGGACTATGCCGAGGCCTATGACTATTACCCTACCCAATGGGTCAGCCCCTACATCGATCGGCGCCGTGAATGCGGTTTTGGTTTGTACGGCGTACTGGGCATCGGCAAGGGTGACAAGGAAAAAATGCACCAGCAGCATCAGCGCAATTACAAGTTTTTTGACGCTCCGGTGGGCCTGATGTTCACCATCGAGCGGGTCATGGGTCGGGGCAGTTTGCTCGACTACGGTATGTTCCTGCAAAGCATCATGCTGGCAGCCCGCGCTCGTGGCCTGCACACCTGCCCTCAGGCGGCTTGGAATCACTTTGCCAAGTTGATCTTGCCGCACATCGGTGCCGGTGAGAACGACATGTTGGTGTGTGGCATGTCGCTGGGCTATGCCGACGAATCGGCCTTGGTCAACACTTATCAGACCACCCGCGTGGACTCGAAGTCCTTCACACATTGGGTGGAGTGAGTGCCGGGCATGCCGACTCACTGCCTTACACTCGATCCCACCGCCTCACAACGCCCATGATCATCACCAGTCTGCTGGACACCGACCTCTACAAGTTCACCATGATGCAGGTGGTCTTGCACCAGTTTCCGGGGGCGCAGGTCGAATACCGTTTCAAGTGTCGCAACCCCGGCGTGAATTTGGCGCCTTATGTCGATGAGATACGCAACGAAATCAAATCTCTGTGCGGTCTGACTTTCAAAGAGTCGGAGCTCAACTATCTGCGGTCGCTGCGCTTCATCAAGAGCGATTTTGTGGATTTTCTGGGGCTCTTCAGGCTCAATGAAAAATGCGTACAAGTCACCCCCTTGTTGACGGGCGAAATCGAGATCGTCATCCAAGGACCTTGGCTGCATACCATTTTGTTTGAGATCCCGGTGTTGGCCATCATCAATGAGGTCTATTTCCGCAACACCCAGAAAGTCCCTGACTTGCTGGGTGGTCGTCAGCGCTTGGAGACCAAAATCGCCCAATTGCAAGGCGAAGGTTTGCAAACTCTCAAGATCGCAGATTACGGCACGCGCAGGCGCTTTTCCAGGTCTTGGCACGAAGAGGTTTTGCGCGTTTTGGCGGGTCGCTTGGGCACCGGCCCCGATGGGCAATTTGCCGGCACGAGTAATGTGTATTACGCCTACCTCTTGGGCATAACACCCTTGGGCACCATGGCGCACGAGTACCTGCAGGCTGCGCAGGCCCTGGGTCCGCGTTTGCGCGACAGTCAGGTGTTTGCATTTGAATCCTGGGCCAAAGAATACCGGGGTGATTTGGGCATTGCCTTGAGCGACGTCTATGGCTTCAATGCGTTTTTACGCGATTTTGATTTGTATTTCTGCAAGCTGTTTGACGGCGCCCGCCATGACAGCGGCGATCCGTTTGCTTGGGGCGAGCGCATGATCGCGCACTACAAAGCCAACCGAGTCGACCCGCGCACCAAAACCCTCATCTTCAGTGACGGGTTGACAGTGCCGCGCACTATCGAACTGTTCAGACAATTCAATGGGCGCTGTCAATTGGCGTTTGGCATTGGCACCAACCTGACCAACGACCTGGGCTATGAGCCCTTGCAAATCGTGATCAAGATGACTCGCTGCAACGGCCAGCCCGTGGCCAAATTGTCAGACTCGCCTGGCAAGGGCATGTGTGACGACGAAAAATACCTGGCCTATTTGCGCCAGGTGTTTGAGATCGAACAACCCGCCTGAACCATGCTGCCTTATTTGAAGATCGTCTCTCTCATGATATTGGCGGCTGTTGTCAACGCCTTGTCTGCGCAGCTATTGCAACACATTGCCCATGCCGGTGGAACAGAGTCGGCCATTGCCGCTTCGCTGTGGTGCTTGAGCTTGTTTTTGCTGTTTGGCTGGGCCTGCAGCAAGGCTGCTGAAGGAACGGTTTTTCCGAGTTTTACTTTGCAATTGTTGGTGGGCATCGTGCTGCATGATGCGCTGGCTCCCTTGGCCCAATCGCTGACTTTGTCAGTGGTGGTGTGTACCGCCTTGGCGGCCATTATTCTGAAGTCTGGTGGCGATGAAATCGAACGGAAAGATTTCTTGCGTATCGCCTACCCCACACTGATGATCGCAGTGCTGGGTTATGTGCTCACCTTCATCGTGATGTTCGCGCTGCTCCTGGCATTGGGCCTGCCAGGGCCCACTGCGGCTTTGTTGTCTGCAATCTTGGGCTCTACCGACCCAGCGGCCTTGATCCCAACTTTGAAGCGCATGGTCTTCAAAGCCGGTTATAAGCGGGTTGCTGACATGGCGGTGGCCGAGAGCGCCTTGAACGACGCGGTGGGCGCCATCTTCACCGGGGCGATTGCGGTCATGGTGCTGGCAGGCGCCCGTTTTGATAACCTGGGCGCTTTAGTGCAAGGGCTCTTGAGCGCCGACAACCTGAGCTTGCTGGGTCAACAATTTTTCTGGGGCGCCGTGGCCGGTGTGATCGGCTGGTTGGGTGTGGCGCTTTTTGAGCGCTATAAAGCCAAACGCCATGAAGAAGAAGCCACTGAAGACTTGTATGACTTTGCAGTGGTGCTGGTGGTGCCTTTGATGACCTTTGTGCTGGCTCAGGCGATTCACGGTAATGGTTTTTTGGCTGCTTTTGTGGCGGGATTGCTCGGCAATTTCAACCACGGTTCGCCCGCTTTCAAAAGCCTGCTCCATACGATGGAGACCAAAATCGAGAGTTTGGCCAAGCCAGTGATTTTCATGATGGTGGGACCCTTTGTGTCCCTGTCGGACCTGTCGCACACCGTGGGGCTGGGCTTGGCGATATCCGCACTTTTCATTTTGGTGGCGCGGCCCCTCTCGGTGATGTTGTCTTTGTGGCCAACGAGTATCGGTTGGCGCGAGAAATTGTTTTTGTGCGCCGTTCGCGAAACCGGTGTGATCCCCGTGGTTCTGGCCGTGATCACGGTGGCGCAATTTCCGCAAATGACCGAGCTCATGTCGCTCACGGCCTGGGTGGTCATTTGGACCTTGACCTTGTTGCCCGCGCTGACCCCTTGGTGGGCCCGCCAATTGGGCATTGCTGAAGACTTGAAAATTAAAGCCCCATGAAACCTTCTGTTTTTGTCGCCATTCCCATGTTTGAAGAAGTGCTGGACCATTTGCGCCAGCATTTTGAGGTGGTTGATAACCAAGCCGATACGCTGTTCACGCCCGCTCAATTGGCAGAAAAATTACAAGGCCATGCTGGCGCGATCACGACGGGCACCGAGCGCATTGACGCGGCTTTGTTGGCTGCTTGCCCGCAACTCAAAGTGGTGGCCAATATGGCGGTCGGTTTCAATAACTTCGATGTGCCCGCCATGACCGCAGCCGGTGTGCAGGCCACCAACACGCCCGATGTGTTGACCGAAACCACGGCCGATTTTGGCTTTGCATTGCTCATGGCCACGGCGCGGCGTGTGACCGAGAGCGAACACTTTTTGCGTGCAGGTCAATGGACCAAATGGCGCTACGACATGTTTGCAGGCGCAGAAGTGCATGGCAGCACCTTGGGCATCATCGGCATGGGGCGTATTGGTCAGGGCATTGCCCGCCGCGCCGCGCATGGTTTTGGCATGCAGGTCACTTACCACAACCGATCACGCCTGTCTGCCGAACTCGAAGTCCAATGCCAGGCTCGCTATGTCTCTAAAACCGAATTGCTGCAACAAGCCGATCATGTGATGCTGGTGGTGCCCTACAGCGCCGAGTCGCACCACACCATCGGCTCGGCTGAGCTGGCTTTGATGAAACCTACGGCCACCCTGGTCAACATCGCCCGTGGCGGCATCGTGGACGACGCTGCACTGGCGCAAGCCCTGCAGGAGGGTCGCATCGCCAGCGCCGGTTTGGATGTGTTTGAGGGCGAACCCCAAGTTCACCCTGAACTGCTGAAGTGCGGCAACGTGGTCCTCACGCCGCACATTGCCAGCGCTACCGTCCAGACCCGCAAAGCCATGGCCCAGTTGGCCGCCGACAACTTGGTGGCGTATTTGACTCGCGGCCAGGCACTGACACCCTTGAACAGCGTGCAAGGACGTGCTTGATGGCCGAGTGGATGATCCAAGTTCTGCTGGTCCTGGCCGGCCTGAACTTAATGATGTTGCTGATACTGTGGCTGGCCCGGCCTAAGCCAGACACCTCGCAAGTCCAGCAATTGGAGCAGGTCATTGCCCACAGCAGTGAACGACTAGAGCGTGAACTGCGCACCGAGATCAACGACTCCGCCCGAGGCGGTCGGCAAGAATTGATCCAAACCCTCGGCACGTTTCAGCAAAGCTTGGTGCAGCAAAGCGCCGAAGCCACGCGCACCCAAAACAGTCAGATCGATGCATTTGCCCAGCAATTAGGTTTGCTCCAAAAAACATTGTCGGACACCTTGACCCAGCAGGTGCAAATGCTGTCCGAGTCGAATGCCCGTCGCCTGAGCGAGATGCGCGGCACCTTGGAAACCCAGTTGGCCCAGCTGCAGCACAGTAACACCGCCAAGCTCGATGAAATGCGGCAGACGGTGGACGAAAAACTGCAAGCCACCTTGCAAGCGCGCTTAGGCGAGAGCTTCAAGCAAGTGGCCGATCGCTTGGAGCAAGTGCATAAAGGTCTGGGGGAGATGAACACACTGGCCCAGGGCGTGGGCGACCTCAAGCATTTGCTGACCAATGTCAAAACCCGTGGCATGTTTGGCGAGGCCCAATTGGCTTCGCTGCTGGAGCAGGTGCTGGCCCCAGACCAATATGCCACTCAGCTGGCCACGGTGCCGGGCAGTAAAAACCGGGTGGACTTTGCGATCCGTTTGCCGGGTCGCTCGGACGATGGCCAGCCCGTGTGGTTGCCGATCGATGCCAAGTTTCCCAATGAAGATTACGAACGACTGCTCGACGCGCAAAGTCGTGCCGATGTGGTGCAGGTAGACGCCTGCGGCAAAGCGCTCGAGGCCCGTGTGCGCTTAGAAGCCAAATCGATGGCCGAAAAATACCTGGCCCCACCGCACACCACCGATTTTGCGGTCATGTTTTTGCCTACCGAAGGTTTATACGCCGAGGTCTTGCGCCGCCCGGGTTTGATGGAAGCCTTGCAGCGTGATTTTCGCGTGACCCTGTCGGGGCCGACCACTTTGATGGCCATGCTCAACTCTCTGCAGATGGGTTTTCGCACGCTGGCACTTGAAAAGCGCTCCAGCGAAGTTTGGCAAGTGTTGGGTGCAGTCAAAACCGAATTCGGCAAGTTTGGTGAGGTGCTGGCCAAAGTCAAAGAGCAAACTCAAACCGTGCTCAACACCCTGGACAAAGCTCAAACCCGCAGCAATGTGATGCACCGCGCCTTGCGCACTGTCGACGCCTTGCCTGAGGCCCAAGCCGACGCCTTGTTGCCTTCTGCGATTGACAGCGGCGCTGATCTGATCGACCGCGAAGGATGATGCCGCCGCTGTTGCGCCTGATCGCGGGACAAATTTTTCTGCATGCCTGCATGACCGGCATGCGCCTGGCCACACCCTTGATGGCCTTGCGCGACGAGCACAGCGCTTTGTCGGTAGGGGTATTGCTGGCGCTGTTTTCCCTCACGCAGGTGTTCATGGCCATCCCGGCAGGGCGCTACACAGATCGGCATGGCTTGAAGAAACCCATGCGCTTGAGCGTGGCCGTGGCCGCCATCGGCGCGGGTTTGTCGGCGGTATTTCCTGTATTTCCGATGCTGTGCCTGAGCGCCTTGTTGACGGGGGGCGCCACGGGCCTGGCCGTGATCGCCTTGCAAAGGCATGTAGGCCGTTCAGCCCGAGATGCCGACCATTTGAAGGAGTCTTTCAGTTGGCTGGCCATCGGACCCGCGGTGTCCAACTTCATGGGGCCGATGGCTGCGGGCTTGATGATCGACCATGCCGGTCAAGTGGCGGCTGACGACACAGGTTTTCGCGCGGCCTTTGCGTTGATGTGTCTGATGCCCTTGGTCACCTGGTTCTGGGTGCGCCGCGTGCCCGAGTTACCGCTGCAAATACCGCACAAGGATGCGGCCAAGCACCGCATTTGGGACTTGCTGCACGAACCCTTGATGCGGCGTTTGTTGTTGGTCAACTGGATGCTGTCCTCTTGCTGGGATGTGCACACCTTTGTGGTGCCCATTCTGGGCCATGAGCGGGGCTTCAGCGCCTCCGTGGTGGGTTTCATCTTAGGGGCATTTGCAGTGGCTTCGGCTTTGATTCGTGTGGTCTTGCCCCTGGTGGCCAAACGCATGGAAGAGTTTCGGATTTTGACTATCGCCATGGTCTTAGCCGCTGTGATCTTTGCGGTTTATCCTTTGACCCAAACCGCTGTGGCCATGGGCATGTGCTCGGTGCTGTTGGGCTTGACTTTGGGCGTGGTGCAGCCCATGGTCATGAGCACCTTGCACCAAATCACGCCGCACCACCGTCAAGGCGAGGCGCTGGGTTTGCGCATCATGACCGTCAATGCCTCTAGCGTCTTGATGCCCATGTTGTTTGGCA
The DNA here is from genome assembly GCA_947454355.1 of Comamonadaceae bacterium. GTDB lineage: Bacteria > Pseudomonadota > Gammaproteobacteria > Burkholderiales > Burkholderiaceae_C > Limnohabitans_A. The sequence goes on from CANGKR010000044.1 coordinate 15,566, forward strand.
TGGCCGGCGCTGTGGTGGGAATTGCGCCCGTGTTTTGGATGGTGGGTTTGGTGGTAGGCGCAGGCTCTCGATCAGCCTGGTACTTGAGGCCTCGTGTAGAGCACTGAACTTCAGCTGAATTCGCCCCAATACACAGTCCGCTTTCAAGCGGGCAGTTTGTAAAAATTGCGGATCACTGACCAGGCTTGTTCAGCGTCATTGACGTAGTGGAAGAGATTCAGGTCTTCGGCAGAGATGGTGCCTTCATCCACCAATGTCTGGAAATTCATCAACCGCATCCAATAGTCCGAACCGAACAGCAGGATGGGTACGGGCTTGGCTTTGCGCGTTTGCACCAGGGTCAGCACTTCGAACAACTCATCGAGCGTGCCAAAACCGCCGGGGAAAGCCACCAGGGCTTGGGCGCGCATCATGAAGTGCATTTTGCGCAAAGCAAAGTAGTGGAACTTGAAGCTCAGAGCTGGTGTCACATAGGGGTTTGCCGCCTGCTCATGGGGCAAGGCGATATTCAAGGCAACCGAAGGCACCCCCGCTTCAAAAGCACCGCGGTTGGCCGCCTCCATGATGCCCGGCCCGCCACCGGTACAAATGTACAAGCGCTCACTGGCAGGCATATTTTGAGAAGCCTCGGCAACCAAACCCGCAAATCTGCGGGCTTGCTCGTAGTAATGGGCGTTGCTGATGCCTTTTGTCGCTTGCAGGATGGCTTGAGGGTTTTGGCTGGCTTGAGCTTGCGCCATCACGGCTTGGGCGTTTTCCATGGAAGGAAAGCGTGCGCTGCCAAACACCACCACCGTATGTTCGACGCCCGCAGCGGTTTGCTCCAGATCGGGTTTGAGCATTTCCAACTGGAACCGGATACCCCGCGCTTCGCGACGAAGCAAAAATTCAGGGTCTGCAAAGGCCAGTCGGTAGGCATTGGGCTCGAGCGGTTCGCCGGCCGCCGCATGGGCCTGAAGTTCAGCCCATGCGTCGGCCAGGGGAGAGTCTTTGATGTCTTGGGTCGATTGCATGGCCTGATTGTCAATCAATCTGCGGTTCAGTCCATGCCCACCAACAACAAAGGCTCCCGCAGGAGCCTTTGTAATGGCATCGTGAAACGATCAGACGCGCTTGCGGTATTCGCCAGTGCGGGTGTCGATTTCGATCTTGTCGCCTTGGTCCACAAACAAAGGCACGGGCACTTCCATGCCGGTGGCGATTTTGGCAGGCTTCAAGACCTTGCCTGAAGTGTCGCCTTTGACGGCGGGTTCGGTCCAAGTGATCTCACGCACCACGCTGGTAGGCAATTCAACCGAGATGGCTTTCTCGTTGTAGAACACCACTTCGAGTTCCATGCCGTCTTCGAGGTAGTTCAAAGCGTCCCCCATGTTGGTGGCTTCGACTTCGTACTGGTTGAACTCGGTGTCCATGCAGACATACATAGGATCGGCAAAGTAAGAGTAGGTGCACTCTTTCTTGTCCAGAATGACCTGGTCCATTTTGTCATCAGCACGGAACACGACTTCGGTACCGAAGTTGGCGATCAGGCTTTTGAGCTTCATGCGAACAGTGGACGAGCCACGTCCGCCGCGTTGGTATTCGGTACGCAGGACGACCATAGGGTCTTTGCCGTGCATGATGACGTTGCCGACGCGGATTTCTTGAGCGGTTTTCATAGGAATTGAATCTGGATTGAACAGAAAGGGTGGCCGACGGCCAAGCCGCCTATTCTAACCTGAGCCCCGTTGCAGGACGGCTTTTGACCCAAGTGAACACTCAGATTGCCCCTGAAGGGGCTGTCTGTAAGCAATCTAACTTTTGTGGATCGTGTTCGCCTAGAGATCAAGGGTGGCTTGAAAAGTTCACAATTTGCAAGCAAAGATCTTTCTGTGCTTGCAATGAATTCTTTGCAAATCTGCAGCAATCGGCCCATTGGGGCCCAGAAAC